>CASBHZ010000095.1 GCA_949123685.1 uncultured Bacteroidales bacterium | reverse complement strand
CTACACAAGGAGACACACTCTTTCCCTACACGACGCTCTTCCGATCTATAGAAAACTCTCCCGGTGTAAGGAATCCATCGGTAAGAGCGGCGGCAGGTTCTCCTCCCCACATCATGCCGTCGGGGAGAGTCATAGCCTTCCAGTTCTTGCGTTTTTCCTCATCGCGGAATGCAAACCGGGTCTGCAACAGTTTGGGTTTCAGAATCTGCCCAAAGTTTGTCGCCCAGAGCATCAGCAGTCGGTCTATATTTGTCAGAAAGCGTTTATTCCCTTCAATACGCGCGAATTGCTGATATATCATTCCATCAATGATATTCTTGACTGTTCCGATTGAAACCCCGGTAGCATCCATTATATCCCGGTAAGGACGACCAATGTTTTTCTTATCAAGTAACAGATAGAAGATAACTTTAAGTCCTTTTTCCAGAAATATAGGGTATGCTTTGGGCATTACATCATCAATTGGTCTTTCTCCCTTGTTGGCGAGCATCAGCACTACATTCCCATTTTTCAGCTGATACTGGATATTGTAATTCCCGGCGCAGTCCAATACATTGATATCAGGGACTTTTGCAAGTTCCAGCATTTTGGGCGTGGCATTGATAGTAACGTAAAGAATCCGGGCATCTTTATCGGCTGGAAGGCATTTGTCCATCATCTCTACAAGTGTAAGGTTCGGCTTTACGACACACCAAAATCGCTTGCCCATTAAAGTAAGACAAGGGACATCGCCGTCATAATCTACCGTAGCTTTCGCACGATAAAGATTGCTGTTCAGTGCAGCAACGGCTCTATTTAGTATTTCCTGATCGCTCATCTCTTGTTCAGTTATTATTGAGCGTTCAATGTTATTGAACGTCGCAAAGTTAATGAACAAATCTGACATAACCAACTATTTTGTTCAAAAATATTGAATCGTTCAATTATATTGAACTGCAATATCATATTGAACAGAGACAAGCAAAGCGACAGGATTGTCATACTTGCTGATTCAAGAGTAGTTCACTTCCTCATTTATGAGGTTTTGATTTCCTAACTTATGAATACCCCATGATATTCACTGGCGAAACGAGGCGGAGATGCGACGCTTGGCTGTGCTGGGTTGAGTGCCGTCAAAAGGTGACGGGCTGCGCCTGACACCCATTGACCGCACTCGCATAGTGAAAGCGGGCTAAACACCGGTAGCCTCAACGCCGCGTGAGGATGCGCCGGGGACGTCGCTGTACCTCGCGCGACTCTAATCGGCAACCCGTGTTCTTCACGCCCGCTTCACAGTTCTTTTCATAGGTCGTTGCACCTCCACATCGTTGTCAAGGATACCATTTTCGTATGTCTGTCATTCAGTGTCACCCTGCGGGGCTGCGCTGGCTCTACTTTCATGCTGATTATAAGCGGAGTTCAAAGTGTGTTCGCTCGTGGCGATGAACGTGCCGGAACGGGGTATTCTTTGCCTTTCGGCTGAAAAAATCTCCAGACTTCCCGTTGGTCAGCTCGTATTTTTTAAGCCGTGAGGCGAACACCCCTTGCTTTCCGTCACGCGGAGAGTTCATCGAGCGAACAAACTTCAAACTGCGATTATACGCATTAAAAAAATATCGCCTTATGACACTGAACGACAGACATATTAAAAATTCGAGCTTCACTCCTTCACCAGCTCAAACCGCATTAAAAAAGGTTGCAAAGGTGGTTGTGGTTATCCTCGGTGCTATTGTCGGTCTGATGATATGGGCGGTTGTAAAGCCGATATTCCGAGGTGTGGGGTGGCTAATCTCCATACTGACGATGTTAGGGATAATCTATTGGTTAATAACACTCTAAAATATTACGACTATGGCAAAGACAATGAAATCAAACGACTCTGCAATCGCAGTAATGCAGCAGATGTTGCAGGAGCGTTGCATCGCTGAACCGATGTTCGCAATCAAATTGGCTAATCCCTCAAAGTCTATGGAAGGGGCAATCAACTACCTATGCTCCCAAATCCAAAAGAGCGGACTATGCGTAGTTGACAACGAAACCGTGATGAACCTTCTGGTACATTACTTTGACGAGAACGAGATTGAGGAAGGCGCAAAGGTCAACTGCAACATAGTTGTCAGCAAGCCGGAACTCTCCGAGGAAGATAAAGCCAACCTCAAAGAGAAGGCTATGGAGCAGTACAAGGAAGAACAGCTCCGAGAACTCCGCAGACAGAGCCAACCGAAAGCGACCGCACCTAAGCACACCGCCACCGCACCGAAAGCAGGAGCAGAAATCAATGTTCAACCAAGTCTTTTTGACCTCTAAAACTTACGGATATGTTAGCAAGAACTAAAAATCAGAAGATTATAATGTCAGCGGGAGGGTATCTTCGCCCTCTCACTGCCAAACAGAAAGAATGGGCTTTCCGCAACAGCGTTGAACATTTCGCCTATCGCCACCCAAAATCCCACAAATGCACCTGTATGGACTGCGGTCATCAGTGGAAATCCGACGATACTGCCGAGCGTTGCTCTTGCCCCAACTGCAAAGCCGACCTCAAAATGGTTGATACCTTTGACCGCACCAACAAGCAAAAATCTTACTTCAACGTGCTGACTACCTGCAAGGGGTATCAAGTCCTACGTATCTTCTTCATCATTGTGAAGCTCCGAAAGGGGTTGAAAGCCGCCCCCGGCTTTGTAGAGGTGGGTCAGTATTGGATTAACGGAGAGGGCAAATGCGAGGTACGGGCAATCCAACGGACTATCGGCTACTATCTTGACTCTTTTGCCTTTGGCTCTCCTATGGAGATACGCCGTGACAATGATGTTTACCGCCATTTGGCAGACCAGTGGCTATATCCCCATTACTCCGTAATTCCGGAACTCAAACGCAACGGATTTAAGGGAGAGTGCCACAATATCAATCCCGTGAAACTTATGGTATCGGTGTTGACCAACCCAATGACCGAAACCTTGATGAAATCGGGCGATTATGAAGCCGTGCGTTACAGCCTTGAACGCTCCTCGGATTGGGGCAAGTTTTGGGGCAGTTACAAAGTAGCCAACCGCCACGGATACAAGATTGAGAACATCAGCCTATGGTGCGATTATCTTTCAATGCTTGACCGCTTAGGCAAAGACATTCACTCCCCCTCGCTGATAATGCCAAAAGACTTGAAGGCAGAACACGACAAGTATGTGGAGAAACTCAACCGACAGCGTGCAAAGGAACGTATGGAAGCCGACCGCAAAAGAGCAGCCGAGGACAATGCCAAATTCCAAGAACTGAAATCACGCTATTTTGGATTGGCTATGACTGACGGAGAACTTGAAATCCACACTCTTGACACGATTGATGACTATTATATGGTCGGAGAAAGTCAGCATATATGCGTGGCGTCTGCAAGATACTACCTCAAATCCGATAGTCTTGTTTTCGTTGCCTATATCGCAGACAAGCAGGTGGCAACAGTGGAAATTTCTTTGGAGGATTTTCACATTATCCAATGCCGAGCCTTTGCAAACAAGGTATGCAAGTATCAAGACCGCATCGCCAAAATCATCAGCGACAACACCAAGATGATAGCCGAGAGAAAGAGAGCCTAATGTTTAATCAAACCTGCGTCAGCAATGGCGCAGGTCACAAAACCCAACCAAGATGAATGTAATAATTGAAAGTCTGATATTTGACTTTGACGATAAGATAAGAGCGGTTGTGTTAGACCTCATAAACCGCATATTGCTGACACGCAATGAAACCGAACTGAGGGAAACGGTAGCCGTATGCGCCGAGCGTACCGACCTCAACAAGTTTTTCCTATATGGTTATGGCAAACACCACTTTTGGGTAAAACAACGCCTTGTCAGCAATACCGCCAAGACCTTCGACCAGCGAATGATGATTGTGAATTTCTAAAACACTATTGAATATGGCAACGAAAATGACCGCCAACGGAGTGAGTACGACCACCGCTCCCGGCACTGAACAATACGAAACTTTCTACTCTGCCCAGCGTGGCAAGCGGATAAGCCGTGTGATGTACGACTACCGAGATACCGACAACGAGCTGTTCTCTTGTGTCGCTCCCTCACTCGCAGAGTGCAGACACAAGCGTGATGAATGGCTTAACAATAAACATAACACTCAAAAATAAAGCACTATGGACAATCAGATAGCAGCAACCATACTCCGACAAATCGGAGGAAAGCGGTTTGTGGTTATGACCGGAAGCCACGACTTCATCAACCTCGGCAACGGATTGAGAATGAGCCTTAGCCGTAACAAGACATCGGCTAATCGCCTTGAAATCATCTATGATGCAGGCGCAGACCTCTACAATATGAGGTTCTATCGCCAATCGTTCAGCCTAAAGATATTTGAGGTCAAAATCAAGGACATCAAGACCTATGAAGGAGTCTATTGCGATATGCTTGAGGACATCTTTTCAGATGTGACCGGTATGCACCTTTATATGTAAAGACATTATTTGCCAAATCGTGATATGACAAGTGGCGCGACCCTGTGATAGAGTTGCGCCACTGATTTTGTTAAAAATTTCGGCCGCCCAAAGGCGGCGTTTAGGCATATTGTTATTTAGAAGCCATTGACATACAGGCATGTCAGTCTGAAACTCTGACTAACGAATCGCAATTTGAGTTTTTATATATAGCTTGTTCATATTGTCCTGAATTCAGGGACAGAAATCGCCATCTCTGTCCCTAAATTTAGGACATATAGTATTTTCTAATGCTGTCAGTCTAAAATAGATGTTACCGGCTCATTTTGTAAATAATCGGCCACCAAAAGGCGGCGAAATTTGCTTGGCTTAATTTTAAGGCATTAAAATCATTAATGATTAGTTTTGTTGTATCAATAAAATTCATTAACTTTGCGTTTAAGTTAAAGATTTTGTAAATGAGCGAAGATATTAACAGAATAAAGACCGTTTTGTGTGATAAGAAAAAAACAAGCAAATGGTTGGCGGAACAGTTAAAGGTAAGTCCTACAACTGTCTCTAAGTGGTGTACAAACACATCTCAGCCAGACTTATATACGTTACGTTCAATTGCCGGATTGTTGGAGGTTGATGTACGTGTGTTACTTAATCCCACTGAACAATATGGAATAGTCGCAGAACCTTATGTAATTTACGGCATAAAGAATGACTGACCGAAATCAACATAGTATCCTTGCAGAAGCCGTGCGAAATACGAACGACTTCATAGCTAATGTACCTAAATCAAAGCGAAAAAAATTCGGCCAGTTCTTTACTACTGCTACTACAGCAAGATTTATGGCTGATCTTTTTGAGATTGATTTTTCAAAAACTCATATTGAGCTACTGGATGCCGGAGCTGGAACTGGCGTGTTGAGCGCTGCTTTGTTGGACCATATCTTCGATAACTGTTTCAAAGGGTCGGTTCACTTGACATGCTACGAAACAGATGATGAAGTTTTCCCAATCTTAGAGAAAAATTTGATGCTTGCCAAGCAGTTATACGGCATTGAGTACACACTTCTGAAAGAGAATTACATCACATCCCAATATTTTGGTGTAAACTCTCTTATGGTAGATGATAAGGATAAGTATGACTATATAATTGGTAATCCGCCTTATCTTAAAATATCAAAGGATGCTCCAGAAGCTAAGGCGATGCCTGATGTATGTCACGGTGCCCCAAATCTATATTTCCTATTCTGGTCTATGGGCATTTATAATCTAAAGCCAGAACAAGAACTTGTCTATATCATTCCCCGGTCATGGACTTCCGGTGCCTATTTCAAAAAATTCCGGAGTTACATGTTCAGTCAATGCGTAATAACGGACGTGCATTTATTTGAGAGCAGGAATAAAGTATTTGACGAGGAGTCTATTCTGCAGGAAACGATTATAGTCAAGATAAAAAAGACTACCAACAAACCTAAAAGCATCAATATTACGACTACAGCTACATCCGAATTCCGGGATTTGAAAAGATTTCAGGCGCCATACGAAACTGTTATCCCTAAAAATCAGTTTGTCTATCTCGTGACTGATGTTAAGGAGGCTGAAGTGCTGGAGAGAGTCAACAAACTACCAAATACTTTACCGGACATAAAGATGAAGATGCAGACTGGCATCATTGTTGATTTCAGAACGAAAGAAGTGCTCCGTGACGAGATGGAGGAAGGAGCCTTTCCGTTGTTGTACTCTCAGCATATTAGAGATGGACGTGTCACTTGGCCGCTGGGCAAAGATGGTGAGGTTATTAAAACTGATAGAGTGTCCTTCCTTCAAGAAAATAGTGACTTTCTACTTGTAAAACGATTTACAGCAAAGGAGGAGAAGCGTCGTCTTCAATGCGGCATATACCTAAAACAGCGATATAAACAATTCGCATATATCAGTACGCAAAATAAAGTGAATTTTGTGAAGTGTGATTCGCCATGTATAACTTACGGACTTTATGTGTTGCTAAATTCCACGCTATACGATACATATTATCGTATATTGAATGGTTCCACTCAGGTGAACTCTACCGAGGTAAATCAAATGCCAATACCGGAGCGTGAGGTTATTGAAGCAATGGGCAGAGAACTTATGCATCAAGACCTTACAGAAGCAAATTGCAATAAAATCATAGACCGATGGATAAATTAGAATACGCAAAAGGTCTTTTGAATCAGATAGGAATGCCTCAAAAACAACAAGGTGTTCTATGCGCCCTTGCTTTACTTGCGATGGCAGGGTTGAAGCGAGAGTCACAGTGGTCGGACGCTACCAATGAATGGATGCGCATCCATGACATTATGCGGTTTATCGCGGATAATTATGATGTGATTTATGCCGAAAACTCCCGTGAAACATTCCGCAAACAAGCTATGCACCCTTTCCGTACAGCGGCACTCATAGAGGACAATGGAATGTCAACTAACAGTCCCAATTATCGATACCGCATTACGAA
Source organism: uncultured Bacteroidales bacterium (assembly GCA_949123685.1). The sequence goes on along the minus strand of CASBHZ010000095.1, from coordinate 3,355 downwards.
TGAATTTCTTAACGTAATTAAGGAGGTAAAAGAAGATTCATCATACGCGGCAGAACCGGGCATGGCTTTAACTATGTTTATCTCCAATCACGAATCCTTGTCCCAAATTTATGCGTCCAAAAAGAAGATGCAGAAGATGCCGGTGCGAATCAATCATCAGGATTTTACATTCAGCCCGGGCAAACACAATGAATTACAGAAAGCAATAATTGAGGAATTTGCTCCTCGCTTTGCGCCTAATTCAGAATGTCTTTATGTCGGCGATACCATTCAAAAGGATTTGGTAAAGAATGTGGAAAAGCTGTCTGACCTTGGTTTTGAAATAACTCTGCATGATAAAATGCCGGATGTAGTGCTTTATCGTGAGGACAAGAATTGGATTTACTTCATTGAATCAATCACCTCCGTTGGTCCAATGGATCCCAAGCGAATAGTAGAAATAGAAGCAATGACACGCAATGTCACTGCTGGGAAAATATTCATTTCCGCATTCCTTGATTTCTCCTCGTTCAAGAAGTTTTCAGACAAATTGGCATGGGAAACCGAAGTGTGGATTGCCGACATGCCTGATCACATGATTCATCTCAATGGAGACAAGTTCATGGGCCCACGGAATAAATAGTTAAATAATGGCTGCACATCCAGATTTTGCATTTGAAGTAATATACGAAGACACCTTATGTAACTTGGATGACACATTGTCCTCTAAGCAACATTGCGTGTCCATTTGTAATGATTATGAAGACGGAGAATGGCGCAGGGGCGAATTTATTAAATTCGTTATGGATAATTTAGTAGAAACTGCGTTAAGTTATGAGGAACGGCAAAAAATGATTAGTAATCCATTTTCTGCTCTTTGTCATGCTGTACCCAGATTGAGAGTTGTAGAAAAAGATAAAGGGAAAGGTGGTGAAATAGCTGAAATCTGTTTATATGGGATAATGAGAAAATATTTTAACGCTCTTCCGGTTGTCCCTAAAATTTTCCATAAGCAAAATCCAAAAGATAATGCAAAAGGCGCAGATAGTGTTCATATTAAATTGGATGACGATGATTCTTTTACATTATGGTTCGGTGAAGCTAAGTTTTACAACAGCATTGATCATTCTCGCTTAGACGACCCGGTACAATCTGTTCTAAATGCGATTGAGAAAACGTCTTTGCGGAAAGAGAATAGCATTATCATGGGGCTCAAAGATTTGGATGGTTTAATTGAAAATAAATCCACTTTGGAAACTATAAAAAGAACGCTTGAACTACAGACTTCCATTGATAAGATAAAACAGATTCTTCATATCCCTATCTTACTGCTATATCAATGTGATATAACCAAGAAAGCTACAACGCTCTCAGATGAAGTCAAAAATAAAATAATCGAGTTTCATAAGCAATCGGCCATAGAATATTTTAAAAAACTAAATCATAAGCAAGAAGAAAATGTAGTTTATAATTTTGATAAAATCAACTTTCATTTAATTCTGTTCCCAGTACATGATAAAGGAGATATTGTTGATAACTTTTACAAACAGATTCAGCTTTTTCTTACGATATGATTCATTTCCAGAAATATCAAGAAATAAATGGCCTTATTAATAACGGTCAACTTTCACAGGCAAGGAGTGAGGTTATAAAATTGCTTGATGACCGTAATAAGCGCAACTTACAATCTAATCCAATTTTAAATCATTTAATCAGACAAGTTGGATTATATCCTTACATGGATGTCCAATCTTCCGATTGGGCGGATGCTTTTGCCTCAAATATGTTTCGTGCAGATATAGGAGGCGGTCAAAATTCTATTCTTCATATTGAACAAGCGAATATATTAAGAAAACTTTTACAAGGTGAGAGCTTAGCGGTAAGTGCACCAACAAGTTTCGGCAAAAGTTACATAATTGATGCCTTTATTGCAATGCGTGCTCCAAAATGTGTCGTAATAATTGTCCCAACAGTTGCGCTGGCTAATGAAACAAGAAGGCGATTGGCCCATAAGTTTTCAGACAATTATAAGATTATAACGACTGCAGGAGAAGAACTATCACCAAAAACAATATTCGTTTTCCCCCAAGAAAGAGCCTTTTCTTATATAGATGTTATAGAGCAAATAGATTTGCTTGTAATTGATGAATTTTATAAAGCAGCCCTCTATGATGAAAGAGCAAGCAGATTGGTCAGTGCAATTGTCGAACTTAGCAAAAAAGCAAGACAAAGATATTTTTTGGGTCCAAATATTGATCATATCAAAGATAATCCCATTACAGCAGGAGTCCCTTTTATAAGAGAGGAATTCAAAACTGTTATAACCAGAGTCTATAAAACCTATACGAGGCGTCGAACTGCTGAGGATGTAGAAGAATTTAAGGAGAGAGCATTATTATCTCTAATCTCTAATTGGGATAAGAAAACATTGGTATATGCTGGTAGTCACCCTCAGGTTGGGAAAGTCAAAGATGTACTGGTCAGTCTGCCGCATACCACTTCAAAATTGTGTATCAATTTTGCGGAATGGTTAAACAGCAATTATGGTTCGGAGTGTGAGCTGATTCCTCTGATTATAAGAGGTATTGGAACGCATAACGGACTTCTGCATAGATCTCTGGCTCAGTTGCAAATTAAATTATTTGAGGAACGAGATGGGTTGAAGACTATAATCTCTACTTCATCAATCATAGAGGGAGTAAACACGCAGGCAGAGAATGTAATCCTATGGAATAGTAAAATAGGGAATAATAATCTTGACTACTTTACCTATAGGAATATTATCGGTAGAGCCGGGCGTATGTTCAAATATTTCATTGGAAATGTATATCTTTTGGAAGAAGCACCGCCTCATGAAATTAAACAACTGGAACTGCCACTTAGTGATGAAGTTATATGCAACTTAGACGAAGATAACCCCGGAGTCCCTCTTAATGCCAAACAAAGGAATAGGGTTTTAGAGTATAATAAAGAACTGCTTGGAATTGTCGGAGTTTCGGCCTATAAATTACTGAAGAACAATTCTGTTATCAAAGGTTCATCGCCAAAATTGGTACTAAAATTGGCTAAAATAATGAAAAATAATAGCAATTGGCCAACTGATTACCAATGTCTAAGTCAAAATAATACGTATAATTGGAGAACTCCTGTGCAGGAGGTTTTAAAAACGGCATTAGGAGAAACGAGATCTTCTCATCTTTTGATTGCGTTATGGGCTTTTTCAAATAATTGGCGTTGGACAATTCCTCAAACAGCAAAACTTTTAATGAAGTATAATGTACCTAATGAAAAGTACTTTTCATTAGAACGAGATATCAATTATCAATGATTCGGTAAAAATTACCGAAGTAGTTGAAAGTTAAGTTAATATATCGAA
>CASBHZ010000094.1 GCA_949123685.1 uncultured Bacteroidales bacterium | reverse complement strand
CCGTTTGCGGTTGCAAAGTTATAACCTTTTTCAACTATGACCAAATATTTTTAAAGCAATTTTTGAAGAATTTGGTTCACACATACGCAACAAGCTATGAATCAATTGAATCAACAAATGTTAAAATCTCTTGCGAAATGTTAATCAAAATTTGCACTTGTTTTAAAATTATCGGAAATCGCCTTTAAAGAATAAAATAATATGAGGTAGAAATATAATTAATCCCACAATTATTGATGAAATGACGAATAAAAGAACCGCACCGGCGGCAACATCCTTTGCTATTTTTATTAATGGATCCTGCTTCGGGGAGACTTTATCACATAATTTCTCAATAGCGGTATTGAATGCCTCCGCCATAAAGACACCTCCCACGCACATTAAAACCACACACCATTCCAATTTTGTGATTGAAAAAAGAAAGCCGGCTATCACAACAGCGATAGCGGCTATAAAATGAATCTTGGCATTCGTTTCGTGTTTAAACAGGAATGTTATGCCTTGCCAAGCATATTTGAACGAAAGCAATCTCTTTAACATTAAAATATCTTTTAGAAACGATTTAGAAGCTGTTTTAAAATTGTATTGATGCATAAATCCCGAAATTCCTACCATCAGAAACCGGTGCTAACTGAAGATTATGCTTTTTTGCAAAAGGTTTTGTAAAAATGTAAGCACATCCCGCACCTATTGCTCCTCCGGCAACAACATCCCACCAATGATGCTTTTTGGAAAACACCCTACCCCATGCCACATAAGTGGCAAGAGCATAAGCGGGAGCCCCGAATGCCCATCCATACCTTCTCTGAAGGAACGCTGCAGTCGCAAAACTTACGGCTGTATGTCCCGAAGGGAACGAGTGCATATCGGATCCGTCCGGACGACGCTCGTTAACGGCATATTTTAAAATTAATGTAGCTGCGGCAGTTGCACCGGCGGTTTCAACACCCTGTATCAAACCTTTCCAATCCTTCTCTATCAATACTCCGGCAAGAGTCGCCACCGGCAATGCCAGCATTACAATATCTGTTGACGTTGCCACTCCCTTCTGCAACTCTGTAGGTCGGTACACGTCCTTTGCCGCCGGCTCAAAATATGTCTGCCCCAACACAACCGTCGGCATAATCACCGACAGCAATAATACAAGAACTCTACGCACCATACCCCTAATTATTAATTATTAACCATTAACCATTAATTAACCCCATCACTCAATATCCCATCCTAAAGAAAACTGGTCTACCCAAAGCACAGCACCATTACCTCCCGTAAAATAATCACCATATTTCGAAGTTGCCGCTGTTATCTGGATATAAGTAGGCACCTTAGAAGTGCTACGATATGAAATAGGAATCTCAAACTCTTGCCAGTCGTCCATTGTCCCGCTATATTGCATTTTACCATATCCTATAACATAGGAAGCATTAGGATCGAAGAGATTACGATTTTTGGGATTAGTACGGATTTCATACGGTGCCGTCCAATCTGTTAACGCAACATATATAAAACATGTGTCCGGCCTACCTTTCAAAGAGGCAAATTCGCTTGACACATAATCAATCGTAGCCGTCTTATATTTATAATATCCATGCAACTTTGTGGGTCGAAGATTCCATGGGCGTCCAAAATCAAGAATACCATTAGTGCCGTCAACCTTAACAAACTTCCCTGTGAAAATAGAGCCGGCACCAAGCTTGCCGATACCGGCAATACCTACAAATTTCGTTGTAAGTTCGGCTGACAATCCGGAACCCGTTGGCGTATCTTCGGAAGATACAGTCAGATTCTGCCCCAAGGTTGCCGCACCGGTGTTACCGGTATCCCAAAATTCCGGTCCACCTTCAGCATAAGGGAATATAATCTTACCAATCTGACACCAATTCTCAAAATCTCCGTTAGGTATTACCGCCGTTGATTGAGTAGTAACCTGAACTTCATTAGCAATATTTTCACCCGAGACTGCCCTGACCGTGTAATTGGTCAAAGGATCCAGATGAGGTATATAGCAAGAGAATGCCCCTTGAGTCTGCGATACATACCGCTCCGGAACAGGAATCCATTCTTCCGAACCTTCTTTTTTATATTCAAATCCGTTTTTAACGTCTGCAGGACCATTACCATATGCCCAAATCACTTTTGACCAAGCATCCACACTTGTCGTAGAAACTATTGTTTCTGTGAACTGCGCATAAATAGTCCAATACTCATAACGTCCATGGCATGCAACCACAACACGCAAGGGATAAGACAGATCCAGGGGACCCGGCTCCAAAGATGGCGTAATAGTGGTTATACCCTCAGGACCGAGCTTTACACGCTGCAAGGTAAGATTGGAAAGATCCGTCCCCGCCGGCATATTCACAATAACACGATGCCCTACAGGATCAACTATGCTCTCCCCCACCTCGCCGGCAACTTGAAAATAGCGCACTATATCCTGATTGGCAATAAGCTTCCAGTCATAATCCTGAAAACGAGATAACGTTACGTATACCGGAGATGAGAAATCGTATGTCCCTTCAAGTAAATCGGGATCAGACGTCGCTCCCTGAGTGATCCGATATTCGGAAAAACTGACATTCTCGATATCAGCAGTCTCATCAAGATATAAATTCACCTCAAACGCTATTGAATCGATATAAGCCGGTTTCGATTCGCCTACGGCAGCTATCGCAATGATGTTTTGCGGTATGTGAGGAAACGGAAGATCATTCTGTATGCAGCCCGCGAACCATGCGACCGACACCACAATCGTCAATATAAATATATATGAATTAATTCTTAACCCTTTCATTTCTGATTATTGAACTTGATTACACACATCCTGCTCCGGTTGAATAATTAAGAAGTTGTTTAAAAATAACTTCTAAACATGCACGGATATGCCGAAATTGATATTGAAGAGATTAAACCGGAAATTCGCGCCAGACGTTGTCCTGTTGCCTACTTCAACCCCATTCTCCATCTGCCGCTCATTCTTCAGATGAAAACCGAAGACTCCAAACGACAGATTGAAGGCAACATTCTTCATCATGTAGACGCTGACTCCGGGTGAGAAATTCAACCCGGCGTTCATATATGTAGTATGAGTTGTTCTAAGTTCGCCGTCATATGGACGTTGAAAATCCGAATTACCTGAAGAAAAAGCAAGCTCAACCTCATTAAACACCCCGAATCTGCCGCGACGCGAGATGCCGATATACTGCCGGAAAAGGAATGCTGCCGAATAACCCTCGTTACGATACATTATATCGTGAAGATTAAAGTTCATATCCTCATCAATATCAACTTTAAACGAACCGATATTGGCTTTTGCCGAAGTATACCCGAACCGCAGACCTACCGACATGTTGTTCGCTACCGTATATTCAAGATACGGTTTTATTGAAAAAGCGTGGACGCCAAAATCAATATCGCTAAGTAGATCAAATATTTCAAGGTTGTCAGTCGACAATTCTCCATATGAAGCTGTCAGACCGAAACCCCATCTCCCTTTGGGGATAAAAAGGTAATTGAACAATCCCCGATCAAAACGACCGAAGTTACGTGTGCGCAACTTCATCGGAACCGTATCACCTTTCCACAATACTTTTTCCGAAAAATCGAACTTGGACTCGTCATCAACCACTTTCGAATTACCCATAAGCAATTTCAGGACATCATTCTGCAACGAATCCGGCACATATATATATTTACCTTTCGGCACACTATCACGTGCAATTTCCTCCCCTTTTGCCTGAGGAATAAATGCGAGCAATATGAGCAAAAGTGCAAACCGACAAATTTTCTCCATAAAAAACGTCATAGATAAAACGCCACGCCAAACGTGATTGAAAACAGGTTAATTCTAAAATTCGCGGATCTCGACTTACGCCTTGCGACATAGATCTGGTCTGAGATTGATTTTGTGTCAGTCAAGCTGAAACCTAAAACACCTACATTTACTTCAAGAGCCGAATAATTACTCAAGAAAACTGCCATACCCGGGGCAATTCCAAGACCGAACTGAAAATTGCGTTCATAAGCACCGGTCAATGCCTCCCCCGTGCCTTTGGTAATTTTGGATTGACCACCTCCAAGTTTCAACTGCACCTCATTGAAGATGCCGAAACGTTTGCTGCTACCAAGTGAAAAATAGTTTCTAAAAATACCTGTCACAAAATAATTATGCGACAATGAATACAGACAATCGGCACCATAACTTGTTTCCGAGTCAAGAACCACATCTGCCTTCTCCAACTTTGTCAACGACCTGTTATAAGAAAACTTTCCTCCGGCACCCACGTCATCCTTGAAAATATAACATACCATTGGAGAAACCTTAAAAGAATAAGTATCTCCGGATATGTTCTCAAGGATAAGGAACTGATATTTATTTTGCGTTGACTGTGAATATGAAACAGATATACCTGTCACCCACTGTCCTTTGGGAACAAACTTAACACTCTCCATATCCATTTCAAACTCATCGACTGGTTTGTTGCGTTGCATTTCTTCAACCATTGCCGGTGTGACATGAAGCGTGTCATGGCGCATTTCCACCCTATGTTCCCGACAAGAACCGCCTCCCACCGAATCAGGAAAAACGGGAACGCCTTCTAACGCAATTTGACTCTGCGCGCCAAAAGCGCACAGAGTCAAAACCATTATCATAAGGTATTTGCTAATATTACTTGTCATAAATCAATTCAAAATCGTCAAGATACATTGTTGATCCGGGACCTCCACTAAAATAATCACCATATTTGGATGCCGAACAAACAATTACCAGATATTTAGGCTTCAGATTCTTTGCCTTGTCATAATATTCAATAGGGATTTCGATCTTTTCCAATCCACCATCCGGTCCAAAATTATCAGTCAAAGTAAGCTGACCATAAGCAAGAATACATGCGTCATCGGGGTTGAAAAGCTTTTGGTTCGACGATTTGGTCCTAATTTCTACCGCTTCAGTGGAAAGAGCCACATAAATGTGACCTTGATCCAGCTGCCCTGATGCGATATAGCTGTCATTGGCACCTTTGCCACTTCCAACCGCAGGACGATAATTGACATACACACTTAACTTCGAAGGATGAGACCCATCATACGGACGACCAAAACTTAAAACACCATCCGTGCCGTCTGTCTTCACATATTCCCCGGCAAAAAGGTTACCGGCTGCAAACTTTTTGATACCCAACATACCACATTCTTTCGAAGTAAGCTTCACCGAAGTTGCTCCCGTATTAATCATGACTGACGAAGGTTCAGTCAATATATCATTAGCTGCAGCAGCACCAGCATTACCTGAATCCCAAAAATTACGTTCCGTACCCGGAAACTTAACAGTTTTTGTACCCATGGGAGTAGATGCCTGATATTCTCCCCACTCTTCCATTGATGAATTGGGAATGACAAAGACACTTTCAGTGGTGAAAGTCTGGATCTCTCCATCATCATATCCGGAGGCATAAGCCGCATATTCATAAGTAGTATTAGGCTCAAGTCCTGTCAGGGAAACCGTAAACTCAGTCTTGGTCGCACGAGTAGTTTGCGCAGCAACGCTGATCCACTCCGAATCACCCTGTTTACGATATTTAATACCGTAATCCGTAGCATCTTCAGCCATAACATATCCTGTGAGGGTCGCTGATTTTGACAATATAGCCATCGGCTCATTCTCAGGATCAGGAGCGGGAGCTGCTTCAACCGGTGCCTTGACTTCCACCGCAGCCTCAGAAGTAGCAACCCGCAGTGTCTTGGTTCTATCTTTAGGCTGCGCCTGATTGTCGCGTGCTATAATATCAAGCCTGTATTCAGTATCCTTCTGCGGTAAATGGTCAAAAAACGCCTTTTTAAACGTAATGCGCATTTCTGCCATCCTCTTGCCCGTAGCCGCATCATAAACATCGTTCGGTCCTTCCCAAGTGATTCCATGCGCCTCAAGTTCAGCCTTATTGACATCTGACTGAATCAAATTGAGATCCGCAGCGATATGACCCAACTCTTGAAAATTCTGCCCGCCACGAAGCTGCAGACGGTAAATTCCCTCATATCCGCGCACATATACTATCTTGTCTGTAAATGCGTTCTTCTCGCCCTGCGGAGTGCCGGGAATGCCGACCACCTGCTCATCTATGTTAAACTCTACACCTTCAATAGTGGGACGGCCGTAAATCTCCACGACTTCCTCTATCAAAGGTATATCATCAATCCTGATCTTTATCAAGGCACCACCCTGGTTATTACCTCCCGCATCTGCTGTAATATTGAGCGCGTACTCATGTGCCCTTTCCACATTCTGTATGATGCCTTCTTTCTTTATAGGCGTGCCGTCTGCCTTAAAGCCTTCAACTTTATACGATAAATTCTTATCAGCATTCGGCATCATGAAATATCCTTTAGCATCACGAATATTATCTTCTGTAAATTCCAAACTTCCGCGAGAGTGACTGAACGTAACTTTCAAGTCGGTAATTCCAAGAGACAAGACATCCGGATTTACAGACACTACAACATTTGCTATATTACATTTCAATGAAAGTGCCTTGTTATCTCCATCCTCAATAGTAAACTCTTGCATGCCACGATAGAATTTACTTCCAAAAGAGGCTGACACGCTGTCTCCTGTCCAAGCTTCAGCAAGGTATTTCCCGGATTTAAGGGAAATCAGTTCAGGAATGTTATCAAGACCTTTAAATTTGCGAATAAGACCTCGGGAAGTCTCAATATATACCACGCACTTATCGCGCAGAGTAGGATCCGACGTCAAGTCACCCGCCCTGGTAGTGATTTCACTCCTGATTTCCGCAGAAAGCTTGAGTGTTCCCTCGCCACCGGATGAAAACGGATCTTCCGATACGCATGCCTGTCCTACTAACGCAAGAATCAGACCTGCCCCCCATATTTTGAATTTATTCATATTTTTCATAGCTGTTCCTTACTTAGTGTGAAGACGAAGCTCCTTTACTACAGTTCCGGATGAATCTCCAACAGTGAGCTTGAATGTATGGTCTTTATCCGATCCTAAACCGCACAACATCACCATGAACCCAGAAACGTCGAATTTAACTTCCTTATCATTCAGCACGGTGGTCTTGCCGTCACCCAGAAGTCCGAGACCTTGTAGCAATTCAAGATTATCACCGGGTTCAACAAGGTCAAGCACATCAGGAACTAATCCCGCAAGATCTTCAGATATGATATTCACCTTAAATTCAGTTATTCCAGTCTCACTCGATATGTTCAACACTACATGCGAATCGGCATCGACATCATTAACCCCATCAAGATTTATCGGCTCCTCCGCTTCCACGACCGGTCCATCCTGTGGCGTTGGCGGTTGTGGATCATCAGGTCCTTCCGGAGTCTCCGGTCCTTCAGTCGGACGCTCGCTGTCATCAAGGATCTCATCCTCTTCAAGATCTACGTTGCGTTCAACGTTAGTGACCGTGACACTCGCGTCAACTTTCATATCAACGTTAGCATCGCCTTGATTCTCTCCTCCATGAGTATGAAGCTTGAACGTAATCTTATAATGATTGCCCTTCTCTACTTTTGCTATGGATTTTGTTTCGGAAACCTTTACACCCTCAACAAGACCATTGAAGGTTGCAACGAGCGAAACACCTTCCACATAACGGAAATAACCGGCGCTTCCACGATTTTCCTCACTTTTTGTAAACCTCAACCCTTTGGTATCATGATCTCCGGAAACAACTTTCACCTCAACAAACGAACTTTCATCCATTTGCTGTGTCAGAATCGGAGCAAAATTTATGGAAACCTTGATATTCTCAAGACGGCAAACTATTTCTCCAACATTATCTGTAATTTCTCCAGCCTTGATAGTGAATGCATCCGAACGACCTACATAATAGGGGTTCTCCCACTCGGCATCAAGATTTTCACCATATGTAGCAGTGGCAACATAAACACCCTTTTCAAGAGTAACAATCTCCGGCATGTCTCCATAGCGATAAGTTGATGTAGGTGCCGAAGCTCCATCTTTGGTAAACGTAACTTTAAAGTCATCATAAACAATATCGCCACGTGTACCCCTGACAATTGTCTGATCCAATTCATCGTCGCGCAAATCCACATTCAACGCGCTTTTAAGAATCTGACCTTCTCCCTCTTCAGTCACAATATTGAACGGGGCTTCCTTACTACAACCTCCCATCAAGAGAGCTACAGAGAGAAAAATATGTTTATATCTTAATTTCATCTGTTTTCTTAACTTCATTTAATGGATTTTGATTTTTTAGCTACCTTCCTCATCGTAGCCGGAGGATCATATCCGAGCTTCACATCATCAATAATCAGCTCCGATCCCTTTGCAAACGCCTTGTAGTCATTGGCGCTTCGATTATCATTTCTCAGTCCTCCCCCCTCATTCAACGCGCTCCCGGTTGGGATTACAATAGAAGGAGTCCGTATTGTAGATGCAGAAGATTTAAAACCTAACTGAATTGTATTTGCCTTCTCGCCAAAATCATAGATATCAAGTATGACTGTACGTTCCTTAATATCAGAAGATGCCTCCAGTCTTAAAATACCTTGAGATATTTCTTTTCCTGAAGAATTAAAAACTTTAACATATGCCTCTGCTACCTCATTATTTACTGGCGTGTACCTATACTTGAACGTCAGTGTTAAAGGGCGTGAACCAAAATCAATCCCGTCATTCCTATGTTCGCCATTCGAATCGTAAGAATATGAACCTAAAAACAATTCACCGACACATTTGTCAAGACCGGCTTCTCCCGGAGTATTGGTACAATAATATGTTGTATTGAATGCGCCTCCGGAACGATCGGGAGTTTGTCCATTGTGGTTATATCCCACACTTCTGATAACCACATATCCATTTTCCGAAAAAGTGGAAGGAACTACAAACCAAGAATTAATATTGGCTGCTCCGGAGTAACATGTCTTTGCATTAACAGAAGACCAACCTATTGGTTCCGAACGATCAATTGATGAGGTCACATTATAATTTACTGGAGATACTCGGAAACCGCCACCTACTGCCAAATTGGATATACTCAACGTCTTATGCGTTTCTGCAAAACTTCCATTAGGCACATCCACAATGCTTTCTGTTGTAAAGGGTGAAATCGGAGTGCGGGGATTCGATGCATTGGAAAGTGCAAACTCCACATTGTCATATGTCTTGGATTCGATAAGGTCAAACACGTTTATTATACCGGTCTCAAGATCTTTCTGAATCCTGTTTACATTTACCGTTTTTCCATCACTGATAATAACGAGGTCATTCGTAATAAGACGAAGCTTGGATGGATCCTCCGGAACCACACGCAACTTCACTTTCTTAGCAAATGGGTCAACGTCTATTGAATACTTGGGGAAATCAACTTTCAGACGCGTTTGGGCACGTGCATCGGCAACCGCTCCATAATAAACCCAAAGCGGGCTACTCTCCATCTGAAGCTGCGGTGTCTTGACCTTGTATTTGAATTTATAAGGCAAGCCGCCTGCCTCTGACGAGGATATATCCTCAATGTCAAGAACTTCTGCCGCTACCTCATTATTGGTAACCTTGAACGTAACTTTATCCCGAATATCCGCACAATTGGTCAGGAGATACACCTCCCCTTCCGTGCCACGATATTCCATATTTGCTACAGGCTCTATCTTTATATCCACAGCCGACACGTTGACATTGAGAACAACCGGCTCGCTGACACGCGTAAGCATATCCTTAGCCACAAGCGAAACCGTATGTGATCCGATAGGCATCTTACCCAAAAATTCCTTAAGACCTACGATACCCATCTTGTCGGGATTGCGGAACAAACCTGTCACCGAAATTCCGGAAGCATTGACATTTGCCTGCTCCATATCGGAAGCATTCACTAACTGAACTTCCTTTCCGAAAGGGGGATTATAGGTGGAAGATTCATTCAGTTTCAACACAACTTCTTTGAGTCCGCCAAAAGCATACACCTCATAGCGGGGATTACCAACGGGGGTAAAACTCTCAAATGCGCTAAGAGTCTCACCGTCTGTAAAATCCTTTGCAACTACTGACGGAGCAGGGGCCTCGAAAAGTTCATCACCCAGAGGGACCTCTACCGTTTCGGAAACGACATTCTCCTCGAACTGCACATCAAGCGACAAGTTGCCGGTAGATGAACTGCCGTTAACCCCGATTGTCACTATATAATGCTTACGCGCCTCAGCTGTGAATCCCGCAGGCTGAAGAGTCACTTTCTTACCGGCTGCATTAGTCAGGGTAAGATTCAATTCTATCTGTGTCGGAGCCATGTATGCGGGGCGATCCTCATCCTGCGCAAAAACCACATAATCATGTCCAACAGACCGTATAGCAGAACTATAAGACGTAAAATTTGATTTGAAAGCATCAGTATACCTTACACTGACCATTGCATTGGCAAGTGTTGCAGTGAGACTCACGTTCTTCTGATCACCGGCAGTTATTGCCACATTATCGGAAGCGTAGAACCAAGGATTCTCAAAACCTTCCACATCGCGATCGCCATAAACCGCCTCTACCTTATATTCACCTATAGGAAAAAGTTCTTCCTTATTAAATTCCTCAAGACGATCCCACTTTCTACTGAAACTACCGTCAGTCCTTGAAAGAGACACTCCGAAATCTGATGCATCGGGGATTATAGATCGGAAGAGCGTCGTGTAGGGAAAGAGTGTGTCTCCTTGTGTAG
>CASBHZ010000093.1 GCA_949123685.1 uncultured Bacteroidales bacterium | reverse complement strand
CGAGATACTATCGCGTGACTGGAGTTCAGACGTGTGCTCTTCCGATCTCACAAGCTCGCTGAGCTTTTCGTCAAGGTTTACCGCATCCTCCGATTTGTCTGCACCGGGGAATATGAGCCAGTCTATCCGCTCGGGGGACAAATCGGAAACACTCATGTCTGCAACGATAAGGTTGCCTGTGGCTCCTTTTACAAGTCTGTTCTCTGTCATGGAGACGGTGAATACCTCCATCCCGGCACGTCGCATGACATCGACGGGTGCCAGAGCCTCGATTTCATCGAAGCCTGTTCCAAGCATCACGAACACAGCCTTGCCTGAAGGTTGAGCCGATGCTGGAATGCTGATACTGATTTCAGTCATAATTTGTGGGTTTATTATGTTTGTGTTAACTTTGCAAAGGATAACTGCTACCCTTTGGATAGCGCAAAGTTATATATCAAAATATTGCCATACAAGAGGTTACTTCTAAAGTAGCCACTTACTTCAAACTCACTTTTAGTCAGTATCAGACAGATGAAGACCGAAAAAATTTCAGAAAAATATTCATGTGTCGCCACGTGCCCCATGAGGAACGTGATAGCGCACTTCGCCAACAAGTGGTCGATGCTCCTGCTTGTCATACTTGACGAGTTCGGCGTAATGCGTTTCAACGAATTGTCGAGGGCAATCCCCGACATATCTCCGAAGGTATTGTCAGGACATCTGAAAACACTTGAATCAGTCGGATTGGTAAAGCGCATTCTATATGCCGAGGTGCCTCCTCGCACAGAATACGAGTTGACCGATTTGGGCAGAACTCTTATACCCATACTCAATCAGCTCTCGGAATGGGGACGCAATAATTTGAAGGAGGTCAAACGTAATTTGGCTAAATGGAGTTGATTACACATCCTCTAATTTGCCAAGGAAGCGAGAGGCATGGGCACCGTCCTCATCGCTTTCCAGCACCAGGTAATAGCGCACTTACGGACGCATCGACTCTATCGGTTGATAAATTCTCATCAGTTTTTTGGGGAGAAACCTACTTTGCTCTTAATCTTCAAACCAGTAGTCAATATCGGGATTATACTTTTGGCCGATAAGTTGTTCTTCGTCAAAGTCCATATCAAGATACCCGTCATCATCCAAAAAATAGATTTTTCGCTTATAGCAAGCGATTATGGTACGAAGAAAGTCCTCAAAAGAATGATGAATCTTTGTTGGCTCATCAGCATCGTGTTCTATCAGGAAAATTCCGTTTTCTTTACCTTCCGATACTTTCAATGCATAAAAATCTGATGAATAATTCACAAGGATTGGATAATACGTATCTTCTCCATTAGGAATCATTTCCTTTACAGACTGCGTAAAACTTTCGTATTCAGCATCCCTAATGAGAAGATAACCGGGTAAGAAATCCATCAATCGTTGATCTTCAATTTCATAGTACGTACCACTTACTTTAGAGTACAATATATTTAATGATTCCGGGAGAATTAAAGACGACTCTTTATCCTTAGCAATACTCAAGGAATAACCCGGTCTTAATTCATCAGACAGACTAATAAATTCATCTATTAAATAAGAAATTTCTTTTTTCATTAATTTTTTTCGTTAAAATGTTGCTAATTCTTCCGCAAAACAGTCCTATCGTCTCTACTATTCAAGTCAACTGACTGACTATCTTTTTGACAAACTCAGTTTTTGCTTCAGTGTATCCATCACGATTGTTCGTGTATTCAGGTAGTAGCGACAGCTTCAACGTTTCATACTCTTTGGCAGATTCCGGGTTTGCGATCAGATAGTCGCGGAACAGGATTTCATCATTGTCGCCAGTCCTATGAACGTGAACATGAAACACCCTGTCGGCATATCCGGCAGGTGTATATCCTTTGTTGAAACTAATACGGGTTTCTGATTCCGACATACAGATATAGCCATTGTGTTCCAATATGTCTTTTAAACTCTGCCATTCAATGTCAGGAGAAATCTCTACAAGAATATCCACTATCGGCTTGGCCTGAATGTCAGGAATAGCAGTACTGCCGATATGGCTAATGATTGGGTGATATTTTACAAGAAGTGATGACAGCAACCGCATTTCTTCCTCTGCCCAAACTGACCATTGCGGATTATGCGCAGTCAGAACTATCGGAAACAAATCCCATAGTTCTTCCAACGTCATATCTTGTAACCGTTTATCTTGCATGATATGTATGACTATTGTTGCTGAGTGAGTCGTAATTGCAATTACTCTATATTTATCAGTTTATACATCAATGCAATATCCTCCGATGCCATTTGGAACTTTGATTTCTCAATCAAAATGTTCTGTCCGGTCATTATGTAAGAGAGTATAATGCGTATCTCTTTATATAAAATCTCAGTGTTGCGCAATTTGTAGGTGGATATACCGGGAACGGCATTTTTCCCGGTTGCCTTCTTGCTTATCAAATTAAAGGCTTTTTTCGCCACATCACCCATCAGCATCACAACATGAAGATTGGGAAACAGCTCAAGCTCCTTTTCAAGATACGGCAGACTTTCTTCGATACTATCCTTTGAAACTGAGTATCCAGATTTAGGCGTCTTGACAGCATTAGTGATGTAGATGCCGAGGTTCAATATATCCTGAATACTATTTACCTCTATACCAGCTTTTCGGAACAGCGGAATTGTCGTTGACATATATGCGGACTCCGGCTTTCCATAGAAGTCATCGTCAGAATCAATGGGGACAATTTCGTTTATCATGATAGCCCGTATCTTTTCCGACTCAATATTTACGTCATTAAGCCGCAGAAATTCTGTATCACCACAAAGTTGTTGCAGTTGCGATTTTATATTCATGATGGTATCTCGTATGACTTAATATCGCGAATTATGGCATCTGCATATTGTTCCATTTCAATGCAGTTCCACGTTTCACCAAGACATGGGTAGCTCTCAGTGTCCTGCCGTGAAACACGATGAAATCCCGCCACTTCATAGCAATGGATGGCGGACAGATTATTTTCACAGACACCAAGCGACACTTTTGTGGCTCCAAGCGTTTCAAAAGCATATTTTGCCGCCATTGAGACAAGAGTTTTCCCTAAACCGCGACCACGCTTTGAATCATCTACAATGACAAATCCCAGTCGCTGTTCTGTCGTATCGTCTGCCGAAGTTCGCAATGTGATGTAACCGACAACCTCATCGACATCCGTCATTGTCAGGGCACGCGAGCGTTGGCCGTCAATATACCGCTTGTGATATGAATTCATATCTTCGGGCGTTACGGGATAATGCTCATACCTGTCGGCGCACCATTGGCGCATAAGGTATTCGCTTTTCAACCATGATGTGATTATCACAGCATCAGCAGGCTGATATGGGCGTAATGTGAGGTTCATGGTTGTAGTCACGTTTTATCTCGCCAATTGATTTGCCTCCGATGCCATCATCGCTTTAGCGCTTTGCATTGCAAAGAACTTTTCGTCGGGCAGTTCTTTGATGGTAACGGTGAAGAACTGCTCCGGGATATGGGTTATCTCGGAGGCCGTGGCAGTCAGACGCTCAATCAACTGTTTCTTCTGTTCAGCGGTCAGTTTGCCGCTCTCTATTGATATGTAAGACATAAGTTATTTCTTGTCGATATATTTTCGGAAAGATGTTTTCATCTCTTCTAAATCCGGATTTGTAAGAACCGGCAACAGAGCATCAATCTCTTCAATCGGTTTGTCCCACCATCTCAGTCGTTCAAGCAGTTCGATAGTCTCGTCGTCAAACCTCTTGCGAACGACGCGAGCCGGATTTCCTACTGCTACACAATATGGCGGAATGTTAGACGCTACCGTGGAATTTGTACCGATTATCGCACCGTCGCCAATGTGGACTCCGGGCATTACGGTTACATTCTGACCGATCCAGACATCATTGCTATTACGGTGTCGCCCTTCAACGGAAGTTCATCCTTGACCGGTGCAATCATGCCGCCCCAGTCACCGCCCATAATATAAAAAGGATATGCTGTGGCACAGTCCATGCGGTGATTGGCACCATTCATTATGAAATTCACACCTTTGGCTATAGCACAGCAGTTGCCGATAATCAGCTTGTCTCCGATAAATTCATAGAAGTGAGTGACATGCTCCTCAAACTTGTCAGCTCCATCGACATCATCGTAATAGGTATAGTCGCCCACAATTATTCTCGGATTCTTCACAACATTTTTAATGTAGCAAAGACTCGGAATTGCAGGATTGGGGAAAGCTGCGTTCTTGTCGGGAAAGCGTTTCATAATCACATCATTTTGTAATCTCCTTTTGTCATCAGATAAAAATGCTCGGTACGCTTATCTCCAAGAGGTGAAACAACGTCATGGTTAGTATGATGAAATTTGAATCCACATTTCTCGCAGACACGCTTGGACTTACCGTTGCCTTCGTAATAACCACACCATACAGAGACAAGACCCAACTCGTTGAAGCATCTTGAAAGTAATGCTTTTACGGCTTCGGGGATAAGACCTTGTCCCCAATAAGGTTTGCCAATCCAATAGCCAATCTCTGCCTCATTCGGTTGCATATCGGCAGTGTGAAGACTGTTTGAAAACATGATGCCGCAACAGCCTATCGGCTCATTTGTTTCTTTCAATACCACGGCATATGTTTCCGGCGCGGCAAAGACTGTACGTATAATTTCAAGACTGTTCTCCACGCTGGTATGTGGCGGCCACCCGGCAATGGAACCAATATCGGGATCGCTTGCATATCTGAACAACGCTTCTGCATCAGTTCCTTGCCAAGGGCGCAGAATAAGCCTGTCAGTTTCAATCATAACAAAAATGTTTTCAATTCTTCGAAAGCGAACATCGTAGGAGTGAACTCAACAATCTGGTAGTCGGCAATGCCATTGATGTTGAACGGATCTTGCGCGATAATAGAATCAACTGCCGCACGTCTTTCAGCCTTTATCATTATCACACCGCCAATGCGTGGAGTCTGCGGTCCTGAGGCAATAAAATCGCCTGCGGCATAGTGCTCGGCAAGATAGTCACGATGCGCCTGTAGAAAATGGTCAACCTCTTCAAGCGGTTTCTTGTATGTAAGAATTGCGATAAACATGGCTGTTCAATTTTTCCAGCGTTTGAGATGTGGGAAAAACTGACGCATCTGCTCCTTCATCTGTTCAACCGTGAGATTTTGACCTGAGTTCTTGTTTATCTCATCGGTAAACTGAGCGCAGTGGTCAATCATCTGCTCCATTGTCATATCCTGAGTAAACTTGCCGTCCTTGTAGCAGTAGATGCAATAATCCTCATTTGGTGTGCCATCGGCATTCGTGCCGGGTACTTCATTTGTGAGCGGCATTCCGCAGCTCTGACAGAATTTCATTTCCATGTCGTTAGTAATGTTTTTGTCGGTTTTTCATTATCTGTTCAAAATTCTCGCGTCCCCAGTTGAGCAGAGCCTCGACATGTGGCAGAAGCGTTCTGCCGAACTCCGTCACCGAATATTCCGTCCGTGGGGGGACGTCCGGAAAGAGTTCGCGACGGATTATGCCGTCGGTAGTCAGTTGGCGGAGAACCTGAGACAGCACCTTTTCAGATACCGACGGGATGTTGCGGTACAGCTCGTTGAAGCGCATCGGTTCGTTCTCGGAAATCTTCACGAGAACCACCAGTGCCCACTTGTTGCCGAGCCATTCGAGCATCGGGGCTGCCTTGCAATATTCATAGTCAAGTTTTTTAGCCATAACCGGGGTTGCAAAAAGACTGATTACGAGCAATACAAACTTTTCGGTAAGGGTCAAACCCTTAGGTAAGTCATTGCTTCCACGCTGATAATCATCTAATTTTGCACCACGAAGTTACAAAAAATAATCGAGATATGATATATCCGCAACTACATTTCACCGGACAGGTATGGCGACCGCCATACGAGGCCAATTCGCAGCTACTTCAGATTACATCCGGCTGCACATGGCACAAGTGCAAATTCTGTAGTCTTTACCACGGCACTCCGTTCCGTATGTCGCCTCTCTCGGAGGTAGAGGAAGACCTGAAAGTCATCCGCCAGTGGCAACCGCGCGCAAGGCGTGTCTATATTACCGGAGCAAATCCTTTTGCGTTGAGCTACAACAGACTGATGGATGTGGCACTTTTGTTGAGGAAATACCTCCCTCATTTGGTGTCGTTCGGAATGTTCGCCCGCGTGACAGACATCGCGCCAAAGTCGGTGGAAGAACTGAAAAACCTCCGGCACATGAAACTCGACAGCATCAACATTGGTATTGAGACGGCTCACGACGAGACCCTCGATAGAATGAACAAAGGTTATCACGCATCTGACATTCTTGCGCAGTTGTCGAAACTCGACGAGGCGGGAATACGCTACAACGTGTTTTACCTCAACGGACTCGGTGGTAAGGGAAATGGTGAAGCCAGCGCAATTGCCACTGCCGATGTCTTGAACCAGCTCAACCCCTGCATCATTAACATCGTATCATTGACCATATTCCCGGAATCACAACTGTATCAGGAGGTCATAAACGGAACTTATGTGGAAGAGCCGGAAATCGAAAGGCTTATGGAGATGCGGACACTTATTGACCGACTGAATATCAGGGTCAATCTGCTTGGTCATTACGTTTCCAATACGGTGCCGATAACCGGAGCATTGCCCGACGACAAAGCCGCGATACTCCGTGAATTTGACAAAGCGATAGCCGAGTTCCCTGAAGAGGAACTCAAAGCCTATCGCAACAGGATATGGCATCTGTGAAGATTACTTATCCATTTCAGGTCTGTCCCGACAAGGACAGGCCTTTTTTATGCCATAATGTCATTGAGAATTCATAACTTTGCATTCTAAAACTCAACATATTCAAAGCAGTACAGAAAATGACTAAAGCAGAAATAGCGACTGAAATATATTCGCGCATGAGCCGAGAGCGCATGTCGGCAAAGCCGGTGCGCGGTGCGGAGCACTCGGACTCATCGCAAATCGCAAAGACAACCGGCATCGACAAGGCGGCTGTCGTTACCGTTATCGAACAGTTTATGACAGTTGTTAAGGATAGCCTCGCACACGGAGAAAACGTTTATCTCCGCGGCTTCGGTTCTTTTATCGTCAAGACCCGTGCCGAGAAGACTGCGCGCAACATCAGCAAGAACACCACACTCGTTATCCCGGCTCACAATATTCCGGCTTTCAAACCGGCAAAAGTATTCAATAACGAGGTTTCCGGACTGAAATAATTTATGAATCGAATAGAACGGGAGAAACTGGTGGTCAGACAGATGATTGCCATCTATTGCCAAAAGCATCATGCTCACAATGATAAAATTCTATGTGATGACTGCCTTGACCTCTTGAACTATGCTTATAAGCGTCTTGACCATTGCCCCAAAGGTGACGGCAAGTCAAGTTGCCGTAAATGCGAGATTCACTGTTATTCCCCGGCTTATCGTGATAAAATCCGGGCAGTGATGAAATATGTCGGCCCACGAATGGTATTCATACATCCGTGGTCTGCCATACGCCACTTGATCACATAATTTTGTTGATTATCTATGGAATAAGAATTTGAAGACTATGGTGAAAATCCCGTTCATGATATGATGATCGATTGCGACTACCACATCAACACCGGCGATCTCCCCGAATTATTCGATGAATCATCGGTTGACGAGTTCTTTGCTGAAGGCAAAGCGCTTCGCGACAACATCGCCAACCTTAATGACTGGGATTGATTATGTGTCCGACAGCAGAATATCCGTTCAGTATAACAGACTTGCATACAACTCCGTTAGGTGTTGAACGTATCAGGAGAAATCTCAACTTGCCGGAATCTCTGGATGTTGTAGATTTTTGCAGATATTTCATTCTTGAAGATTTTGCCACATTTGAGCGTAAAGGAAAGAACTGGTATGTTACCGCAGGTCATGTAAGGATTACAGTCAACGCAAACAGCAATACCATTATCACCGCCCATAAAGTATAATGATGAAACTCCGGTGCGTCGTCGAGCATAAAGGTGGTATCACCGAGTGGAAAGAAGTTGGTCTGCCGGTTGTGTCAGAGTAGGAGAATTAACTTTCGCTTGTCTGAATAGTCTAAAAAAGGAAACTGCAATGAGAAAGATACTTTTTATATTAGCTATGGTCGTAAGTCTGTCGGCTTCAGTCGCATCAGCTCAGCGACGGTGCGACAGCCATCACGAAGACAGACCCGGTTATGAGCATAGAGGCCGACATCATCGTTCGCCATACTTCGTCAGCGAAAACAAGGTCTTTTTTGACGGCAGAGAAATCAAGGGCGCTTCGGCTTCGAGTTTCTCCATACTGCGCGACGGTTATGCCAAGGATACATGGAGTGTCTATTATTGTGGTGCAAAAATGGACGGGGCGTCAAGCAACTCATTCAAGGTATTGGGCTTTGGCTATGCCAAGGACATATGGAATGTATATTTCGACGGCAAGAAAATCAACGGTGCCTCCCCTGAGAGTTTCAAGGTGCTTCGTGACGGCTACGCCAAGGATACTTGGAACGTGTATTTCGACGCAGTTAAGATTGAAGGAGCTTCCCCTGACAGTTTCAAGGTACTCCGTGGCGGCTATGCTAAAGACACTTGGAATACTTACTATTTTGGAAGAAAAATTGACTGAATATGAAACGAACGACAGTCAAACAGCGAGTGGAACTCAGCACTTATTGCTGGATTATAACATTGCTGACAACTGCTTTTATTTGCGGCATATTCCTTTGCTGCTTAAAAATAGCTGATAATGATATTGCAGTATGGTTATGGGGAGTTGCTGTCGCTGTCTTGTTCCTGTCAGCTTTATGCTATATGCCATTATCCATTTCGCTGGATAATGAAAGCTTGAACATCAACAGGTCCCTGAAAATCAAATCAATTCCATTGACAGAGATTGCGGATGCCAAGCTGTGCGCTCCTACTATGGGTGCAAAACGAATCTGCGGCAGCGGCGGATGGTTCGGATGGTATGGCTGGTTCTCGGAGAAAGGCCTTGGCAAGTATTTCGCCTATTACGGCAAAGCCTCCGACTGCTTTCTCGTCACGCTTAAAAACGGCAAGAAATATATGCTCGGTTGTAAGGATGCACCCGAAATGATCAACGCAATAAACGAAAAAATAAATCAATGACAAGAAAATCAATTCTGTCGGTAGCCACGGCACTGACAATACTCACCGCCTCATGCGGAGTCAACAAGGAAAATAAAGAGACTGCCGACAATCAGCAGAAAGAGACCGTGGCGTATGCGGACGTGCGCGGTCAGTGGTATCTGGATAGCATCGTATTCAGTGACTCCGAATATGTGCGTGTGCGTCCCGACGTAAGACTTTCAAGCATACACCAGTATGTCGTATTTGAAGACAGCACATATTTTATTCGTACAAACTGCAACTCAATTTCCGGTACATATACCGCCAAAGGGGATTCAATCATCCTTGGCGACGGAGTGATGACGGAAATGGCCTGCGACAACATGGCAGTCGAAGACGCTCTCCGCAGGATTCTCCCTAATATCGCTACAGTCTATATCCAGAACGACTCCATAGCCCGGCTTGACAGCCACAATCCTTCGGAATACATCGTGCTTCGCAAGGCCCCTATAGAAAGAAAATGATATACCCGGAAACTCATGGATAAAAATAAACAAACACCCTTCACAGATGCTCCCGACACGGCAGTAATCACATGTTGCCATGTGACAGACGATGGCGCACCAGTGCTTTACGTTTCACATGACGAGGATGACGGTATGTGGCAATTTCTTTGTGGCGGAGAGCATTCGGAAGATGAAGCAAGAATCGTCTCTCTGAGATATATTTATGAACTTGACCATTCGGTCGGTCTGCTGAAAGACATGCCTTGCGGCAGTTATGCGGAAAGGGAATCTCCGGCAGAGGAGTGGAAAATCAAAGGCTGAATCACTTTTGTATGGATATTGTGCCAATACTCTCACAACGGATCAACCTGCCAGACATAAGACGGATTGTGACTTTCTGTGTCGCGAATGAGGAAAGCCGCGAGATACTTTGGCACTTGGTTCTATCCGCCGACCGCACTGTCAGCGTCAATGCCTTGTGGGTTTTGACTCATTTCGACTCCTCGCATCGGGACTGGATTGTAGCGCGCCGAGATGAGCTGACGGATATTCTCATCGAGGCAACGGATGTCGCCAAGAAACGGATACTGTTGCAATTGCTCCGGGATATGGAGTATGAACCGGACGATATTCGTACCGACTTGCTCGACTTCTGTCTTTCAAAGATTAACTCCGAATGTGAACCGTATGCAATAAGGGCATTCAGCATATATCTTGCCTTCAAATTGTGTCGCCATTATCCGGAACTCGTAGCCGAATTGGAGGAACACCTTACGATGTTGACTCAACAGGCCATGTCTCCCGGACTAATCTGTGCCCGCAACAAAACAATCATAGCTATTGAGAGATTGAGATGAATATTGAGGAATTTCGCGATTATTGCCTGTTGATGGACGGGATGACGGAGAAGACTCCATTCGGGAAGTTTGCTCCGCGCTTCGATTCCACACTTGTATTCTATGTCCTGGACCACATGTTCTGTATGGTTGACATGGATGATTTTACATCGGTTTCGTTCCGTTCCAGCGATGAAGAGATTGCGAGGATTTCAGAGCGATATTCAGCCGTTACCACACCTGTAAACAAGGCGATGAAGTTCTGGCTAAGAGTGAATCTCAATGAGGATATGTCCGACAGCGAGATATATTCCTGCGTCCGCCAGGCTTACGAGATAATCAAAGAGAAATATTCAAAAACGAAGAAAACACAATAAGTCATAAAGATGAAAACAAGGAAAATCAGGCATC
>CASBHZ010000092.1 GCA_949123685.1 uncultured Bacteroidales bacterium | reverse complement strand
ATCTACACAAGGAGACACACTCTTTCCCTACACGACGCTCTTCCGATCTCTAAACAGTGGCATTACCAGAACTTCGGTGATATCCCCTACAGTGTGGCGGGTGCGGATATTAACTTGTTCAATGCTTGGAAAACCACGACCGGAAGCAAGGACGTGCTCGTGGCGATAATTGACGGCGGTGTGGATTATACTCACGAAGATCTTGCCGCCAATATTTATGTTAATGAAGCCGAGCTTAATGGCAAGGATGGCGTGGACGATGACGGCAACGGTTATCCTGATGATATTTACGGGTGGAACTTCTGTACCAACGAAGCCAAGATATATCCTCATTCCCACGGTACTCACGTTGCCGGAACTGTTGCCGCAGTCAACAATAACGGTATCGGTGTAGCCGGTGTGGCAGGTGGTGACGGAACTCCGGGGTCCGGTGTGAAAATAATCTCCTGCCAGGTGTTCGATTCCCGTTCCGGTACTGCAGAAGGAGATTTCGCAGCTGCTATCGTATATGCTGCTGAAAAAGGTGCTACCATAGCTCAATGTTCATGGGGTTGGCCCGGCGACGGTTATTATGAGCAGGCTGTGCTTGATGCAATTGATTATTTCACAGCTGAGGCGCGATCCGATAACATGAAAGGCGGACTCTGTATCTTCGCTATGGGTAATGAAGGAAAGACCGGTAACTACTACCCCGGTTGTTATGAAAAGGTTATCGGAGTTGCGGCAATGACTTCCGAGTTGACGCCGGCTTCGTATTCCTGTAACGGTCCCGGTACGGACATCGTGGCTCCGGGTGGTCTTCTGGACTATGGTGAGGCACAAGGTGTGCTTTCAACACTTCCCGGCAATGAATACGGTTACAATGAAGGAACGTCAATGGCTACTCCGCATGTTTCCGGTGTCGCCGCTCTTGTCCTTTCAAAATATGGCTCACCGACATTCATCAACGAGACTCTGCGTACCCAGCTTCTGACTTCCGTGAATGACTTCTATGGTTATGGAAACAACAGCAGTGTTGAAGGTCTATTCGGAAGCGGTTATCTTGACGCTACAAAAGCTGTGAGCATGAATGCTACCGGTGCTCCTGATGCTGTTTCCGATTTTGAGCTTACGGCTACTCAGGACAATATCAATGTTTCCTGGAAAGTTCCGGCATCTCCCGACAATAATGTCAATAATCATATTGTATATTATTCTACCGAACCATTCACGGCGGATAGCGATCTGACCAAGCTTCCGAGTGTTGTCGTAGACTCCAAGTTCCTTAACTCGGGCGATCCTTGTTCGGTTGAATTGAATAATCTGAATAACCTTACGACATATTATGTCGCAGTGCAGGCTGTAAACCGTTGGGGCAAGGCATCATTACTGTCTCCGGTTAAGTCGATCAAAACGAATGCCGGACCGAAGATGACTATAGCAGAGTCTTCGTTAAGTATGACTGCCACGGCTGCGACTCCTGTCGTGACATCCAGCCTTACAATTGGAAACGAAGCGGAAGGTCTGCTCAAATGGGCTGCTGCAAAACGCACTGTCAGCGTTCTTACGCAGTCAAGACGTCCTCTTCCCGGAACTGTAAGGCCATTCCAGGGTCAGCTTTCGACTACAGCCGCAAATCTCGCAGCCGTAGCTGCGTCTGCCGAATATGATGCCGACGACTATCCTGCCGAGATATATTCTTATGAACTCCTGTATGCCATGATCGGCGAGTCTGACAAGACATTGCCAAATTCGCTGGCACAGTGGTTCAAGGTGGATCCCGATAAATATCCCGACGGTTTTAACCTTACCGACCTGTATTTTGAGGCTCCTTTGTCGGGTGCGTATGGTGTTGATCCCAAGATAAGCATTTATAAGGGAGATGTGTCAATTTCCAATGCAACCCTGATCACGAATGTTGAATATGATTTATTTGCCTACAATTACAACATACCTCTCAAGCAGCAGATTCATTTTGCTCCCGGAGAGTCGTTCTGGGTTGTGGCTCACTATGACGCAGGTCAGGAAGGCTATCCTTTGGGCATGGCTAAGACTTCTATTCAGGGAGCTGCCTCAAACAGCTTCATGAGTAACGACATGGGTAAGACTTGGGTTCAGCTTTCAACTGCCCTTAAAGGCAGTATATACGAATCGCTGGCTGATACATTCGTATGGGGCGTAAAGGCGCGTTCACTCAATCCGGACTGGAGTGAGATGCTTGAGCTTGATCCGCTTTCCGGAACTGTAAAGAACGGAGAAACCCAGACTGTTACAGTGAAGGCAGACGGACGCAAGTTCGTGAATGGCGATTACAAGATGACTGTCAATATTTCTACCAATGAGAGCGAGAACAAATTGAAGAGCGTTCCTGTAACTATTGCAGTAAGTGGAAACGAACCTTCTGTTACAGTTCCCAAAGTTGTTGATTTTGGCAGCATGCTTACCGGTCAGAGCAAGACAATCGTTGTTGAAGTTTATAACAAGGGCTACGGATCTTTCCGCGGTTCCAAAAATTCGGCAGGTATATATGCTCAGAATATCATTTCAAGCTCAGAGCATTTCCAAGGTCCGAAATCTGTGCAAAGCGGTTTCCCTGCGCGTACTACTACAAAACTTGAACTAACCTACGCTCCCAAAGAAGCGGGATCTCATTCCGGCACCATAACATTCAAAGATGCAGATGGTCGTGAAGTCAAGATCCTTGTAAGGGGTGTCGCAACCGAACCCGCCAAGCTAACTGTGGATCCTGCTGTCGTGGAAGCGGGTATCCTTACACTCGGTGAAGAACCCAAAGAACTTTCGTTCAAGATTTCGAATACAGGTAAATATCCTCTTGAGTATGTGTTCCCGAAATTCTCAGATGAGACAATTGAGGGTGCTGCAAAACTTCACAAGTTCGGTTATACCGTTTCTTCAACTCTTGATGGCTACAATTCATTCGAATATGAAGCTGCGCCGGCTCTTGTGAATGCAGTGGATATAACATCCGGATTCAATGACAAGGCTTATATTTCAAAAGCGATTTCACTCGGATTCTCTTTCCCTTATTATGGAAAGAATTATGACAAGGTTTATGTAACTTCTTATGGAGGTTTGCTTTTCTCTCTAAGTGACTTGACGTTCAGGGCACCCCTTACGGAGACCTCCGTCAGCATCCAGGGCACAGGTCTGATATCTGCGTATGGAACACAGCTTCAGATGGGACCGGAATCAAAAGTTGAATATGCCTGGAAGGATGGCAACTTTATAGTGAACTTCTCCAATGTGCTTGCCGTTGTTTATGACACGGATTATGCTCCTGTATCTTTCCATATTTCACTTTCGCCCACCGGTGATATTGAAATTTTCTATGATGATTATGTGGCAGCAGACTTCTTCCAGCAGGGAAGCACGCTCTTCTGCGGAATTAATGATCCGGAATTGTCAGATCAGGTGACCGTAACTTCGGCAGCCATTGCAGACTATTTCGGAAGTTTTGAACCGACTGCAGACAATCAGCGCTATAAAGAATTCGGTACCGGCACCGCTGTGAGGTTCGAAGCTCCCCAGACATTGTTTGTGCGCACGCTCGAACCGGCTTCCGGTCTTGTTGCCCCGGGCGAGTCTGTAGATGTGAAAGCTACTGTCAGCGTCAATTCTGAAATGAATGCCGGTGTTACCTTCAATAATCTCGCGATCGTAACCAATGACCCGGCTCCGGCAATTTCGGCAGTACGTTTCAACGCTTCTGTTAATGCCGAGGGTCTTGATGCCGATGCAGTTGTTGAGGATACGGAAGTTAACTTTGGTGAAGTGTTCCGCACTTCAGAGCTTCTGATTCCTGTGACCGTGCGCAATACAGGTCACAACGCACTTCTCGTGAATCTGCCTTTGTTTACGTCCGGCAAGATGACTGTTGCCAATGGTGATGCTTTCCCATATATGGTTAAACCGGGAAATTCAGTTGACGTTATGGTTGAAGTTCCTACTGCCGACGAGGGTGATATCAGTGATGTGATGACTATCAAAACCAATGTCAAGGATATTACTGTTAACGTCAGCGGTAAGGTGATCGGTTGTCCTGAGGCAGCCCTCACATTTGAGGAAATCACCGAGACAGTGGAAAGCGGCACTCCGTTGAGCAAAACTCTGGAGATTACAAACTCCGGTAACGAACCTCTCGTATATGCATTCACTCCGAATGTAGATGTGAAGGTGTCTGTTCCTGAGAGTAATGATTCAAAGGTGTCTTATGTGTATGGCGCTTCTGTAGACAAGGAGGCTGAATTTAAATGGGTTGACATTGTAAGTAACGGTCTTGGAGAGCAGAATGCATTCCGTTATTATAACAGTCATGACTTTATTGAGGTCGAACTTCCGTTTGAGTTCCCGTTCTATGGCAAGAAATACAGCAAGATGTACATATATAATACCGGATTCATTTCGTTCACGGAACGTCGCGATGATAAAATCTGGCCTGAACCCCCGGCTGAATTCCCCGAAGGGTCTGTATATAACAACATGCTTGCTCCCTATTGGGGACTCCATACAATGAACACGACCAAGACTGCGGGAACATACCATTATGTTACAGAAGACCGCGCTGTGGTTTCATTCATGGAATATGGCAACTCAATGAACAATGGCGTTTGCTTCCAGGTGATCCTTGAAAAGGATGGCTCATTCAAATTCCAATACGACAAGTTTGATGACAATTCCATTATCATGTCTCCGTTCGGCGTTGCCGGTATCTGTGACGAGACTTCAACAGAATCTGTAAAGCTTCCCGAACGCTTCATCGCCTTTGGCAATGCTGTAAGTTTCAACCCAGTGTTCACTAACACTGTTGCTCCGGGCGCTAAGCACGCAGTCAAGGTTGACGTGAATACAGATCGTATGGCAGGTGTTTACGAGTCTACTCTCGGATTGACTACCAACGTTCCATCCAAAGATAAGATCGCTATCCCTGTCAATGTTACCATTACTGGAGAAGCGAAGCCGGTGATCCCGGAAAGTGTTGAAATAGAGAATGTGCTCGGATATCGGAATACCGATTATACAGATCCTATCGTGCAGAATGGTTTCCCGTATGCTGCTTATTTCAACGTTGCAAACGAAGGGACCGCGATGTATACTCTCACCGGTGTTGAATATCAGTCTCCGATGTTGCAAGATCCTGACTTCCCGGAATGGGAAACCCCGGCGTTCATGTTGCTCGCAAAACTTCCGGCAATAGACATGTTGGGTAATCCTACCGGTTCTTATTCTTGGCAGATGATTGATCCGGGCTTATTCCAGCCTGCGGAAATCGGTAAGACTCCGATGGAGTTCGCAATGGCAATGACTCAATGTGAGTATTGGATGACCCCCGGTGTTTATGATGTTCCCGTAAAATTGACATATACTGCAGATCCTGTTTCCGGGAATCCTGTGACAAAGACTGTAAATGTTAAGTTCACGGTTACCAAGGCTCCGGTGATGTCGCTTGACAAGGAGGAGATCCGCATTGAAAACGCTACCGACGACCATGTTTCAGTTGAAACTCTCAAGATCGGCAATACCGGTGAATACAAACTTACATATTCACTCGTTCTCGATCCGACCGGAGTTGGCGAAACAGATGAAGACTTAGGTGGCGGTATTGCTCCCTGGCATGCTGAGAAGAATGAGAAATCAAGCTTTAATGCCGCTCCGTTTGCTTTGTATGAAGGCAAGTTTGGCAAGAAGCTTGTGCCTCATGCAGATGAAGAGATAAATATGTTCGACCTCCCGTCAAACTTCGATTATACCCAGGCTCTTTATCATGATGCTATGCCGGGATCTACAAGTGCATGGAATTATGGCGCGAATACGGAGTTTGATGTCTTCAAGACGTCCACTGCGTTCGTGGCTCCCAAGTCGGGTATCAACATTTCGCATATCTATATGCCGGTGCAGACTGAAGGACAGAGCAATGTGAACATCAAGCTTGAGCTTGTTGCCGGCAATGATCCCGAAGATGCTGAAGTTATCGGACGCGGTTCGTTTATTGCCAGTGCAGATCCTGCTAACCCGCAACAGGGACGCTTCTACGTTGTTCCTCTTGACCGTCCGGTTTATATGAATCCGAATGAAGAGTTCTGCCTTGTGGTTACTTATCCCGAAGGACTTCTTTCTCCATCTTTTATATGTAAGAAAGAGGAACCTGTTACCAATGGTCGCTACATGGCATGGACAGAGCAGGCCGGATGGTATGACGTTGCTGAACTTCTTGAACAGCAGATCGGTTCAGGCGGTTATATGAATACATGTCTTGAAACCACACCCGGTGAACCCTGGATCAAGCTCATTAATGAGACAACCGAGGGTGAAATTGCCGTAGCTGGTAATGTTGATGTTAAGGTTCAGGTGAATGCAGCAGCAGCTCGTCTTGAGAAAGGCAATAAGGCTGTGATCGTCATCAAGACCAACGATCCTAATATGCCGAAGGTTAACTTCCCGATACATCTTGACATGAATGCTTCTCCTGAAATCTCAGCTCCTGCTACAAAGGTTTACGCGAAAGAGGGAGAGACTACAACTGTTAAGGTTACGGTTTCCGATCCTGATTCAGACGATATGACAATCATGTTTGAAGACGCTTCCAAACTTGCATCTGTCAAGGATGTGGTTGCTGATGAGGCTGACACTGACGCAGCGGTGACTAAAGCTGAAGACGGTTCGTACAAAGTTACGGGTGCTTCACATCCTGTCACTGTAAATGTAGAGATCAAGCCTGACTTCGGAACTGCAGGCGCTTATAGCTTCAATGTTCTTGCCGCTGATGACAAGGGACATCGCTCCAGCGCTTCCGTAGCTTATGAAGTTGAGAAAGTGAATCGTGCTCCTATCGCGGTTGAAGGAAAAGAGGTAGAGGTTAAAGTTGGTGAACTCTCGGAGGTAACCGAATTTAGCGAGCTTTTCACAGATCCTGACGGCGATGATATGACTTACACATTCGAGTTCGCGGCAAATGATTTTGCAGATGCATACACTACTGAAACGGGCGTTGTGTTCCGTGGCAAGGCTGTGGGCACGGCAACTGCAAAGGTTACTGCAACTGATGATAAGGGTCTGTCGACTCCGATGACATTCGTGGTTAAGGTTAATGACGGATCAGGTGTTGAAGACATCAATGCAGACGGATCAAGACTCGTGATCGTGAAAGAGAATCCTGTTGATGAGACTCTCGTAATGTCGGTTGTTTCCGGTGGTTCTCTCAAGGTAGAGATCTTCGATGCAGCAGGTAAGTCTGTTTATCGCGATTCTGTTGATGCAGTGGCAGGTGAAGAGATAAATGTTAACATGGGTGGCAACGCATCCGGTCTTTATCTCCTCCGTGTTTCTAATTCCGATGAGTCTGAAACACACCGCATCTTCAAAAAATGATAATCCACACACGGTAGGGGTTTCAATAAGGTTGCTCCTTCCGTAACCTTAAAAGCCGCAGCTTTCAAAGCTGCGGCTTTTTTCATTGAATACAAAAAAGTTTAAATCACTTCAATTTTAAGGGGGAAAGATTGTTATAACAATAGGATTATTTGTAATTTTGTATTAAATTCTCACATACAGGTAACCGGTCACATCAACCCTATATTATGAACGCTGCTATTTTGAGTGATTTGATCCCTCGAGAGCAAGTTGATGATATATGAATTAAAATCGATTATTATCGTTCTGATGTGATCTTTTATTTGGTTATTTATTATAAAGATAGATATGTTAAAAGTCAAAGACTTACACGCTCAGATAAATGGCAAGGAGATTCTGAAAGGTATTAACCTCGAGATCCGTCCCGGTGAGGTTCACGCTATCATGGGCCCTAACGGTTCGGGAAAATCAACCCTGTCAATGGTGCTTGCCGGTAATCCGGCTTATGAAGTGACTGAAGGTTCAGCGGAGTTTAACGGCAAGGACCTTCTCGCCATGACTCCAGACGTGCGCAGCCATGAAGGTCTATTTCTCGGATTCCAGTATCCCGTGGAGATTCCCGGAGTGTCGATGGTGAATTTCATGAGGGCAGCTGTCAATGCCAAACGTGAATATTTTCATGAGCCGCCGATGAGCGCTACCGACTTCCTTAAGATGATGCGGGAGAAGCGGGCTGTCGTGGAGCTTGACAATAAGCTTGCCTCGCGTTCGGTTAACGAAGGATTCTCCGGAGGGGAGAAGAAGAGGAACGAGATATTTCAGATGGCAGTGCTTGAACCGAAGCTTTCCATACTCGACGAGACAGATTCCGGTCTTGACGTTGACGCGTTGCGCGTGGTGGCAGAAGGTGTCAACAAACTTAAGAGCGAGAATAACGCTACTATCGTGATAACCCACTATCAGCGTCTTCTGGATTATATCAAACCGGAGTTCATACATGTCCTTTACAAAGGGAGAATAGTAAAATCAGGAGGTCCGGAACTTGCGCTTGAAATAGAGAATCGTGGTTACGACTGGATTAAGGAGGAAGTTGACAAGCAATAATTATGAGTGCATTGAAACAATATCTCGACCTTTTTCGGGAACACTGCGACCTGATTGACGCTAACAGTGGCGGTCCGCTTAACTCATTGCGTCGTGACGCGTTCCATATCCTCAAAGATATGGAGTTGCCCAAAGAGGGTGACGACAATTATGAGAATTGTGATCTTGAAGGTATGCTTGCACCCGATTATGGGTTGAATATAGCCAAGGTGAACATTGATGTTAACCCGCAGGCTACATTCCGTTGTGATGTGCCCATGCTCACATCTTCACTCTTCATGCTCGTGAACGATACTTTCGTGACAGCATCGGGTGCTTGTGATTCTTTGCCGGAGGGTGTGGAGGTAGGAAGCCTGCGTGATTTTGCCCTTGATTATCCTGAAAAAGTGGCTGAATTTTATTGCCGGATAGCGGATATCAAGAATCCGGTAGTGGCATTGAACACTATGCTTGCTCAGGACGGGCTGTATCTTCGCGTGAAGAAAGGTGTCAAGGTCGAGAAACCTTTGCAGCTCGTGAATATACTTGAAAACGGGATGCCCCTTATGGCGGTGAGACGCCTGCTGATAATTGTGGAGGATGAAGCCGAGGTTAAGCTTCTGGTGTGTGATCATACTCAGAATCCGGATATTCATTTCCTTTCGCTTGAGACGGTGGAGATAATGGCAGGACACAACTCCTCCTTTGATTATTATAATCTTGAGGAATCAACAGAGAAAACATCCCGTATCTCTGCGTTATATCTGCGGCAGGAAGCGGGTAGCAATGTCTCTATAGACGGTATGACCCTCTTTAACGGCACTACGCGAAACGAGTATCATACCCTCTTTGCCGGGGAGGATGCAGAATTGCATCTGTATGGCATGGGTATTGAAGATTCGTCAAGAAAGATTTCCACGTATTCTCGTATTGATCATTCCGCGCCCCGTTGCCGCTCTAACGAGCTTTTTAAATTCACTCTTGATGATGAGGCGCAAGGCGCTTTCACAGGTCGTATATACGTCGCTCCCGGATCTGTCAAGACCGAGGCGTTCCAATCTAACCGCAATCTTGTGGGAAGTGATGATGCCCGCATGATGAGCCGTCCGGAGCTTGAGATCTATAATGATGACGTGAAGTGCTCTCACGGAACGGCGATAGGGCGTCTGGATGAGACACAGCTGTTTTATATGCGCACCCGTGGGCTTGACGATGCTACGGCTCGTCTGCTCTTGAAACAGGCGTTCATGGCTGATATAATTGACAGGGTGAAGGTCGAAACATTGCGCGACCGATTGCGCATCATGACGGAGCGCCGGTTTGCCGGTGAGAGTTCCGCATGCTCCTCATGTTCGCGTTGCGGTAAATAGTTTTAAACATCTTCTAAATAGCTTCTTGGCTTCCCGAAAAATGGAAAAGAGTTTTGATATCGAAAGGATAAGGAAAGGGTTCCCGATTCTTGGCAGGTCTGTAGGCGGCAAGCGCCTTGTGTATCTTGACAATACGGCAACTTCACAGACTCCGTCGTCGGTGGTGGATAATATAACTTCGCTTTATGAGCATACCAAAGCCAATGTGCATCGTGGTGTGCATACCCTTTCACAGGAAGCTACCGATCTGCAGGAGCAGACACGCCGCAGGGTTAAGGATTATATTAATGCGGACAGCATAGAGGAGATTGTTTTTACGCGCGGCACAACGGAGGCTATTAACCTTGTGGCATCCTCTTTCGGGGATCGCTTCCGGGATGGTGACGAGATTATCCTGACTGTGATGGAGCACCATGCCAATATTGTGCCTTGGCAATTGCTTCAACGCCATCGCGACATCAAGCTCCGTGTTGTAGATATCAATGATCGCGGTGAGCTTGACCTTGATCAATATCGCTCTTTTTTCAATAAGCGTACGGTATTGGCAACTTTCACTCATATAAGCAACGTGCTCGGCACTGTGAATCCTGTAAAAGAGATGATAAGGATCGCTCATGATAACGGAGTGCCGGTTATGGTTGACGGAGCGCAGGCAGCCCCGCATCTTAAGATAGATGTGAAAGAGCTGGATTGTGATTTTTACGTTTTTTCATCGCATAAAATGTATGGACCTACTGGAGTGGGTGTGCTTTACGGCAGGAGGGAACTCCTTGAGTCCATGCCTCCTTATCAAGGGGGAGGGGAGATGATAAAGCATGTGAGTTTCGAGGGCACTACATTTGCCGACCTGCCGTTTAAATTCGAAGCTGGAACACCGGACTTTATTGATATAGCGGCGTTTGCTAAGGCTCTTGATTTTATTGAAGAAACAGGGTTGGACAACATACGCCGTCATGAAGAGGAGTTGCTTGCATACACAACCGGAAAAGTATTGGAGATTCCCGGTGTCAAGATCTATGGGAAGGCACCGGATAAGGCAGCCGTTATCTCTTTTAATGTAGGTGATGTGCATAACTATGATATCGGCTTGCTTCTCGACAAGCTTGGTGTTGCAGTCCGCACGGGTCATCATTGCGCCCAGCCGCTTATGGAGCGACTTGGGGTGCCCGGTACGGTAAGGGCATCATTTGCGGTCTATAACACACAAGAGGAGGCTGATATCTTCATCGCAGCTCTAAAGCGCGTGGCAGCGATGTTCTGACTCTGGAAATAAATCCACAAAAAAGCTGATTCCATAACCGGAATCAGCTTTTTTGTTAAGTAAGTGATCACATTAAACACATATTATAAACGCAGCTATTTTTGAAAGAT
>CASBHZ010000091.1 GCA_949123685.1 uncultured Bacteroidales bacterium | reverse complement strand
GAGATCTACACAAGGAGACACTCTCTTTCCCTACACGACGCTCTTCCGATCTGCAAAGGTAGAAATAAATTCGTAAATTTGCAAATCGCAATAAGTTAAAAATTACGAAGTGAAATATTCCGAGTATGAAAAGGCGTTTTCTCCGGCTCGCCTCAACAAATATTTAGTCGCGTGCGGCGGCAATACAGCCAAAGCACTGACGCTGTATAGGCATAACGTAAAGTTGTGCCAAAAGTTTTATGGCATACTGAATATATTCGAGGTTGTGCTTCGCAACGCCATCAACGCTCACTATCAGAACATCTTCAATGATTCGGAGTGGGTGGAGAATCAGATGCGCATATTTCCGAACCGCGCAGCCGGGTTAGGCCAGCGTGCGGTGTTCAACAAGCTTCAAGAGATAAAGACTTTCCGCAACCGCATAGCTCACCACGAGGCTATTTGCTTTGATGAGAATGGCAACATCGACATGGCGAGAACACAAAGCAAATACGCGCTTATCCTCAAATACATAGACTTCCTGGGTTATCAGAGTAGCCATTTATTCTACGGCATAGACATATTACCGGATTCTACCATTGCAAAAATTGAAGCGTTGAAATGAAGAAGTGGCAGAAGATTTTTTGGGCGTTGTGGGCAGTGGCGCAAGTTGCGATAGTAGCTTCTTGCGTCTATGATGTGGTAATGAATAAATATGTTGATGACGCTTTATTCGTTTTCATTGTTTGTCAGCCTCTTATGGTTATTTTGCCTTTCTTCCTTAAAATGCATCAATTAGGAGCGGTTACAAATATAACTATTGCAAGCATATATGCCATTTATTGTTGCTGTGAACGATTTAATGCAGGCAGCGGATTTTTAGATGGTGCGAACTGGTTTATTTATCTATCAATCCTTTCGGTTTTGCAATTTATATTGGTGGCTGTATATTGGGGCATAGAAAGAATTATCAAAGTCTGTAAAAGAAAATCGTCCAAAAACTTAACGGACTAAAGAGGCGCGGAATGAGCGGTCGTTGAGGGCGTTGGCGACGATGCCGCAGAAGTCGCGGCCGAGGTTGTCGGCAAAGAACTCTTTCAGATTCATCACGGAGGCACAGTGTCTTAATCTCGTCGGAGGTATAATTACGGGCTATAAGCTCGAAAGCGTAACGGAGTTGCGCGTCGGAAAGCTCGTGCCAGCCCAGCGGCACGGCGAGGTCGATATGTAAAACAGGCGATTCCATACCGCGAAAGTATGGAGTCGCCCGTTATGACGAAAAGACGGAGATTAAATATCCACCTCGCTATTGTCGTATGCGAGAAAATTTAATACACGCAACGAATCAGACTTTTGTATCTCCAAGTCTATCCAAATAATCCAATCGCCTTGTTTCCCGTATATTCTACGCATCATCACAAGTGTATCTCCGATTTCGGAAGGCATAAAATCAGCGGCTTGACATTCTTGTTCATATAACGCCCAGTCGTTATATGTTTGCTTAACGATGTCGCAGACAAAAGGCTTTCCGAAAAGGTTATCCAAATCGGATAATGCTACCATCTTTCCTAATGGCACGTTTCGGTGAGCGTCATAAATATATTCATCTGTTCCATTTGCCTGATAAAACAAGGAAAAATCATAACCATTATCATTTTTATTCGCATCGGGAACAGTCTTCTGATTACCACACGAATAAAAAGCAATAAGAACAAATGCGATAAGAATATGAAGGAGGCTTTTCATATCGCAAAATTACTCAAAATCGGGTAGATAAGCAAGTAAAAGGGCATTTGGTTGGTGGCATCTCTGAGTATATATGCGTGGGTGCCGGAGAGGGTTGTCGACGTAATCTCTCCGTTCTCCTTGAACACGGACGTTGCGGAGGGATTCAACTGAACTAAAAATAAGCTGCTCCATAATCTTGTGGTGCCATAAGATTATGGAGCAAGTATGTGGGCGATGATGTGAGGCTATTCAGTTGGATTTATTTCCCCGAATGTTCTATTGATAAATAAGAATGTATTGCAAACGCTATTACCTCCAGAATTAGTAATAGTAATTTGATCAGACATTTCCGGTTTGCCCGAAGCATTTTGTTCAAAATGAATTTTGAGCGTATTTCGGTCAATAGATGTAATTGAAAATCCCATTTCTGGATTTGTGTATGAATCATTTGGCCCAACTAATGTATAATTGATGTCGTGATTAGTGCATTTCAATACGACATCACCCTCTCTATAATTTGCTACAACGTATATTGCAGATGAATTAGGAAAATTGGAAGTAGTGTGATTTTGTATCTCTACTTTGAAGTCCTCCGGGTCAGATACCGAAACTAAATCCCAATCCATGTAATCTTCAATAACGTCATGGGTACAAGAGGACAACGAGATTACTATGGAAAAAATGAGTAATAATGTTTGAATTTTAGCTTTCATAATTGGGTTGGGGTATTTTTGTGCACAAATGTACAACATTATAACGAATAAACCAAAGTATGGATGTTAAAGACTTAAAAGAATATCACGATACGCCCACTCTGTGATGGCGTATCGTGATAGGGGAATTTTTCGCATACGATGTAGATGGTATCGAAAGCGTCGGTGCGGTGTTCGAGCAGGTCGCTCATTTCAAGATTTCTTTTTGAAAAATTTACCAATCCATGCAGCCAATATTGGGCCAAAGACACCTGCCATTGCACCAGCAAAACCTATTATAACATATTCTTGCCAACCATTAATAAACCAGTTTCGGTCCAATATGAGGTTTAGTATATAGCACATAACAGCTGTGAACGCCCATATAATGCAAAAAGCCAATAAAAGAGTGAGATTTTTTTTCATAACAAAAGGTTTGTGGTGAAATATTTGCCCACTAAAATTACAAAAAAAATCAGAGAATACAAATATATATTCTATATTTGCAAACATTAAGTATGACATCGAAATTATTTAATGTATTGATTAATCAACGCATTAACTAATTTTAGAGTCATACTTAATGTCAGTAACTGTTCAGTTACTATCCATATTCTGTTTGATTTAAATTATTCCTCCATGATTGGTATAATTATGATTTAGAACAGGCAGGATAGAGATTGATAGGGGATGGAGATCAAAGTCATTATTCGCTATAACATTTAGACGTCTCAAATAATAATATGGACTTAAACCCGTATATTCAAGGAGCGATAACTGCTGTTGTTTATTCTGCTACCGCTCATTTTTTACCGAAAAAGAACGCGGTGTAATAGCAATAGCAGTTGCCGTGGTGATTTTATTATTTATACAGTTTATTATAGATTACATTACTCTCCGCTCTGACGTGTAGTGGTCAGTCTTTTATTGCCAAATATCCGAAGTTGACGAAGAAAAACTTATCTAAGTTTTTCGAGGATTGGAAAGGTAACGTCAGAAACGGTATTGGATGGAAGCGAGGATGTTGCGTTGGCGTATTTGGAAATGGTGCTCAGAGCGTGAAAGGATTTCATAGTTAACGTATTGGTAGCTATGGCGGTTCAGGAGATTTGTTGCCATAATCGCGAGACGCACATTCCCTTTGATACGCCATACGGCAGAGGCATCAATTAGCACAAGGTTCGCCGTATTTCCTTCTGGGAAGTGGGTCAGAAAATGCTCCGCTCCGATAGTGAACTGAACAAAGTCATTGGGGATGAGAGTGGCGAACAGATTCTGCCGGAATGAGTGACTCACATTGGCTTTATCGTAGACTTTCAGCTTAGAGAATCCATATTCTGCGTTATAGTTTGCCGATAGCCAACGCAGTATGCTACCTCTGAAATATGGTTTCATCCCGACTGTCATTTGGCAGTATGGTGTCACGGCGTTATCGCGCATTGATGATGCCGATAATGCTGATGCATTGATGTCACAACCGACAACTATCTTACTATGTCCGAGTCCTTTGCTGAATCCGCCATTGATATACCATGAATCATTGTGGTGAAGACAGTCTACGTAGGAAGAGACGATAAAATCACCAACAAACAACTGGTTCAACATTATTGAACTGCAGCTATGGTTGTAGGTTGCCGAAAGGTTAAAAAACAGAGATTTCAATGGGTTGCGATAGCGATATGAAAGTGTTGCAGTCACATCCTGTGAGTATTTTTCGAGGTTTTCGGCAATGAAAATATTGTGATAGTCTGACAGCATGGGGACAGTGATATTAAGATAGGGTTGTGGTGAACCGAGACGATAGGATACTGAAGCCGACAAATCGGACTTTGATGTAAGCTGTCGTTTAAGATATATTCGCGGCGAAGCGTTGATATAGTCATGCTGACCGGCAACAGAATAATGCAACCATTTCAACGGTATGCGAAACGATGCCAGCCAACCGCCCCGCTCGTAATCCACCTGCGGGGTCGCATAGAGATTAGACAGAAAAGCTTCATGAATACCGGCATTGTCAAACCGGTCAAGACCAGAAAGCGAGTTGTTTATACGATGATAGTTGAGATCAAGTCCGGCAGTCGCATAGTATCTCCAAAAACGGGTGAGTTTTCCGAACTTTGTCTCCGTTGTGCTACGGAAATCGGTGATGCCAAGGCTCTGCACCGCATCTTCATTGCCGGTTATGATCAGCCTGTCGGGACGATATTGGAAGGCATTGCGAGAGATAAGGGTGAAGAGTCGTTTTTCATTACGTTTCACAAGTTTCAAGTCGTTATTGGCAGATAGACTTTTACGATTCACCTGTTGAGCGAGGTCAAACGAACCCGTGACGGAAGAGTTTGAATTATTCCATACACAGGAAGTTGTAAACTTTTCTTTAAGATAATAACCGCGCTTGTTTGTCTGGCTATAGAATTGTGCCGACAAATCGTGGGTCTGATTCCTGTGTGTGCTCTTTTGCACTAATGTTGGTATTTGATTACTGAAATAATCAGTTGTCACCCCCGAATTATAATCGAGACGGTCACCCATATAATTGAGCTTAAGACGCATCGAAGTATCGCCCGATTTCCAAGCAGTTATTACGTTTGCAAGCCAAGAGAGATTATCGCGTGTACGCTTCTCAGAGAGTGGGGCGTTTACAATATCTGCTGATATGTATTCCCGCCACAAATAAGAGGTATAATCAGATGAAAACATGTCATTGAATTCATGATCCTGAATCTCATTCGCCGGATTCCATCCGGTATTGTTGGCTTTAAGGGTAATGATATTCTGATTCTTGGGAGCGATTCGCATGGTGTAGAGGGAACCGTTGTAAAGAAAGGGCTGCACACCGGCTGCCGCCTGAGCTACACCCACCCATCGGCTGCGGGCGTCTTCTTTCAATTTGAGATTGATTCCAGCCTCTTCGGGAAATTCTATACCTTCGAGAGCCTTTACCGGCTGATGATTCTCCATCACCTCTACAGAGGCGACATCCTTATGCGAGATATTGTTGGTGGCAAGACCATACTGACCTCCGATGAAGTCGTTGCCGTCGAGATAGAATTTGTTGATAGGCTTCCCTTGATATTTTATTGTGCCGTCCTCATCAACCTTGATTCCCGGCAGACGTTTTATAACATCAATAATCGCATTATCTTTGGCGTTGGCATAACGTGACACATTGAACACCAAAGTATCACCTTTAGCGTAGATATCTGGTGCTTCGACAATTACATCTTTAAGAATTGTGGTCTTAGGAGTAAGTCTCACCATCGACATGTCGGAAGAGACATGTAGTGAAAGCGATTTGTAACCCATGACGCGGAAAGACACAGAATCAGCCCCGGTCTTGGGCGTAATAGCGAAATACCCATCCTTATCGGTAGTGGTAAACGTATCTTTAGATTTCACAATACAGCCAACAATAGGTTCGTCTGTGTTGTCATCCCTGACTATGCCCCGCAGTTCTACCTGAATTGCCGCCGAAGCTGACTTCAATCCGAAGAGAACGCAAAATATGAGAAATCTATTCATTTCCTCCAGTCAAGTTCAATATAGTCATAGGGAAGTTCTATTGGATCATAGGCACTGAGATCCGGATTGCCATTCTCGTCCGTAACGGATACAGATCTACCGGTAGTAGCCTCAAAGTAAGCATACGGATTTATATCATAGCGATGTTTTGCATTGTAATATCCTTTGCGATCGGTTTTATTGAACGGCACTTTATAGATGGTTATCGGGCGGTCGGCTTTTGACTTGATACCTATACACTCAAATGTGTAATGTCCATTTTCATCAGAAGCCTTCATGATAAGTCCGGGGAGACCATGAAGCTTCCAAGGACCATTCATTAGCGGTATCTCCTCAGTATAAAAAACCGTCCACACGCGTCCTCTAAATCTGCATCTGGCACTCAGGCATTCATATCCGAGCACATTGGATACAGAGTCGCACAATTCCCATTCAAGCGACGGCATCTCTTCATCGTAACGAAACCAATCCTGACAGATTTTTTCCGTATGAATCAATCGCCCCATTGGGTAATTCTTATATATTGTCATGAACTCACCAGTGCTGAGTTTGCCGTCTAAGGATGCCTGAGCAATTTGCTCCTTGGTTGAACGCATGAGGATGGAGTCTACAGTGAGATTTTTGTAACTTGAGAATTTAGAAAGCCCGTTTGGACCGATCTGGAGAAGCATGTTGTCACTGTCGTAGTTCTCAGACAGTGAGCCGGTGGTATCAACGCAACATCTGTAGTCATATACAAATTCCATAATTTCTGAAGCGATTCTTTCAGACTCAGGCACAGATGCAGAAAAGATACTGAGCTGGCGGCGTAATACCTTGCCGGAAGCACCGGATATTGTTATTGCAACGAGTGACAATATTAAAAATGTTTTCTTCATATCATTCATATTTAAGTAGGTAATTGGTTTTTTGTTTCACATCACAAAGTTACATTGCCATCTATCCTCACGCAGAAAATAATCATTACTCAAACATTATGGAATTATTACTAAATTATTACCGTTAGTCAAATAGCCAGTTTATTAGACATCGTAACTGATGGAAATTTTATAATTTTGCATCATGGGCAAACGAATAAAAATATTATATATAATCACAATTATTGCAATCATCGCTTTCCTCGGAATGCAGATATATTGGCTCTATGGACGATACGAGTTTTCACTCAAGGATTACGAACGTTCCATGAGCGAAAAGATAGAGAAATGTGTAACCGATTATAATGCCATTCGTGCGACACATTCCGACAACAGGGCAGACTCTCTTAATAAAAAAGGGAAGGATAGAGACAATATATTCTCTGTTCCTACTTTCTCATTGAAGCAGGAATATGGAGATACTGTAAAGACAACCCGCACATCTAAAATTTATACATATATCTTTTCTGCCCATAAGCTTTTGGGGTTGAAACCGGGAACGCCTCTCACCGACGAGCAGAAAGCCAAGGCAATCGACTTGGCAAATATCCAAATGGTTGCACCTGTCGATTCAATGGTCTTTGACGCCTCCGGAGCGAGGGATGAAAATGATGCATGGGTTGCCACTGGCAATGTCCGGACAGAAAGAAAATGTCCTTTTACAATAAAGGGAATAGATTCAGTGATGAATAAGAACGGGATAAAGGCGGATATTACGTTGATAAAAGCCGATAGTATGGTATGGAGTTCAAAGATTAAGTATCATAAATCCGTATTCAGTCCGAATATAACAATGACCATACCTTACTCGCAACTTGAGGGGCTGACTGTTCGTATTGTCTATCCTATAAATCCGGTTGATGTGCTTCCCGGAATGTGGC
This sequence comes from uncultured Bacteroidales bacterium, assembly GCA_949123685.1. The sequence continues at coordinate 3,591 of CASBHZ010000091.1, read as the reverse complement.
AGACACTCATAATAACGCTGTTTGTATCATGTTTGCTTATTGCCTGTCTTGTGTTGCAAATCTCCACGGTTCTGAAACTATCACGACTTGACAAGATGCGTAACAGTTTCATCACTACGATGGTTCATGAGCTAAAACGTCCGATTTCAACACTTAAAATGTGCATATCCGGTCTGGATAATGAACGGATGATGGAAGATAAAAACATAAAAAATGAAATATTGTCGGAGACAAGGAATGCCCTCGACAATCTTTCAGCATATTTCTCCAAACTAAGGGATATTACTTTCAATAATGTAGAACAGATACCTCTGAATATTCAGGATATCAATCTCCATGATCTGTTTGAAAATATAGCAAAGGTAACTATAATCCCCCCTGACAAATCTATTGTCATCAATAATAAGATTGCTACAAGCATAAGCGTGTCAGCTGACCGTTCACACCTCTACAATATCTTAAATAACATTGTGGAGAATGCCGTCAAATATTCCGGATCTTCGGTGGAAATAAATGTCACGGCAACCGAGAATAACAGAATCGTGGAACTTCAGATTAACGATACCGGCAACGGCATTTCTTCAAGCGACTTGAAACATATATTCAGGCGTTTCTATCGCGGAAAGGCATCAGCCGGTGAACAACCGGGAATGGGGCTTGGGCTTGCTTATGTGAAATTATTGATTGATGCGCATGGCGGAGATATATCAGTTGAGAGCTCGGTAGGGGAGGGTTCTTGTTTTACAATAAGATTACCGCAATGATGAAAACGATTAAAATACTTTTGGTAGATGACGACCTCAAAAACTCAATGCTTCTCAAACGCTTCGTCGAAGCGGAAGGGTATGAAGTAGTTTATGCCAACAACGGTAAGGAGGGATTGGAAATGTACAATGTAATCCACCCGGATCTGATTCTGCTTGATATAAATATGCCCGAGCTTGATGGATTCGAGATGGCGCGGATCATCAGAAAGAACGACAAGAGGGTTATAATCTTTTTCCTTACGGACAGGACTGACAAGGTTGACCGTTTGCATGGTTTTTCTCTAAAAGGAAACGACTATATTCCCAAACCGTTTTATCCAGAAGAACTTATTGCAAAAATCAACGAAAGGTTTGAGAGCTTGATCGTAAACCAAGATGTTGAATACCAGTTAGGAGATACTGTTTTTCGCCCCAATCTTTCCTCACTTACATACAAAGGAGAGACTCATTCTCTATCTGTACGTCAGACAGAAATTCTCCAGATGCTTGCTGAAAATATCGGCAAACCTGTTGAACGCGACACTATACTCGAAAAAATATGGGGTGACGCAAGCTATTCCAACTCTCTCGCCCTTAATGTGCAGATCACATACATACGGCGGCTTCTTCCAGACCCATCAGTCTCAATCACCTCTATCAAAAAGAAAGGATATATCCTGTCTGTTGAGTAATAATAATTGTCGAGGCTCGAAAATGGGCAGTTTTAGGGCATTGTTGATATAATACTTGCGCCATAAAAAGAGTTGATATTAATAACCTTTAAACAGCTTATTAATATGGGACATATTCAAAATACTCCATGCCGGATTCAACGGGATGACGCTTAACTTGGTAAGTTTCACCACATCCATTCAGCAATATCAAATCTGGTTCAAATGAAATAAGAGACCAATATATTCCACCATCCGGATTGAACGTACAGGAATCAGGCTGAAATTTACTATCGTCAATCCTTAAGTCATTACGTGAAAAGGTAAAATTATTTGGCTCTATATACATGGTATATTCGTCTGTATTCTTGTTTTTCATCATGCGGATATTTTGGAAAAACAGGGTTCCATTATTATTATTCCTTGCGGCTGCAGCACGAATATAAGCCATTGAAGGATTTATCATATAGACGAACATATGCCTGTTGGCATTTACCTCACAATAAACCATATCTCCCGAAACGCCATATCCGGCACCGAGCCGCCATTGTTGCAAACATTTACCTATATCAGATTTTGATTTACATTGTGCTTTCTCGTAAGGTCTTACTGTCTTTATGTCCTCTACTTTCCTTAGCGAGTGACCACAAATGCTCAATACTCCATTAGCCTCGGAGATAGCAAGAGGTTCATTACCAGAAGTTGTTGTCACAGTTCCATCTTTTGCGAAGACAGTCTTGCTTGCAATACCGGCTGTCGGAATCTCCAGAAATGCTTGCATTATACTATCAGCCTGGCAATAGAAGATACATACCGAATCGGTGAGTACCGCCTCGGCATTATCACTGCTCCAAACTCCTTTATATGATGAAAAATTAGTAGCAGCGTTAGCTGAGCAAGCCACAACTAACATGATGAGCATATTGAAAAACTTATTCATTTCTTATTTGAGAATACAGTTACACAAAATTTTGAGATACATGGCATTATAAATTGAAAATTACGATGCCGTTTATATAAAGAAGTTGTTTAAATCTAATACTCTGGTTCACTTTTTTAATCTTCTTGAAGGACTTTGATTATGTATTCCTTCGTCAATTCAGGAGCAGTACGTCCGAACCAAATCCGATGATTGTTCTCTGTTCCTAAAGTAGCAGCACGACGTTTGAGTTCATTAACAAATTCGTCAGTGAATATTTCTGTCAATGGCAATGCTTTAGGCTCATTGTTTATCGGATGTAAAAACAGGTAACCGTCATAATTATCAACATAAGTGCCGGTTTCCATATTAAACTTAATTTCATAAATACCGTCGAACGGCTCATCACCGAATGGAGAATCAGCAAGACGGAAGCCTACAGGACGATTGCCATTCATCTCAAAAGCTCGGTCAAATACGCCTCCGCGAATCGGAGATTTGTTATTGCCATTGTTGTCACCAGACAGCATGTGTTGAAAAACGGTGAATACATTGTCTGTGCCAAGCCTTTCAGAAAGTTGATATCCAGCTGTTGCAGCCGATTCTTTTCCATATGCAGCAGATCCCAAACCGGCTTGACGGGATTTATAAACATGTGCGCACCCGACAAGGAAGAGGTTGTTGCGGTTATCTTTTGAGGAAAGAATTGTGTTTTCAATCACATTTGCCATATGTGTGTTCCTGTCTTCCGACTCTTTTAATTCTTCACGACTTTTTATCTTTGAATATGGCACCTGATAATCAGCCAAAACAATCTTTACACGCTTATCTGACGGCAGGGATTTATTCAGATGCCAGAGATCGCAGATAAATTCAAATTCTCCACGATCCCACCAGCCGACAGGCTGCTCTTCACGGAATATCTGAAGGAGGGTATTCGTTTGAATTGTATCAGATGACATGAATGCATCCATCTGCGGTTGACACCATGAAGGCAGTTCCATAAAAACATGTCCCACTTTCTCCGGAAATTCAGGCATTGAGACAAGACGTTTCAGACAATCCCATGACACTTTCCTACGATGGTATTCACCATTGATAACCAATTTATAATTACCCAACATTTCCAATAGGAACTGTTCCGGACTTGTATCTATTGTAGATAAGAAATCAACAAACGGGGTGACATCATAGGGTAGAGCCTTGACCAGATCGGAAGAGCACACGTCTGAACTCCAGTCACGCGATAGTATCT
>CASBHZ010000090.1 GCA_949123685.1 uncultured Bacteroidales bacterium | reverse complement strand
TATGGTTCTTTCCCGGTAATATTTTATTATACTCATTATTTGAGCTACATATGCTTACAATTGTGTAAACGTAACATCATCAATTCTAAGCTGTTGCTTCCCAAATGTATAAAAGCCAAAACCAGAATATTCAAGAGGCATATATTTCACTCTCATAACCTGCATTCCATCCAGATAAAATGTTATTTCATCTCCATCAGAAACAAGTTTCCATTCTTGATCGATTTTTCGTTTCTCATCCCACATAACACCTTGTGTGATTCCTCCAACTAAATTTCTGTCCTCAAACCTTTGGAAATTTACAAGTTCACTTGTTAGTGTAAATCCATAAAAATTTCCAATGTCTTTATAATTAAAAATCAAGCCACATGTTTTATCTTTTGCTAATTTATCAATTGTGACATGCGCAACTATTTCAAAAGGTTTCTTTACATCCAATGGTGCATAACAATGCGTTTCAAAAAAAGTATCTCTACCAATCTCTCCAGAAACGCCCATAAGATTTACCGCCACAGTAGCCGCCTTATTTACACCCTTTGATTTAACATACATGGCTCCATTATCAATTATTGAGGTACCATCTGCGCTATCATACGCGCATTCCGTCCATCCTAAAGAATTTGAATCAAATGTTTCTGTAAAACTCTGGGCATAGGAAACCCCAAAGCTCAATACTATTCCAAGTACAATTAAAGTTAATTTTTGCATATAATTTAATTTTTATGTGATTATAAACTACTCATACGCCCCATCCTTGTCTGCAACTCTTCAAGCAATGGTTCCAGTTCCTTAGGAAGCCTATCTATCTCTTCAAATTCACCATGCCTTGCTGCATGTTGACCAGCGACTTCAGAAGAAAGTTTTATCTGAAAAGCCACTCTATCCGGTGTAGTTATATCCCTAACAGTCAACCTATTTCGCATTTGTTTAGATGAAGACAGATACGATTTATACTTCCATGGAGTTTGCATAAATCCTCCAAAAGCATCTGTTATTTCAATTTCAGGAAAATAGCTTAATATAATCTGATGTAATAGTTTCCAAGCATCGGACACATCGATTTTCCCTTCTTTATCTATATTATAATACTTATCATTCAGTATTATTGTCATATATCTGTTTACTAGTCCTGAAGATGCGGATCCACGATAGAAACCATCTTGCATAAGAGTGAACGATATTGAATTTCGTTCATCGGCACCATAAAACTTAGAATGCACAGTTGAATATTCATCACATTCAACTCTTATTATTGCCACCTGCTTCTTTTTTTTCGGTCTTGAAAACTCTCCATATCCATATCCAATAAAACTATTGTCAATATATATGGCAGCTTCTTGGGGTTGCACATTAATTTTGATAATTTTCTCTTTTTCAGCAGAGAGAAGGACAACAGATGATATAATCGAGGTAATAATTAAAAAAAATCTTTTCATGTTCAATATAGTTTTGATGAATACTTATAGTTTTTAGGAATTTGTAATTCGATTAGGGTCGCATCCCCTCTTTTTACTCTTATCCTACGTTTATATACTTCTACTCCATTATTGAGACAGCTCACTTCAACATATTCTTGCCTACCTGTGACCGTATAATACACAAGTTCCCTACCAAGGTATTCACCATCAACAAATATTTCAATATTAGGTTCTTGGCATGAAAAACCTAAATATTTAGTAGAGGAGCATGATGTTAATAGTAAAACGGATAAAGCGATAAAGATAAAATTTGATGAGTACATTCCATTTCATGCTCCTGTTCCCCTTTAAGCATTATTAATTAATAAATAAAAAAGGTGTGAGGAACTTATCGTTATCTTATCCACATTCAGGTCTTGGCAAACCTACATCCAAGATAAGACTGACAACCCCACACCAGAAGCATATACATTAACCCTCACGGGTACTGGTATAGCAACCGATGTAGGTGCCATTGCCTCATATCTTCATGGATGTTTACAAACTGCCAAGTTCGAATGATGAAGATAATACTCAATAACACCTTTGATGGAAAATACCATCGTACAACGAAAATGTCAAACTAAAAGAGACTGTATAACAATTCTCTCTTGCTTTCAAAAGCAAATTTATATAAAAAAAATTTTTTTTGCAAATTAAAAAATATAATATTTGAAGAATACGGCTCTTTAAAAACTCCTTCACACGACTACTTCATTTAAGAGCCGTGTATAAAGAAGATAATAACCCAACGTTCTAAACGCCATCAGACTACCTCATAACACAATATTTACGCCATATTTATATTATTGAATATTTGATACAATACTTAGTTAATATTATGACTACAAAGTCTTGTTGAAAATCTGTATGAGGAAGGGCACTGAATAAAAAAACTATCTGAGTGTTGGTTATAGCACATCCTCATTTAATTATACATCATACACTCCGAATAATTATACATCATACACTCCGAAAGGTTTAATATATTAAACTCGTTGTGTAATTGTGACTGCATTTTGAATATCTGCAATCTGAGCACCTTCAGCAATAACATTTTGACGCATTTCATTATAAATAGGGGCTTCTTTATTAGGATCTGCAATCGTCATAATTACAGTAAATGGTACTCCATCCAACGAATGCAGGTTTCCATCCCTGGATTGATATTCAACTTCCAAGAACCAAGCTCCTTTGTTTTCTGTTCCGCGTTGAAATTTTTTTCATATACCTTTATCGGATTCCATTTTTGTTCACTTTCAATAAGTTGCCATTCATACATATGACCAATAGAAAGCTTATCATCTTGATATCTTGAATTAAGTATACCTTTTTTACTGCCATCTTCCTGTATTTGTCTTAAAGACACACTTATATTTTCTCGGATCATTTCATCTCCAAAACTATAATTAATTGCTGGAGTACTTACAAGTGTAACTTTTATGGCTCCAAGACATTTATTGTTTTTAATTAATGAAGTTGGCCATGCAAATCGAAATGACAATATTTGCTTACTTTTTATTCTGCCGGCAAAAACAAGAGTTATCGAGTGTTCATCTCCATTAAGAATATTATCGGATGTAGTTGGGAGTCCATATCCTATCAATTCGCTCAAAATATTTTTATATTCTTTTGCTTGGAATACCTTTGGTATTTCTGCACTATGAACCATAAGAGCTATCAATGTTTCTCTTGAAACATGTCCCGAGATTGATTTTTCTACAACAGCCATTGTTTTAGCTACCAAAGGTGCTGAAAAACTAGTGCCAGCACAAGAATGAATGTACCCTTCTCTGTTTACCGAAAATAGTCCATGTCCTCGAATACTGTCTTGAACTCCACATCCACTTTTGTGTACAAAATCGGGTTTAATTCCAAACGTAGAACCTTTTCCCTTACAAGAATAAGATGCTAATCCATCTCCATCCGGATTCAATGCACCAACACTCAGATTTCGAATACTTTCTGCTGGACAATAAACTATATCATCTTTTCTTCCATTGATTTCAAGTATATTATTTTTATGCTCAGGAACCCATTCCGAACGAGGAACCCGCAGATTTCCGGCTGATATTACAAAAATAATATCATTTTTCTCTGCAATTCTATCTAAAGCCTGAGCAAGAGGACCATAATCAGTGTTTAAGCGTGTGCATCGAATGTTCATACTTAGATTAAAGATTCTTACATTTGTACTTGCCGCAATATCAGAAACTGCAGTGTCTAATTCGTCTATAAATGTATCAATTCCATGATTGTATATTCGATTAAAAAATTTGTTTGCAGGCAACATACATAAATCGACTACTTTACATCCATTTTGCTCTAAACAAATGGATGGATTCCATGTTGCACCATTGATAAGCAACCCCGATATAAAAGAGCCATGATTTTTATCACGCATAGATTCTGGGATATTATCCCACGAAGCAATCGTCCAATCTGTAAAAATTGACGAAATGCCATTGTCTACCACCGCGACCATTGGATATTCTCCGTCCTTATCGGGAACTGGTATATTTCCAAATTCAGTTCCGTCTATCTGGAAAGAAGGTTGAGGAATATTTAACAGTGAGGGAACTGCGGATACTCTTCGCACAAGGGGATGATGAGTTAAAAGATCAAATACTTGCTTATATTTATCTCGTTCGTGCGAAATTAATGGCATGGCTGAATGCCCCAGATTTTTGGATCTGTTATGAAATGACACACAACTTTTAGAAGTGTTATCTATCCACATAACAAGTAAATTTGAACATCCACTTATTGCAGACCTGTAAACTTTTACGCCAGATATAGACTCTAATCCCTTTTTTAGGCTGTAGTATAATTGTAATTTATCAGCATTCAAAGTATCCCATAGTTGTTCACGAGATGGCATTTCAAACAACTCAATATAGAAGCATCCATTCGAGTTTTCTAATTGGCTTATAGATTCTGCCATTGTAAAATTGATTTTATCGGCTGAGGAATATAAAGAAACACTTTCGATAGCTCCTAGTTCACATCTCCAATCAGACGGAGCGACCTCCATCTCTTGAGTCCTTTTGTTTAGTTTCAAAATGGGTTCATCTTCAACATGTTTTTCTATATCATTCTTCAACTCGACTATTGATTGAGGTGTAATCTCAAATATCATTTCACCACGATGAGCTCCACCAATTAATTTACATTGGTTTTGAGGTGTAAAGAGTTTTCCTGTTGGACGATGGCTTTTCGCCAAAGCCTTATGTATCATTCTAACTTTTATATAGTTTACTCTTGAGTATGGATTTTCATTTTGAGCTACTTCGATTTCATTTAATTGAGATATAATGTTACGTTTGTGTTCTACGAATAATTGATTATTATTCGCATAAAAATCAGTATTCCCCATTGGACGACGCTGTTGTGGAACCATGGAGATATATGACTCACTATTTAGCACAACCTGAACCGGACCTTTTGACATGTTTAGATATTTTTAAATTTTGACATTTGTTTACTTAAAGAAGAAGGTGTTATATTAAGAATTGACGCTACCTCTTTTTTCTTGAATTCAACATCCGGACCAGTTAATATTTCATATAAAATTTCACTTGGACCATCTAATGCTTTTTTTACATTTTCGCTTATACGGCCTGTATTAAGCAATATGTAACGCCTCATCAACGAGATAAGATTCTCATGTCTATACTCATTGATAATCTTCATCCGTTTCAGCCAATTCACTAATTTTTCTACATCAGCACCTGTAGAACCATTAAGACACCATGTCATAAATTTCAATTCAGGCTCTGAAAATTTTAATGGCGGCAAGAAAATATTTAACAATTCATAAATGACCTGATTTGATGGTTTAGGAATGTCTAACTGCACATCGAATCGTCGCCAAATTGCAGGATCTAACAATTGTTCATGATTAGTTATTCCGATTGTAAAACCAATAGAGTCCCTTTCGTCAAGACACTGCAACAACGTGTTTACAATTCGCTTAACTTCACCAACTTCTTGCGGATCATTTCGAAGCTTTGCTATAGCATCAAATTCATCTAATAGTAAAACACAATTATATCTATTGGCGAACTTAAACAAATTGCTTATATTGCGTGCACTCGTTCCTAAAAAGGACGATACAATGCTTTCTAATTTTGCAAGTACAATTGGCAACTGGATTTCTTTGGCCATCCATTTTGCAAGATGAGTTTTTCCCGTACCCGGTTCTCCATATATAAGACATGACCGAGAAGGCGTAGCGTTCATTTCTAAAAGAACGCTATAGTTTTTCCACTCAATTATAATTGAATTTACAGCATCTTTGATTTTTTCATCAAAGAATGGTTGTGAAATAGTGGTGTCGGCAGGAAATATAACATCTAAAATTGGTGCAGATGTTTCTTTGTCAACCGGTATAGGAGTTGAAGGCAACAAATTTTCACCTCCCAGCGCTTTTGATATGGACAACTTGGAGGAAGATATGTCTTGCCTTTTGATCGCACTGGATAAAATAGACTTTAATGATGCGGCAGCCTTATCGTCACCCAAAAGCTTATATGCATCGGACAGCCGTTCTACTTGATGTAGAACTAATTCGCGATCACGTGCTATTGCAGAACGACACAAAGATTGAATTATGCTGAATATCTGAGCCATTATTTAAACTAATTAATTTCCGCAAAAATAAATATTATTTCCCTTACATCCAAATTAAATTCCGTAAAATAAATATTATTTTCCATTTTAAGAAATTAACAACCCTAAACACAACTATATAAATTCATAGAATTAATACAGCCAAATTGATGTTGAAGACTGACTTTCTGCGAGAGCATTACATACGGGACCATAATAGTAGATTATGGCAGTAGAAATGTCTACGACATGCTTGATACCCATAATGAAATTGACTTCTCAACAAGGCTTTCTTCTCATCTACATATTCGGATTGTCAGTCGGGATAGGCCAACGGAATACTCGGCAGCCATAAAAACCTCATGGTGCGAAACAATTGAGGCCAGTGACAGCCTTTACCATCTTAAGAACAAGAGTATTTACATTTATTGCTGTCCGGCAAAGATGTGTAATCATCATAAATATGGAAATTCAGGTCTTGATAAGCCCCATTATATGGTCAAGCATCACACAGAAACTCGATGCGTGATTAAAATTTTACCGGACACAAAAAGTTCTAAGAAGAACCTATCAGGAGCGGGTGGGTTTGCAGACGATACCTTTGGATTTACGCCCGTTGATCGCTATGGTCAGCGGGTTTTCAAATTTAACGATGCGTAGACTGTCACTCTCGTATTCGGCAGGCAGGGAGTTGAGATAGTCTATGTCGATGAATCCGTTGCCACCAGCGGGGTCGATGGTGAGATAACCAACACCGAAGGATGTGAGGTTCTGAAAGAAATGTGTGCCTTGCGAAGGCTCTATCCTGTAGCCGGGCAACGCTGATTCGGCAATAAGTCTCGCTCCGGCAATCTGCGACCATTTAACCGGAATGCCGAGTGCAGGATCCGACGATCCCCATCGCCCGGGACCAACAAGAATGTAAGGCTCCCCTTTTTCCACAAAACGGGCGTTTATTTCCTCTATTTCCCTCACCAGACCCGTGTTGCGTGAAGAATCGAATTTGTCCGGCTTCACATACACGATATATTTCACATTATCCATGATGCCGTGACCTAACGCCGTCTCACTCCTCAGGATCAAATCTTTATCCTCAATATCCATTATGGAGTCGTCAAGCATCTCTTTAGTGTCGACAATCGGGCGGATCTGCAACCAATACACAGTCCCGTTCTCGCCATTTTCGCCCCTAACGGGATTTATATTCCCTGCAAACTCAATCTCTATGGGACGTCCCATTTCATATTGACCTGTCTCAAGCATGAAATTAGCGATCTTGGCAAGGGGGAATACATTATGTTTAAGCACATTCGCGAAGGTCACAACTTTCCGCCCCGGTCCGAACTCGGTATCGCGGATCACACGGTCATCAACATCAAATGTGGATACAAGATATTTAAGGGCACCAGTCTTGAAGGCATCGGAAACACCGACGCGGCTGATATTGAAGCTGTCATCCACTAAAAATTCGGGCACCTCTCCCTTATGCTCACGAAGCGCGCATAGCGAAGTCTGGGTGTCGCGGAGAGCAAGCTCGAGAGTGGAAGTCTGAAGAACCTTGTCAGGATGGGCAGGAGAGAACCGCAACGCCACTCCTCCGTCAACAATATGTTTACCCAGACCTGCAGCCACTTCCACCACTCCCTCCTCGGAAGCCTCGTCACCTGTGGGATAATAATTGAGCGACCTTCCCACCCCCGAGAAGTTTGGATAATAATATCCGCCATGATCTTCGCCTGCCACTTCCTGCAATATCACTGCCATCTTTTCCTGATCAATAACGTTGCTCGTGGCATTCATATAAGCTTTGGAATCAGAAAAGAAGACAGAGGCATAAACCGCCTTGACAGCATCCGTGAGCATGCGCATCCTCACTTCCGTATCCTCTATATACGGAATCATATATGTGGAATATATCCCGGCAAAAGGCTGATAATGCGAGTCTTCAAGCAGCGAACTGCTCCTCACTGCCAATGGACGCCTCACAACATCAAAGAAGGCTTCAAAATCAGCTATCACTTCATCCGGCAATCTCGCCGCAAGGAAGGCTTTTAAGATATCTTCATCGGGAGCATCCGAAAGGGCAATCTTGTAAAGGCAATTGACATCCATAAATTCATCGAAGATGTCTGTGCATACGACAACCGTGTGCGGGATGGTGATCTGCACTCCTTCAAAATCGTCACAAACAGGATTACGCTTGATTATCTGGTCAATGAAAGCAAGACCACGCCCCTTGCCACCGAGAGAGCCTTGCCCTATGCGGGCGAAATTACTCCAGCTGTCATAGTTGTCTTTCTGAAAAACCGCAACCACACCCCTGTTTTTCATGCGGCGATATTTCACGATCGTGTCAAATATCAGCTTCTTGAGACGCGGAGCGTCTTCAAGATCCCGCCATTCTATCCCCTTAAAAGCTTCGGCGAGGGGAAAAAGGGCGCGGGAATAAAGCCAACGCGATATGCTGTTGGTGGAACAATAAAAATAAAGGACATCGTCGGGGATAGAATCTATGCCTTTCTGAAGGTCTTTAAGATTACGTATCCTCATCAGTTCATTGCCGCTTTGGGGATCACGAACAACAAAATCACCGAAACCGAATTTCCTGGTCACGGCTTCCCGGAGATCAAGTGGCAATGTCTTGGAATTTTTGTCAAGAAATACGAAACCTGCGCGCTCTGCCGCCATCCGGTTGGCACTCTCCTGACTTTCCATGATAATAGGCATATATGGGTTGCGCCTCCTTATCATCTTAGCGAATTTCAATCCTGCCGACGGATCTTTCTCCCCGTTTACGGGGAAGCGGGCATCCGTTATAACCCCCAATATATTTTCACCATATTTGTCGGCAAGTGCCTGCGCCTCTTCATAGTCGCGAGCAAGAAGCACTTTCGGACGACCGCGCATACGCATCATCTGCTCGTGCTCGTTGAGAGCCTCCGTGGCAAACCGCATGGACTGCTTTAAAAGGAATTTGAAAAGATGCGGAAGTATCGAAGAATAGAAACGTATTGAATCCTCTATAAGCAATATAGCCTGGACTCCGACCTCCTCGATATCCGTATCGGCGTTCATGCGGTCCTCTATCAGCTTTATGATGGCAAGAATCAGATCAACATTTCCAAGCCATGAGAACACATAATCCACACCCCGGAGATCTTCATTGGCAATCCGTCGCCTCACTTCCTTCGAGAAAGGGGTAAGCACCACGAGCGGTATCTCCGGATATAGGCGATCTATCTCCACAGCCTCCCGGAATGTCTCACTGATATCCACCCCGGGCATAGCTATCACTAAATCGAAAGCCTTTTCCGCCAATGCATCATATGCTTCGGCATAATTTGCAACCTTGGTGAAACGGGGCGGAGATGAAAGATTCAGACTTACATATTCAAAATAAATCTGCTCATCTACGCGCCCGTCCTCTTCAAGCATGAAAGCGTCATAAGGCGTGGCGATAAGGAGCACATTAAAAATGCGCTTCTGCATCAAGTCCTGAAATGCCGTATCCTTAAGATAAAGCCTGCTCAGTCCCGATCCCTCCGTAAAGCCGCGACTTTGACCTGCAGTGCTCACGCCTGATGAGTCTCCAGGAATTTATCAATAGCTTCCGGCATTGAACGCGCCTCCACAGAAGGCGCGGAAATGTCAAGACGCAAACCGGCATCGTCTACAGCCTTGGCTGTAGTGCTGCCGAATGTCGCTATGTATGTGGGTCGTTGGTCCTGATCAAATTCCGGGAAATTCTTCTTCAAGGAAGCTATCCCCTCAGGACTGAAAAATACGAGCATGTCATAATCAAGCTCTTCGTCCGGCTGGAAATCGTTGCTCACCGTGCGATACATCACCACCTTGGTGACGTTAAGACCCATATTGCTGAAATATTCTACATTGTCCTTATGGACATCGGATACGGGGAAGAGGAATTTCTCCTTGTTGTTTTTCACAAGCGATGCGACAAGCTGGGGATCATCCAGCTTACCGGTCTTGCCGAATGAAATCTTGCGTTTACGATACACTATATACCTCTGCAGGTAAAGGGCAATTGATTCGGTTGTGCAGAAATAGCGCATCGTATCGGGCACTTTTACCCGCATTTCTTCACAAAGGCGAAAATAGTGATCCACTGCCGTGCGTGATGTGAAAATAACACCTGTGTAATCGGCAAGATTCACTTTTGCCGCACGAAATTCTTTTGCTGTCAGTCCCTCTATCTTGATAAATGGTCTGAACACCATCTCCACTCCATATTTGTTACAGATATCATAATACGGAGACTTCTCTGATGAAGGTTTAGGTTGGGAAACTAATATCTTCTTAATATTCATTCTCTGTTATTATATAAGCACATATCCCCGACACTTATTGTGTGCTGTTCAACACACTTTCAAAGCCACATCACGCAGATTTGAAGAGCCGCCAGATATGAGAGAATCAACGGTACAATTTCTAAACTGCAAAGGTAGTACAAAAAAAGCAACCAAGAGGAAAATTGATTGAAAAAAATCCTAAATCCCCTATAAATAAATTGGATTTTGCCTATTACGAACACCGAACCTGCCAAAATCAGGATAATTCTGTTCCATTCCGGATAGCAGAGCGACAACAGGGCAAGCGGAAAAAACAGGAACACCTGAAGCCCCATGGTGGCAGATGCCCCCTTTACCCAGATACGGGTCATCTTGCGGTCTGAAAACACATTCCCGGTAATTTCATAAGCTATAAGCATGAACACCACATAGGAAGCCGCTACTGCCGAACATAAGCCGATACCGGCAAGCGGACTGTCGGGAATACTTACCGAATAGGCAGGAAGTCCAGGCACGGTAGACTTCAGAAGTTGCCAAAGCAAAATCCCGACACAGCATATCCATGCTATAATGAGGATTATAAGGAAAGATGTTTCTTTCACCGTGTTGTCAAACATATTATGGCGCACACGCACATCTTTCATGTCTGAGACCAAGGTCTTTATATACCTTGGAGTATTTTTAATTTTCAGGCAAACGGCACAAAAAAGGATCGCCAGGACTGCAAATACCCACGACAAGCCGTCGCCCGACGACACACGGGCGGCAACTATGTCCGAAACATGTTCGCGATAAGGAGGCTGCAACACAACCCCGAAAGCGTTCTTCTCCTTGGCTATGGAATCATTAACAGCCCTGACAATAGAATCTTCCTTTGCCTTGGCTATCGAATCAGCAACCGACTTGACCGGCTTCCAAGTGCCGACAGCCTTCCTTACCGGCGATGAACTCATTCCTACGGGCAGAAGCTGCTCCGCAGACTGAGAGGGCACCACGATCTCATTGACCGTATGCCACCCTTCTTGTTGAACTCCACTGTTTTGAATACTATCCTGCATCTGATTCAAAATTAAGAAGATGTTTAGAAGCTGTTTAAAATCAAAGCCACCCCTCTGCCTTATACCATTCCACCGATCTTCTGACGCCCTCTTCAAGATCGATTTGAG
>CASBHZ010000089.1 GCA_949123685.1 uncultured Bacteroidales bacterium | reverse complement strand
CTTGATGTTATCTGCAAACAAATTGAGCTGGTCTTGCTGGTAATCATTGGGAGAGATAGATACTTCTTCGTAGTTGCTTTCATCCAATCTGAACACACGGAAGCCGGTATCGATATTTTGTGTAGTAAGCGGAGAATCAGCTTTGATTTTTGCACCGGCACGACGGATACGCTCTTTGGCTGCGTCACAAATAGTTTTGAATCCCATTTTATAACCATCACTTGATTCTGAAAAATCTTCTTCAAGTTGCACCATTATAAATTGTCTGCACCCTCCATCAAGAGCATTCTGTTCCATTACGGCATGTGCAGTTGTTGCAGAGCCAGAGAAGAAATCAAGAATAATACTATTACTATCTGAATATAGAGAGATTATTCTTTTTATCAATTCTACAGGTTTAGGATAATCAAAAACTTTTTTCCCGTCAAATAATTTGGCTAACTTTTGAGTAGCACCTTGTGAATGATCTACTTCGGTGTACTTCCAGATTGTCATAGGTGTAATACCCGTTTTTCTGAGTTCAGATAGAAAACGTTTCATTGCAGGAACGCTATTTCCATCAGGTCCAAACCAAATTCTATTATCTTGGAGTCTCTCACGAAAAGCTTTTCGTGAGAGACTCCAGCTGCGCCCAGCTGGAGGCTCTACATTACGCCCGGAGGGCGTTGTAATAGTATATATATTTTCTTCTACGGCTGGTCCCACAGACAAATCACTTGCTTTCCAAACACCTCGAGGATCATTGTCTGGATTAGTATAGCGATTATCAGCTTCTGAACTTCTTGCTATACCTTTACATACAGCAGAATCTAGATTTTTAGCATAACATAACACGTAATCATGTGAAGGGGAGAAATGTTTCATTAAATTAATTGGAGAATAAGCTCGCTCCCATACGATTTGCGCCAAGAAATTGCTACTGCCAAATACTTCGTCACAAATATTTTTAAGGTTTCTCTGCTCATTGTCATCAATCGAAATAAAGATAACCCCATCCTCCGTCAGCAGAGAACGTGCGACCAACAGACGACTATAAATCATCGAGCACCAGTCCGAATGAAACTTACCATTTGTATCGGTGTTCTTGCGGAAGCGGTTACCCAGTTCGTCCACACTGCCGGCTTCGAGGTCTTCTTCGGCGGCAGTACGGGCAAAGTCATCGTGATACACAAAGTCATTGCCCGTATTATAAGGCGGGTCGATATAAATCATCTTCACCTTACCCATGTACGAGCGTTGTAAAAGTTTAAGCACTTCAAGGTTGTCGCCCTCGATATAGATATTCTTTGTGTTGTCCCAATCCATGGAATCTTCCACCACCGGGCGTAATGTCTTATCGGTAGGTTTGGCAGCCTCCGCACGAGCGGCGTTCTTACCCACCCATGTAAACTGGTACATTTCGCCCTCGCCATCTGTGGCATGGTCGCCAAGCAACTGACGAAACACCTCAAAGTTTACCTTTCGGGAAATTGCACCCGTCTTGTCATCACGTACTTCGGTAAATGCAGAAGGTGCAATCTGATAGAGCGCATCAAGATTGAGTTGCGTTCCGTCCGCGGAGTTCAAATCCAAATGTTTTAATATGTCAGTCATATATTTTATTTCTTAATTGTTTTCTAATGTTTTAAGTACCTCTTCCAACTTAGCAATCTCACGCTTCAAGGCACGGGCTTCACTGTTGAGTTCCATCTGTTTGGCAAACTGCCTTTCATTCCGTACACGCTTCTGCAAGGCTTCCGCTGCCCGTCGTTTACGAGCCAATTCATCTTGCAATGCCATAATCTGCTTCGTGTCAGCGGCATTGGTCGTACCAAATCCGGAAATCTGACCGGCAAACGCTTCGTAGATATTATCCAGTGACGACCCTGCAAGTTCTAACTTCACCTTTGCCAATGGCATCCATTCTGTGCGGAAAGTCTTCAAAATGTTGAATCGTGTTTTGTTCGCATCTACCCATTCCTTGTAGTTGAGCAACAATCGGCCACGGTTGGCATATTGCAACACAAACACCACATGGCGAGGCATCTGGCGGTCGATGGCAAGAAACACATCATCGGGCATATCCTCCGCTTTGAGCGTCACCAAGAACATCACGATTTCATGCACCGTCTTACCCGTATCCACATTCATGGTGGATGGAGCTAACTTATAGAGCCATTGTATACGTTCCACATCTTCCACAAATCGCATCTTCAAGCGTGTGTTAATCTCCAAATGCTTGTAAAAGGCTGTCTTGGGCACCAATCTGTCCACGTGCGTGGAGGTGGGGTAGTTAAGTATATTGTCCATTTTGTCTCATCTAATTAACCTCATTATTATGATGCCGTTCATACGAATCCCATAAAAAGCGCACGAGAGTTGTACTACTTCCAATCGCTAAACTAGCATGACGAGATTCAAGCCCTTTATATGAACTGGACTTGCCATGTCCGCTACCATACAGATTTCTCAGTTCTGCAACGCCTTGTGCAATAGCTTTAAGATTACCGAGAATAGCCTTTATAGACTTAGCTCCTTTAACATCATCAGAGATGTTTTTAGGCATCAGATGAAAATGTTTGAAAGTTTCATCAACAAGACGTGGAACTTCCCAATCTTTATCTACAGTACAGCCTTCAAATTCAAGTATTGTTTTACAACAACTTTCAATTAGTTCTTTAGCCTTACCAATTGCTTCTGTTGGATTTCCGTCCTTCAGATTGAGCATTAAATCAATTTGGGCTGATATGTAATCGCTGTCAAAAGCTTCTTTTAAAGTTTCAGCCGTAGCGGTCATAACCATTGTACCACCTGCTTTATCAAGTATGCTACGGCATTTTTTGTAAGCAACCGCACGGCTTTTACGATTTTCTTCATCATGTTCCTTCATTGAAGAAAGTTCGTAATATCTGATTAAATCGCTAAGTAGCTTTATTTTATCTTCGTATTTTGTATCATTGATATATGCTATCAGAGATTTGCCCTTTGAAAGTCTATATGTTTCACAAAGCGGAACACCTATGCTTTTATAGGTAAAAGCATCAAAATCAGCTGTACTAAAGTCCAGGACATAACCACCTTCATTTAAGAAGTTGACCATAGTACCTATTTCTATATCAGATAATTTCATTTCTCTTTAATTATTAAGAAGGTTATCAACTCAAAGTCGTCCAAACCTTTAATTTCTCCATGCAAGGCTGTTGTCTCACCCACAGAGAAAAGGCTCTCAATGTCTGTCTCTTCCTTAATGCTTACGATGCTGTCAATAGCTGTTTGGAGCAACGTGTTGTACTTGGTCATGCGGCGGCCGTCTTGCGTTTCACGGTTGACCGCAGCACAGAGCACACGGTCATAGTCATTTTGGTTCTTACACAGCGCACGCATGATGTCGAGCAGTTGTTTAGGGTGCAGATGGTCGCAAATAACCTCTCCATCGTCTGCCAGATAGACCATGTAGAAAGGATGCAGTTGATTCTTACGGTCAATATTAACGGCATTGTTGCGATTCTTCAACACAAACATCACGCCCGGTTTCGCCAATTCGGAACCGGCTACCACCGCATTCAATCCGAAAGGTGCATGTTCAATATCCGGATGTTCCTTGACATATTGCAGGAGGTCAAGCCGAAACTCGTTCAATCCCAAATCCATGATATTGATACCGGTGTCCATATCTTCTATGTCGACCACTTCATTCTGCAACTTTTTTAATTGTCCAAGGCGATATTCCAAATCGGCTTCTTCGCCCATAGAAAGCGGATTGCCAGTACCTGCTGCGGTAAGGATGGTGGCTTTCATTCGGCTTTCGACACGTCCTTTGAGCTGAATATAGTCGTCAAGTTCCATATCCGGCCAGTAGTTGACAAGCTGGATTTGTTTGTTCCGGCTACCGATACGGTCGATACGCCCGAAACGCTGGATGATGCGTACGGGATTCCAATGAATGTCATAATTGATGAGGTAGTCGCAATCCTGTAAATTTTGGCCTTCGCTGATACAATCAGTAGCTATAAGTACATCAATCTCACCCGTGGCATTGGGAAAGAGGGCTGAACGGTCTTTCGACAAAGGTGAAAAATAAGTCAGCACATTATTGAACGACATAGGAAACTTCGGCAATGTGCATCTTCCATCGGTAGAGCCGGTGATAAGAGCCGTATCAAGTCCGCAGGTTTCCTTTATCTTCGTGGATAACTGCTCATAGAGATAATTGGCTGTGTCGGCAAATGCCGTAAATATAAGCACTTTCTTGTTACCTCCGTTTATCGGGTTGCGGAACTTATGTTTCAAATCCTCGATAAGCATCTGCAACTTACTGTCGTGTTCGGGCGTAATGTCCTTCAACATCAGCAAGAGCAGGTCTAACCGTTCAAAATCGGCTTCAAGATCGCGTCGCCAACTCACATAGTCCATGTCAGCCAATGAAATCTTCGACTTCTTGGTGGCAAATGGGTCGGTGTCGCCTTCGGATGAGTCCATATCATCAGTGAAAGAAGATACATCAATGGTTGCACCGGAATGTTTCTTGTCGTATACATCTATCAGTTCCATTGTCTGCCGAATGTACTCATGGATGCGGTTAAGCGTCAGTCGGAAAGAATTGACCGAACTTTCTAGACGTTTCAACAGGTTGGTGGCCATGAGCTTGCGCAAGCCTTTCTCACGACCGTCAATAGACAGACCTTCACCATCGTAGTCGATACTGTAACCACTACGGGCACAATCGAAGAGATAAAGCGAAGGGGTGTATATGGAAAGATTTAGAGCATTGAGTTGCTCGGCAATATCCTTGAAATTGATGGCATCGCCCAAGTCCGTCAAACGCGGACGACGAGACAAAGGGGCAAGCCGCTTAGGAAACTCGCCAATATCTTTCGTGTCGTAATACTTGATGATATGACTACGACTACGTGCGATGGTCACGGCATCGAGCATCTGAAAAAAGTCAAACTGAAGACTTGACAGCAATCGTTCCGTAGTCCGTTCGCTTGGCTCCAACTTAGCCCAACGATTATAGGCAGTCTGAGCAGACTTGAATATGTCGTCAATGTTGCGGTCTAGTTCGAGGGCTTCGTTGATATTCTCCACACGCCCCTCGTATGCCAGTTGTAACTGGTTCTTCAAATCGCCGAATCGGTTGTTGACAGGAGTTGCTGACAGCATGAGTACTTTCGTTTTCACACCCTGACGGATGACACATCGCATCAATCGCTGATAACGGTTCTCCTTGTGGCGGTCTGTTTCTACGAGCGTATCAAAATCCGCTTCATCCTCTTCGTCCACATTACCACCATTGCGGAAGTTGTGGCTTTCGTCAATTACAATCAAATCATAGTTTCCCCAATTCACATGCTCCAAGTCGAGGCCATTACTCAAACCACGGTCGCGTGAAAGGTCGGAGTGGAAGAGGATGTCATACCTTAGCCGATCGGCAGCTACGGGGTTGTTTTTGTAATTGGCACGGAAAGTCTGCCAGTTGTCATTCAGTTTTTTAGGGCAAAGTACAAGCACCGACTTATTACGGTTCTCGTAATACTTGATAACCGCCAATGCCGTAAAGGTCTTGCCAAGACCTACTGAATCGGCAAGGATGCAACCATTGTATTTTTCCAACTTGTTGATGATAGCCAGCGCAGCATCACGTTGAAAGTTGTAAAGCTTATTCCAAATGACACTGGTCTTGAAGCCCGTGCGCTCATTGGGTAACACATCTTCGCTGATGTCTTCCAAGAACTCGTTGAAAATATTATAAAGTGCGATGAAGTAGATGTATTCTGGAGCATTTTCCTGATATACAGTGTCTATGTACTCCAATATACGCTTCGTTACATCCTCAAACTTCTCATCATTGTTCCACTGCTCATTGAAAATATCCAAGTAGGCACTTGCTGTTGGTGAAGGCAATACATTGACTACATTATATACATTAGCACCACGCTCACATCCCAACTGTGTGGTGGTAAACTCATTGAATGGAATATAAACCTGCTGGGTGTCATTGTTGATGTGCATAAATCCACCCATCTGTTCTTGCGAAGCATTGGAACGGAATTGCACTTTTCTGCGAATCCAGTCGGCACATTCTTTGGCAATGGCTTTCTGTGACAACTGGTTGCGCAGACGAATTTCAAAGTCCGTACCATACAAATTGCGCTCTCGGTTAAGTTTAGGGATGAAAAACTCTCGTTTCTCTTTCTTTGATTTGTCCTTGATGAAAGTAGGAGACGTGAAAATGAAACGCAATTGCTCCACCTGCTCCAGTTCTTCTTTCAATGCTTCGTAGGCATAAATGGAGAATGAAGCCGCAGCAATAGACACACAAGCACCTTTGGATAACCGTCCCTTGAGGTCATCCACAACACGCTCACTTATGTTGTTTATCAACTTAGGTTGTTCCATTCCTCTATTCTTCTTTTGTATGACAAATTAATTTGTGTATATCCACATCCAAAACTTCTGCTATTCGTGCCAATGTGTATAAATCGGGTTGTGAATGATTGTTGCACCACTTTGATACCGTTGCCGGATCTTTCTTCAAAGTTTTAGCAAGCCACTTACTCATAATCCCCTTTTCAGCTAAAACAGCCTTTATACAATTCAAATTCGCCATACTGTATTCAATTATAGATTGCGTCAAATGCAAAATTACATATTTTATTTGGTTCGCGAGCATGATCGAAGAAATAAAATCCTATATCATAGTATTATGGCAAAAGAATTTAATGAAAGGTGATGTGAGAATGGGATTTATTTGCTAATTTTGCATTGCTTTTGAGACAATATAAATATTAACAATGCAAAGAAACAGAATGAACATATTATCTATAACAACCGCAATTCAGAGCAATAAACGCACTGAATTTGTGTCGAGTGTTCATGTTTCACGTATTGAACCTCGTTTAGTAAATACTTTCCAACGAACATAGCGAGTACATTATTGTACTTTGAGAGAATAGAAACTGAATAGTTGGAGAGTCCTTACCAAACTTTCCAACTATTTTGTTTGTATGCCCATTTGTGACAGTCGCCTTTATGATGCTCTTCTGCCATTTCCGTCTGATGGGCTGTTGGTAACCAGATTATTAACGTGCAGTGATGCACATAAATTGAGAAGAAATGAACTATAAATTTGATGGCAGCAAGGTGTTCTTTACATCTGATACCCATTTTTATCATGGGAATATCATTCGTTTCTGCAACAGGCCGTTTAAGGATGTGGAAATGATGAATGAAACAATCATATCCAATTGGAATAATACTGTCGGACAGTATGATATTGTTTTTCACTTAGGTGATTTCTGTCTTGGCGGTTCGGCTGAATGGACTAAAATGCTTGACAGGCTGAACGGCAAGATATATCTGATTATGGGCAACCACGATTTGAAGAATATACGCCAAGGCTACATTGACAGATTTGAACATGTGGCAATGCAGATGCACATAGAGGTCGGCAAGCAGAGGATATATTTGAACCATTATCCTTTTCTATGTTTTGATGGTGGATATAAAGATGTGTGGCAACTATTCGGGCACGTTCACACAAGGAAGAACAACACCGGTATAGATGCAGCCAGGCTTCAGTATCTCTATCCGATGCAATACGATGTAGGGGTTGATAACAATAACTTTACACCCATATCATTTGAACAGGTAAAAAGGATGATTGAAAAACAAGTAGAGCAATTTCATAAGAAATAAAAAAGGAGGGTTATGTATGAGTGAATATACAACGGTCTATTTAAGACACAAAGATATGCCTTTGTTGAAAAAGAAAGAGCATCCGTCTCATGAAGAATGCCAAAGTCAATCTAAAGAAGATTTGATGAAAGTCATTCGCGAAATAGATGAATATAACAAACAGGTTGCAAAGTCTTTGGGGTGTAAATTGTTTTATCTTACTACTACCCCAAGTCGTGAATTGACTGTGCTTCCATGTAGTCCATCTCCAAGTGTGCTGACAAACGTCCTTCTTGAGGAGGTTTTATGCTTTTACAAAGAAGAAATCGAACATTGTAAAAAGGCTATTGCTAAGAATAAAGAAGATATTGCCAAGTTGGAAGTACGAATAGCCAAAACGACCGTCGATTTGTACGATAAAATCAACAAGGAGATAGACAACTGCTATGAGAACATAGACTTTGAGGAAGAAGAACTTGAACACTACCAATTCCTGTATAATAAATTTTCTTTCTTGGAGGGTATTATTGGCAATGAATCGAATTCAAAGAATTATGAACTGATTTATACAAAATATTAATAAACAAAAGATTATGAAGATACAATATATGAGCGACCTGCATTTGGAATTCAGCGATAACAGCAGGTGGATGAAACATAATGAATTACCTGTAACTGGCGATGTTCTGGTTCTTGCCGGAGATATATTCTATTTGAAAAACAAGGTTGCACCTTTGAGCTATTTTTGGAAATGGGCAGCTGTAAATTATCGGCAAGTGCTCATTGTGCCCGGAAACCATGAGTATTACAATTATTGTGATGTGATGGATAAGGGACTACAATGGAATTGGATGTTCAAGAAGAATGTAGGATATTACCAGAATCAAGTAGTAAAGATTGATGATACTGATTTTATCATGAGCACTTTGTGGTCTCAGATTTCTCCTTCTGACGAGTATTTTATATGGAAAGGCATGAACGACTTTCGGCAAATAATGTATAATGGCAAATTACTCCAAACTGAGGAGTTTAATCAGATGCATGAATTCTGCTTGGATTTCATCAAGCATAGTCTAACTGAAAGCACCGCAAAGCACATTGTGGTAGTAACACATCATCTTCCCACATTGGAGGCCGTCGCCCCTCACCATAAAGGTTCAGTGCTGAATAGTGCATTTGCAACTGAACTGAGTGGGCTTATTGCCGACAGTCGCATTGACGCATGGGTTTATGGGCATTCACATACCAACATTGATGCTGAGATAAACGGAACAAAGGTCGTTTGCAATCAGATGGGATATGTTTTCCAAAATGAACATATCGCCAATGGTTTTGCTCCGGACAAGTGCCTTGTCTTGTGAAAGGCATAGGTTCGCCGGTAATACACTTTAAAGCCTCAATATATCATATAGTGAACAAAAAAGCACGTGTTCATATATTATATGATATATTGTGGCTTAATGTTTTTCTGTTGAATGCAAGTATAATACAGTAGTTCTACACTTTTTCAAGCGAATAAACCGAATTCGTTACACCTTTTCCAACGAATCATCCCCATTACACGACATCTTTTCAAGCGAATCACAGTATAAATCACCGAAACCAACTTTACTTTATCTCCGTATTCATATATACGTGCATTAAAGTAAACCTAACAGAGGGAGAAAAAGAGATGGCTTCGCCAAAGCCAGACTGAATCATATCTACCGACTTTCTTTTGGGGGCTGCAAAACAATCCCAACTCCTACCTCAAAAGCAAAGCAAGACTCGCCCCTTGCCAAGCCACAAAAGGCAACCCGAAAATCCGTAAACCAGCCTTCCATTTTGCAGACGTAATCGGCGAAATTATCCCCGAGATGCCTTATCTTTGCGAAGCGGAGATTTCGGGGCAAAAGAGAACGATTTTCCCCATTTTCCCTCTGTTTTGAGATAGGCAACGAAGAAAAGTGTTAAATCTTCGATTTTTGAGCAGTATATCTTAAGTCATAAAACACTGATAATAAGCCATTATAATCAACCACTATAATACAGCATAGGCATCTTTATTCGCAGTAGTTGCAAAAATCAACAACTTTAATTCGGGCTCGAAGCCTAGTGCCTTTTCTATTTCTGTATCAATCTCACCTTCTGTTAACTGAGCATTCGCATAGTCATCCTTACCTTTGCATTGAATATCACAATATCCGCCATATTTTTCAACATATGAAAATACACCAACACCATGCTGATTTCGCCCTTGGCAACCATGTCGTTTTATTGTATCTTCACAAGTCCATATTTCACCCCACAATAATTTGCAGAGTTTTTCAAAGTCTTGCCAGTTACTTGGCTTTTTCAATTGATTTTGTGCTATCATACAAAGAAAATATTTTATATACCTAATCTTAAGTCATTGTCATTGTACAATCACAATCAACTTCCTATCTCTATTCAACACAATATCATGTCCATATTCATCAAGATGCTGATATTGATGTTCTCTCCAACCCCTTAGTTCTACCGATTTAACACCTGCTGATGAAAGAACTGAATAGAAGCCCACTCTGATTCTTGGATCTTCAGTCTGTAATAGTTCTTCATATAGTTTATCAGCCGTTGCTTTATCTCGTTTCAACCTCATGGTCAAGGGGGTAACAATCATTCGATAGACAAAAGTCTCTTGAAGTTTGGTCAAGTAGTATTTCAGGTTCTCCACAACTTTGTTATCATCCATCATTGAGAATATGAAGTTGTATGAGGCATAACAATTAGTCAATTCATACTTGTTCTCTTTTAACTCGCTATAAATCTCTTTCAAATTTTCCACGTTAGTGTTGAGTGAACAATTAATTGATATTCTATTAAAGGAATCATCATGCCATTTCCACTCTTCCAGCTTCAGAAGCTGTTTTATATCTTCATCTTTATCAAATTCAGTGACAATGATTTGAGCCAATGTCGCAGACATTTCGCTATTCGTATTATCTATATTGGCTATAACCAATTCTTTCAATAACTGTTTCTGGTTTCCCACTTTCATTAAGAACAGCAGAATATTTGCATCGTCAATATTATCTCTATTTTCATTAAGATACTTTACAATGATTCGAGCCGCGTCTGATGTTGTGTTAATATATTTTGAGAAGAAAACAACATAGGAATAGATACACTTGTCTTCCTTAACAATTTTCTTTAAATTAGCCATATCATCGGCAAGTAAATAATCAGCCTCATCAACGATTGTTTTCTCAATATATGGACTATCATTGTAGAAAATGTGCATCTGGGAAAATTCATACTCTTTACCACCAGAACTCAAGTTTAACTGCACATATTCATCAAGCTTATGATACATTAGATATATACAGAATCGCATTTTGTATGTGTATTCTGTTGTCACCTGAGCCGTATCGAACACCTCCTCGGTAACTTTGAATACGTCTGTATCCCTCCCCGTCCTTTTCAAATGAACAACTAGACATAAGACCATATCACAAAGGACATAGGCATTCCCTTCCTGTTTGAATAGGTGTAACATTCCCTCTAAATGCTCGTCCATACTCGACAGGTTGGAAATCTTATGTATCATCATGAGTCTTAAACGCGTATCCATGTGATACCACTTCTTAAGCATTCGAGAGGCTAACTCAGAACCATGATATTTTACTATAATCTGACCAGCAAATCTATAGTCGTCAGAATAATTAGTCAGAAGGTACTCTTTGACATCCTGACGCTCAGAATAATTCTGTATAATGGCTTCCAGTATGCCCCATTTTGAACCGAGGATATGGTCACTCATCGAGATTTCGCCATTGAGTATCCGTGGTATGTACCTTTCTGCAAATTCCTCCTTGTAATGTTCTATATACACAGACACTGCACGGTCTTTCATTATATCCTTGTTCGCATTATCGATACATTTATCTAGATATGCCTTAATACGTTCGTCATTGCCTTGGTATATTTCATATGCATATCCTGCTATCCACGAAGATTGGTTTAACGGCATCTCATCCAGACATCGCTGAAGTTTTTCGATAGATCGGAAGAGCACACGTCTGAACTCCAGTCACGCGATAGTATCT
>CASBHZ010000088.1 GCA_949123685.1 uncultured Bacteroidales bacterium | reverse complement strand
TCATCGCTCCCCGATTAAAGCATTATAAATGCCCTATTGTCTTATAAAAGCATGCACCCATAAGAAATTATCAGATGCAAAATCTAAAGCCTAAAGCCTAAAGCCTAACACCTAAAGCCTCTACTTATACATCCTTTCGCGTGCTGCTGCTACTTTTTCATCAACGATATAGTCGTCATAATCCATCATCTTGTCGATGATTCCGTTCGGTGTCAGTTCTATGATCCTGTTACAAACGGTCTGTATGAACTCGTGGTCATGGCTTGACATAAGGATCACGCCTTTGAAGTTCTGGAGAGTATTGTTGA
This sequence comes from uncultured Bacteroidales bacterium, assembly GCA_949123685.1. The sequence goes on along the minus strand of CASBHZ010000088.1, from coordinate 11,493 downwards.
ATGCCTGAATTGATTCAAGGTCGAGATGGTTGGTGGGAGAATCAAGCACCAGGGTGTTGGCATCCGTGAGCATCATACGTGCGATCATGCAACGTATTTTCTCGCCACCCGATAATACACTCGCTTTTTTAAGCACTTCCTCACCGCTGAAAAGCATCTTGCCGAGGAAACCTTTAAGATATATTTCTGACGAATCGGAACTGTATTGACACAGCCAATCCACAAGATTGAGATCAGATTCAAAGAATGAACCATTGTCAAGAGGCAGATAAGCGTTTGTGATGGTCTGTCCCCATTCGAAGTCTCCGGTGTCCGCTTTCCTATTGCCCATGATTATTTCAAAAAGTGCGGTCATTGCACGCGGGTCACGGCTGAGGAATGCTACTTTGTCACCTTTCTCAATCTGGAAATTGACATCATCGAAAAGTGTTTCCCCATCAATAGTCGCTTTCAACCCTTTCACTTCAAGTATCTTGTTGCCCACCTCGCGGTTGGGAGTGAAGATTATGCCCGGATAACGGCGTGAAGACGGCTGAATCTCCTCAACATTGAGCTTTTCGAGCATCTTCTTCCTACTTGTTGTCTGCTTGCTTTTTGCCACATTGGCGCTGAACCTCTGTATAAACTCCAGAAGTTCTTTACGTTTTTCTTCAGCTTTCTTGTTTGCAGCCTGTTGCTGACGGAGGGCAAGTTGCGAAGACTGATACCAGAAATCATAATTGCCGGCGAATATCGATATCTTGTTAAAATCAATATCCAGTGTATGTGTGGAAACTGCGTTGAGGAAGTGTCGGTCGTGGCTGACAACGAGCACCGTATTTTCGAAATTGGCGAGATAGTTTTCAAGCCAAGAAACGGTTTCCAAGTCCAGGTCATTGGTAGGCTCGTCAAGGAGCAGGTTGTCCGGGTTTCCAAAAAGTGCCTTAGCGAGGAGCACGCGCACTTTCTCGTTGGCGCTCATGTCTTTCATGAGCATATAGTGTCTGTCTTCCTTGATACCGAGACCGGACAACAGTGCCGCAGCGTCACTTTCCGCATTCCAACCTTCGAGTTCCGCAAATTTTTCTTCGAGTTCCGCAGCCTTTATGCCATCTTCATCAGAGAAATCCGGCTTGGCATAGATTGCATCCTTCTCTTGCATTATATCCCACAACACAGTGTGCCCTCTTAACACGGTTTCTATCACCGTGCATTCATCGAATGCGAAGTGATCCTGAGAAAGGACAGAAAGGCGTTCTCCCGGACCGAATGTTACTGATCCCATGGTGGGTGACAGTTCGCCGGAGAGGATCTTCATCAGAGTTGATTTGCCGGCACCGTTCGCACCGATTATACCATAGCAGTTGCCACGGTTGAAAGTCAGGTTTACATCTTGAAACAGCACGCGTTTACCAAACTGCATGCAAAGGTTATTTGTCTGAATCATTTCTAAGGGTTATTTGTGTTTGCGAGGGACGCGTACATTATGTTTGTTGAAGATGCGTTCCGCTCCGCGGTCGAATAGGTTCCAATGAGCTTTTTGAGCTGCCGGGATCTTTTCCGGCATCCATGACGGTATTACCGTAAAATTTGAGGAGCCGCCATCCGGTTTTGCTGAGAATAGAGTGTCGTAATTAGCCTCCTTGAATCGGGCTTTACCATTCTCGTCCCTTTCAATGACGGCACGTACCAAGGCGCCGCCCCGCGTGTCGGCTGTCTTCATGTTCGATATGAAATTGCCGAGAGAATAGACCAGTAGCACATCCTTATCCTCTTTTTCATTACGCACCACTTTCATTGGCTGGATAACATGAGGATGCCCTCCGATTATAAGGTCAACACCCTGGTTTATGAGGAAATCTGCAATATTTTCCTGATTCTTGTTTTGAATCAACACATATTCCACACCCCAATGGATCGTTACAACCACTATTTCGGCACCGGCATCACGTGTCTTGCGGATCTCCTCTGCCATACGCCCCTTTTCGATAAGGGCGATTTCAGCGCCTTCCGTCGGCTCTATACCGTTAGTGCCGTATGTGTAGTTGAGGAAACCGATCCTGATGCCGTTAATGTCCTTTATGAAAGGCACCAGTTTTTCGCGTTGAGCGGCATCGTGATATGTCCCTATATGGTCTACCCCAAGTTCGTCCAGTGCGGTCAGTGTGCGTCGTGCAGCCTTGTCACGCCGGTCGAGGCAATGATTATTTGCCGTCAGGAACAGATCGAAACCGGCATCCTTAAGAGCTTTGGCATAAGAATCCGGAGCCGAGAAGCAGGGATAACCGGAATATGTAGGACCTCCCCCGAGGGGAACTTCCAGATTGCATACCGCATAATCGGCAGATGTGACTTCCGGTGCTATATATGTGAAGCATTCGGAGTAGTCATAGTGATCGCCTCCTATTTCTTTTGCACGGTCAAGCTGTGCCTGATGCTGCATGGCATCGCCTACGAAAAGCAGTTCCGCACGTTGCGGCGCCCCCGGTGCCACGGCACCGGTGATGAACGAAAGCAGGCTGAAAAGAAGAAGATACACGGCAGGGGAATGTTAATTAGAAGCTGTTTTTAAACTTTATTCCATTGTCCTTTTGGAGTAGGTGAAGCAGATGATGGCGTGATCCGTATCGAGCCGGGTTATAGTCGGTCTGCCGATATATGGCGCGCAACGGGTCACATAGGTTGTAGATGAGGAATATCCGTCTACTGTTTCCGTTGACACGACCACGGGAACGAGTGAGAACTCTATGTCTGCAGGATCCACCGGTTTGCCGCTGTTGATCAGGTTAAGTATATAGTCGCGCATTCCTCCGAATGTGTAACTTTTCTTTTCCTTGTCATAGGGAGCGTAGAATGATGTTTTCCCGTCAGGCACTTTATTGTCGCGGAAGAATGCTTCGCGCTCTGATTTTTTTACCATCAGCAAGTGGGGCACAGCTTCAAGTCCATAATCATTCTCAACAGCCTCTGCCGGAATTTCAAATGACAGTTTTGAAACCACAGCCACGCTATACAGGTCTTTATCGTATTTGTCAATGATATCCTGAGCCGGGAAATCAATGTTTACATAATACCCTCCCGGTGTGGTGATAATGGATTTGCCACTGTTTGCAAGATTCTTTAGATAGTCGGATACCTTATATGTAATCTTGTTTGCAGAAAGCACTTCCGGCTGCGAAGAGAATAGGCAAACGGAGTCGCGGGTCAGCGTAGGGACATAGTGGTATTCACCGGAATCATCATCCTTTTTCTTATAAACCTGCTTCATGTAATGCCAATAAGTGTAAAACTTCATTGAAGAGATAACTCCAATGCAGCCGTTACCGAAATTCTGTTCTACATATACTCCCGGAAAATGCTGTGCGAAAGTTTGCGGCCACTGGAAAATTTCAGGATTGTTGCGATAAGCGGTAAACATGTCCTGAGCAAGTTTCTTGGGCATCATTATCGGGATTCGGATGTATTCCTGACGCTTGAACAGTGAGTCGTTCATCGATAGAGCTGACAGTGTGTAGCTTTTATAGCCCAGCGGGTTTGAAGGATTGTAATATCCGTCAGGATCGAACGCGCTGTTTATGTCGGAAGGCAGTTGGCGCGTGAGTTGATACACCTTGAGTTGCTGAGGGGCAAGCGAATCGCCGGTGAGTGAGCCGCGTGGAACCGTCAGCACCATGCGCATTGAATCGATGTCGTTCACGGTGATGGAGTCGGGGATGTTCATCTTCGTTGCGCACATCAACTGGCTCACAAAAGAGCAATCGAGGGAGCCATATTCAGGCACGTTGATTCGTCCCAGCAGTTTTGTCTGGGTGCGTGAATCAAAATCCGGTTCGAGGATTGATTTGGCGTCAATCTTCATCTCCAAGGTGTCAACGGTGATGGAAACTTCTCCGCTGACAAGAGAGCCGCCGATAGGGCTTGTGTTATCTTCGCATGAAGAAAGGAATGCGAAGCTGAGGAGGGCGGCAGCCGTATATATGGATTTAATCTTCATTTACTAAGAGAGATTGATAAAATTCATGGTATTTGTCATTGTTATCCTCTTCCGGATTAAGGAAAAGGACAGGTAACCCCAGTTTTTCAACATATTCCACAAGTGCGGGATCTGCTGTGGCGTTGTTGAATATTACGGCATCGGAGTTGGCGATACCGATTTTGTGAAGAAGATTGGTGTCGGCAGGCAAGTCAATGAAGTCTTTGAGGTCGTCAGCCTTAAAACCGTCTTCAAAGAGCTTTCCTATAAATCCGGGATCAATAACTTCCGCCGCTGTCTCGTCAAGGAGGGAATAAACGATTTTTGTCCCGTTGAAAGACACTCCGTCGGAGAATACTTTCTTCACGTATAAAGGCACGAGGGCTGCAATCCAACCGGATGTGTGCAGGATGTCAGGCTCCCAACGGAGTTTGCGTGCCGTGTCAGCTGTGCCGCGTGAAAAGAAGATGACGCGCTCGTCGTTGTCGGGACGGTTGGTACCTATGTTGTCAACGTCGTCGTCAAGCTTCTGGAAATAGTCGTCATTATCGATGAAATAAACCTGGATGCGGGATGGCTGCATCGAGGCCACTTTAATGATCAGAGGATGGTCGGCATCCTTGATCGGAATGTTTATGCCGCTTAGCCGGATAACCTCGTGGAGCTGGTTTCTGCGTTCATTAACGTTGCCGAAATTGGGCATGAAGGTTCTTACTTCATATTTTTTGCCATGCATTGCCACCGGGAGGTCGCGTCCTAACTTTGCTATGTCGGAAGCAGGGAGATAGGGGGCTATTTCGGGAGAGACATAAAGGATTCGTTGTTTTGCCATACTGTTCGGTTTGCGTGCCTAATGTCACTCGTTTAACAATCTTATTAATGGAGACATTAAGCGGATGCAAAGTTAATAAAAAAAATCGAGATTGATGGCGTTTGAGCTGTTTAGGCGATGTTTTGGCTCCTTAAAATATGTGAAATTTATGATATTTGCCGATATTGGCGTAAAAAATTTAGAAATTAGCAAGTTTTTCGTAATTTTGCAGGTCGAAAAAACAATGCTGAAGTTTCACGGACATTAATCGATAAGAGACTGTTTGGTTAAACGGCTGAATCTTGATGTTTGCAGTGTAAACTTGAAAACTGTAGAAAATGATAATAATCAGAAAGGTTGCGGAACTCCTTGATTTCGTGGAGCTGCAAAAAGAACATGGTAATGCGATAGGTCTTGTGCCTACTATGGGAGCGTTGCACGCCGGTCATCTTTCTCTCGTAGAGCGTGCCGTTAACGAGAATCCATGCGTGATTGCGAGCGCGTTTGTCAATCCGACTCAATTCAATAATCCCACAGATCTCGCCACATATCCGCGCAAGGAGGAAGACGACTTCAAATTGCTTGCAGAGGCGGGAGTCACGGCTGTCTTTGCCCCTTCTGTAGAGGAGATGTATCCTGGTGGTCCCGAGGCGCAGCCGCGCCATGAGTTTGAGCTTGGCACAGCCGCCGAGGTGATGGAAGGTCGCTTCCGTCCGGGTCATTTTCAGGGTGTGGCTCAGGTTGTGAGTCTCCTGTTCCGTCTGTGTCGTCCTACCAGGGCATATTTCGGGGAAAAGGATTTCCAGCAGATCGCGGTTATACGGAATATGATCAAGACGGAGGGAATAGATGTGGAGATTGTGGCTTGCCCCATCAAGCGTGCCGATGACGGGTTGGCATTGTCGAGCCGTAACGCATTGCTCACTCCCGAACAGAGGGCTGTAGCTCCAGAAATTCACAAGGCATTGAAATATAGTGTGGAATATTCCAAGGAACATAGCGTTAGAGCTACTCATGACACCGTAGTTGAACGTATTGATGCTGTGCCATTCATGAAGGTGGAATATTTCGAGATAGTTGACGCGAGGACATTGCTACCTGTTGAGGAATGGGAGGAAAGTCCATGGATTGTAGGATGCATTACCGTATATTGCGGAGATGTGCGTCTGATTGATAATATTGAGTATAGGTCTTAGGCTTTAGGTGTTAGGCTATAGGCTTTAGATTATATTTTAGCATTATGTTGATAGAGATGATGAAATCGAAGATTCACCGGGTCACAGTGACAGAGGCGAATCTTAATTACATAGGAAGCATCACGATTGACAAACGTTTGCTTGATGCTGCCGAAATTCTGCCAGGACAGCGTGTCTGGATCGTCAACAATAACAATGGTGAGCGGTTTGACACATACGTGATCGAAGGAGAACCGGGCAGTGGCGTTATCTGTTTGAACGGTGCTGCTGCTCGCAAAGCGCAGCCCGGAGATATAGTCATTATCATGGCTTATGCACATGTCACTCCGGAGGAGGCGAAAGAACTGAAGCCTAAGGTAATTTTTCCGGATAAGGATAATAGGGTTTAGGCTTTAGGTGTTAGGCTTTAGGCTTTAGATTTGCGAGCCAAATATTCTAAAGCCTAACGCCTAAGACCTAAAGTCTCATAGTAATAATGGCGATAAGTTCAGGATGCAGGCGTTTGATTTCGTATGCAAATCTAAAGCCTAACGCCTAAGACCTAAAGCCTCATAATAATAATGGCGATAAGTTCAGGATGCAGGCGTTTGATTTTGTATGCAAATCTAAAGCCTAAAGCCTAAGACCTAAAGCCTAACCACATAAAAGATATGTTTGAGAATTTATCGGAACGCCTTGAGCGTTCATTCAAAATATTGAAGGGTGAGGGCAAGATCACCGAGATCAATGTTGCCGAGACCTTGAAGGATGTGCGCAGAGCGCTCCTTGATGCCGACGTAAACTATAAGGTTGCTAAAACGTTCACTGACACGGTTAAAAAGAAAGCCATGGGTCAGAACGTTATCAACGCCCTGAAGCCGAAGGAGCTTATGGTGAAGATTGTTCACGATGAGCTGACGGAGATGATGGGAGGTATGGAAGCTCCTTTGAATCTTGACGGAAATCCGGCGGTGATACTGATGTCAGGTCTGCAAGGTGCCGGTAAGACTACTTTCGCGGGTAAGCTTGCGCGCAAGCTTAAATCTGCGAAAGGGAAACGTCCGTTGCTTGTCGGTGCCGACGTTTATCGTCCTGCCGCCCGTGAACAGTTGAGAGTGCTCGCTGCAAGTATCGATGTCCCTGTCTATACGGAAGAAGACAGCAAGGATCCAGTGCAGATCGCTCTTAACGCCATTGCTCATGCAAAATCGAATCATCTTGATTTGGTTATTGTCGACACTGCGGGACGTCTCGCTGTAGACGAAGAGATGATGGATGAGATCGAGCGCATCAAGAAGGCGATCAGACCTCAGGAAACATTGTTCGTGGTTGACTCCATGACCGGTCAAGACGCTGTCAACACGGCAAAGACATTTAATGACCGTCTTGATTTCGATGGTGTGGTTCTCACGAAACTTGATGGTGACACCCGAGGCGGTGCTGCGCTTTCAATTCGTGCGGTGGTTGACAAGCCCATCAAATATGTCGGCACCGGTGAGAAGCTTGAGGATATCCAAGAGTTCAATCCGGAGGGTATGGCTAACCGTATCCTCGGCATGGGAGATATCGTGGAGCTTGCCAAACGTGCGCAAGAGATCTATGACCAGAAAGAGGCTGAAAGGATTCAAGAGAAGATCAAGAAGAATAAATTTGATTTTGACGATTTCCTGAAACAGATAGAGAACATCAAGAAGATGGGTAACATCAAGGATCTTGCCGCAATGATTCCCGGTGTGGGCAAAGCGATCAAGGATGTTGATATCGATAATAACGCCTTCAAGGGTATTGAAGCGATAATTCATTCAATGACTCCTTATGAGCGTCAGAATCCGGAAGTGATAAAGGGCACTCGCCGTCAGCGCATAGCTAAAGGTTCCGGCACATCGTTGCAAGATGTGAACAAGTTGCTGAAACAGTTTGAAGACACCCGCAAGATGATGAAGATGGCGACTTCAATGAAGAATCCTATGAAGATGATGCGCCAGATGAAGCAACAGGGCGGACGCCGCTTCTAAAGATATTAAAAATAAAAAAGAGGGACATTGTCCCTCTTTTTTATTCCGGATATATCGGACATATATCCATTATTTCTTTTTCGAAAGAATCGCGGTTGATTGCCCGGTTACGCATTTCGGTCCTCCTGTTGAATATTGTCTGTTGAGAATAGAATAGGAGGGTCGCTATTTTTGTGCTGTCTGTAATTCCCATCCTGATCAGGGCAAGGATGCGGAGGTTGGCGTTCAGAAGTTCACTACTTTTAGGGCATATTGCCTTGTCGGGCTGTAGCAAAGTATTCACATTCTTTATAAAATCCGGATACAGCCGCAGGAAAGCTGTATCGAAGTTGAAGAAAACCTCTCTCAGTTCAGCTTCCGAAGGTCTTGAGTTCGCTTGAAGCAGTTTTTGAAGCTCATTATATTGCCCCGCTTTCACTTTCGATGTCACTGTCAGTTGCAGGCGATTGTATTTATCGATATATCCCGCGCATAGGTTAAGGAAGAGGTTGACGTATTGCTCACGTGAGCGGTTTGTTTCCTGTAGCTGTTTATTGAATACCTTAAGCTGGTCGTTGAATGTAGACAAAGTCACGTTCCTGTTCCTGATTTTTCTTTTTTGCTCTATGATTATCGCTATCGCGATGATCAGTATTATCACTATTATTACGATTGTTGCCAGATACAGGTGAAGTTGTTTGTTTTTTGCCAACACAGTTTCCTGATATGCCGTTGCAATGGCTGGAAGTTTCTTGCCGATTTCAAGTATCCTCAGCCTGTTGTTGTATTCCAGCGCATCATTCAGCGAATAGTTGAGATATGCATTCGCGCGTTCCAGATCGCCGTCTTCATTCTTGATCAATAGAGCCACATCTTGCAAGGCAAGATTTTCCTTTAGGGGAATCATCTGATCTGAAATGGCTGCATTTATGAGCCATTTCCTGTAGTTTGCCCTGTCTTGCAGGTTGTTATATGCCTGTGCCAATGCGAATGCCGATTGGGCGTATAGACGAGAATTTTTAGGTTCTTTCTCAACAACCTTTAGATAATTCTTTTTAGCCGTTTCAAAATCGTGGTTGAACATTAATGCTTTTTCTGCAATCCTGTAATTATACAGAGACGTGTTCCGTGGAGTTACCTGGATAAGGGAATCCAGGTATGTCTTGCTGTTGCGATAATAAATAGGGGCAAATGTCTTATCCTGTGAATATTCCGCCCATAATCCGTAAGTCCATTGGTATGCTTGATAATACTTTTCAAGGAGTGTGTCTGACAGGCATGAAGATTGAATTTTCTTAAGTTCATCGATTGCCTGACTGAAATGTCCGGAGGTGGCATATGACATTGACTTGTGTATTCTCACCTTTGCGTTAAGATCGTAGTCTCCCGTATCGGAAACAAGTTTTTCAGCCAAGTTGATATATCTCATTGCCGAATCAAAACTGAGGGTCAGATACTCCTCGTAAAGTCTGTCGTATCCTTTAAGCTTATCCATTATCGGGGCATTCACCGGGATTCTGGATTTAATGCTGTCTATTCTGCGTTTTTTATTTTTGAGGAATGTGTCCCTGATGCTAAGCACGGAATCGAGACTTGCAAGGTCATTTTTAGGCTTGGCGTAAACAGGGGATGTCGTCAACAAAACAAGGAGCATAAATATTGGGAACGTTCTCATTTTATTCATATCTCAGTTTATTTGTATGCAAAGATAATATAATTTTTTTAATACCCAATGAGGTCTATCCTTCTTATTAACACTACCTGATTCTAAATTAACTTAATTTCTAATAAATTGATAATTAGTGCATTACCCCCCCCGAATGCGCTAATTGAACTACTTAAAACTACCTGCCAACTACTTGCTATTGATAATTATACGTTGTGGTTATAATTTTACCACAAAATCAATAAACAATAATTAACCTAAATCTTTATGAAACCTTTTAATTTAACATTTGGACGGATGGTGCTTCTTGTGGCAATGTTGCTGCTGTCGCCGCATGCGTTCGCCCAGGTGAAAAAAATCTCAGGTACCGTGACTGACTCATCGGGTGAGCCGTTGATAGGTGCGAGTGTATTTGTTGTAGGAACCAATAAGGGGGCTTCGACAGATATAGACGGAAGATACTCGATTGAGGCGAAAAGTAACGACAAGATGCGTTTTTCCTATATCGGGTATAAGACAAAGACTGTTAAGATTGAGAACCGCACGGTGATCAATATTACGCTTGAGGAGGATAATACGGTGCTTGATGAGGTAGTTGTTATCGGTTACGGCACCATGGATAAGAAAGAGTTGACCTCAGCAGTGTCTCATGTCAGTGCAAAAGACTTCCAGTCCATAGCGTCGACAGACGTGTCTATGCTTATTCAGGGCAAAGTGCCGGGGCTTTCGGTTGTCAACACGGCTGCCGCCGACCCGAACTCGGCTGCGAGTCTTCAGATTCGTGGCGTTTCATCGCGCGAGGCTGGTCTTGGTCCGTTGATCGTGCTTGACGGTGTGCCCGGAGCAAGTCTTACCAATATCAATCCGAATGATATAGCATCTTTCGACGTGCTGAAGGATGGAGCCGCATCCGCTATTTATGGTACACGCGGTTCCAATGGTGTGATTATCATCACTACCAAAAAAGGTGCGCAGGATGGAAAGGTGCATACCACTTATTCTGGAACTTTCTCATGGGACAAGGCTAACCGTGACCTTGACATGATGAATGCTGAGGAATATAGGGCTTGGCGTATTCCTTCCGGTGATGCCGCAGTGGATCTCGGAGGTAATGATGATCTTTTCGATATGGTTTCCCAAACCGGTTTCAAACAGACGCATACTTTGACAATCAGCGGAGGTGGAGCCAATACAAATTACCGAGTATCAGCAGATTTTCGCAACGGAGACGGCGTGGAGAAACGTGGAAACCGTGAAGAATACGGTGCTCGTGCCACTATAAATCATGCCACAAAGGGCGGCTTGTTTAACGCGACCTTGAATGTCGCTCCACGTATCGTCTATCGCAAACTTGCCGATAATGACGTGTTCCGTCGCGCGATAGAGGCGAATCCGACCACACCTGTGTGGGATCCCAATGTTCCCGGGAAGTATTATGACTTCTCAACTGTCAATGGTTTCGTGAATCCCATGGAATCGATAGATCTTGTGCAAGACAAGAGCCAGGAGAAGGTGCTTGACTGGGATGCTACCGTCAAGCTTAATCTCCTTCCCCTTTTCCTTCCTAACGCGAAATACAGTCAGAATCTGTCTACTCAGATAACTTTCGCCGATCATCAATACAATAACGACGGCAGTTATTTCGAACCGTCGACAATGAATCAAAACCTTAAGATAAAGAAGAAAGGATATGCAAGCCGTACGGCTAACAATGCCCGTAGCATGAGTCTTGAATGGCTTGTTAATTATAATATCGGAATAAAGGATCATAATATCCGTGCCATGGCGGGTTATTCATACCAGTATTGGCAGAACTCAGGTTTCTCCGCCAATAACTATGACTTCGCCAACGATGGTCTCGGGGCTGACAATCTTGGTTCCGGAGAGGGCGCCAA
>CASBHZ010000087.1 GCA_949123685.1 uncultured Bacteroidales bacterium | reverse complement strand
TTCCTTTTTTATTTTCAATATCAAACTATTTACATTTTTCAAACTGTCCCTATTTTGTAAATAAGCTAATAAGAAAGATTTAAAAGAGCAAGTTGATGATATGTGAGATTAAAATCATTTTATTTTCGTTTTAATGTTTTCACTTATTTATGTAATAAATAAGTGATTAACAGATACATATATGGCGACACCTGTGAGTATTACGGCTAATAGCATTTCATAAAATATATATTTGCTAAATTCTCGAGCCTTACCTTTCGCAAAAAGATATATTATTACATATGCCATGCACATATCGAAGACACCGACACTTATCCATATAGACAAAAGAGAGGCTTTTGAATCTATAAAGATACCTATAAGTCCAATCATCACAGCACAATATACAATAATTTTTATGTATTTTATGCCAGGCACATCTAAGTTTTCCATGATTTATAATTTTTAGTAAGTAGCTTTATTTATTTAAACAGTTTTATATTTATCAAGTTTAATTAATTTTAGGGTATTCAGTTTAATATTCCCAATTCCATCCTATAAATCTCCATTTATCCCTCTGTCCAAACCAATCATATTTTATTTATACTCCAACCACATATAACCACGTGACAACCACTTTTATATTTACTCTTAAACAGAATACATCTTTAAGAGTGGTTGTTATGTGGTTGTGAATGGTTGGAGTTTTCTATGTGTGTTGGCTTGGCGCAGAGAGAAATCGGAACATTTAACATTGCTGAATCCGGCTCCGTGCCTCTGTCAGGTCGTTTACGACCCCCGGTGCCTAAAAACATTGGGCTCAAGCCTAAATGTAGGTGCAAGGAAAACCTCTGTCCCCTCATGTCTCTGTGTTATGCTTTTCGTGACAATTATCTAACTTGAAATTTATAATGTAGGATATATAGCCAGATGTTTTGACGACTTAGTAGGAGCATTTCGATTGTTGAGAAATACCGGTTTAAAAGCGAATATAAGACATAAATTTTAATGGACAGTGCTGTATATTGACATAAATTTTTAACTTTGCAATTTTAGTAGATAACAAAAATTAAATTAGTTTAAACAACTTCAGTATTACGACATCAAAACTTATAGATTATGGGAATGATTGAAATTGGTTCACGGGAAGAATTAAACAAACTATACAACAAACCCGCAAACAGAAAATTAAAATACTGTGCGATTGTCGCCATCTCAATCTCTTTAGTCCTCATGTTAGCTATGTTGATTTGGATGGAGCAACTATCTTACCGACATTTGCTGCTTATGAAAGGTTTCACCGGGTTATTCGCAATTATTTTTGTTGTTCTATCCGGAGTACTTGTATATCGCGTAAATCGAGAACATATCTGCAAAAAGTGATATACCATATAAGACTGCAAGTAATTCTTTCATAAAGGAATGCCTGCATTGCTCCATTGTGAGCTTTCTTAAATCCCCTAAAGAATCCGCTCAGAATATGCATTAACTAATTTGCGAGTCATACTTATAAACTTCATTATATAGGGAATAAGAATCTAAAATTATGATCATGAAACTTAAATTAATATTGATATTCACATTGTTTTTAGTCTCATTCCCAATTGCCTTTGGGCATATATGCGAGTCAGATTCGGAATTAAGTTCTATGAAGAGCCAAACCTCGGACACAACAGACTCCATTAGTATAAAATATATCAATCGCGAAAAATTAGCTTTTTCATCAGGTGGATATATAGACATACGTCCATTCAATAGAAAATTAAAGAATAGTACACTGCGTGACATATGGACAAAATATAAAGAACAAAGTGAATATAAAATTGCGTTTGACAAATTAAATAGATTATTCCACTCTCTGATCAGTACCGATACATGTAATAACATTGGTAAAAAAAGAGCAGCAGACATAATCACATTTATTATAAACCCAAATGGAAATGTTATCTATGTGTCGTATTCTACAGCTAAGTATAATAGCGTTGCACCTGTCAAATCTATATATTCGTTTCTAACTCACTCCAAGAAAATTAAATTCCCACCAAGTGAAGTCTATCATGAAATTATGTATCTTCCTTATACAAAAGCTCACAGACTAAATAAATATTGACAAAAGAAATAATCCAAGTAAGTAATAAAAATTAATGCACATATAAAACGCCGTTATTTTTGAGATGTTTTTGCCGCGTAATGAAGGTGCATATAAATATATGCGACTGAATTGCAAAGTAAAAACAACCAAAAAGAACAAATTTTATAGTGGAAGATTTCATTACTTATATATATCGATTAATTTTTATTACTTACTTACAATATAGTTGTTTATGTCATATCCGAAATTCCAGATTATCATAATATGCGTTCTTTTAATGCTGTCGCAATCTATTTATTCTCAGAATAAAAATGAATGCGACAATTTATGCGTCGCAACTGCAAATAAGATCAATTTAAACGACACCATATCTTTTAGTTTTATAAAGAACAAAAACATAAGGTTTGAGCTGGGGAAATACTACACCCCAAAACAACTTAACCCCGGCTATACAACTCGAGAGCTTTATGATTTCTCATGTGGGGGAACTGAATACGAACAAGAAGCACGAGAATCGCGTCGCAAAATAAAACAATTATATGCTTCAATAATAGGATTTGCGGATTCAACGAAAAAAGTCGATGTGATTCACGTAACGGTCTCACCCAACGGAGATATTACATATGTTTCTCTGTGTATGGAAGATAAGGAATCTTATAATTTACAAGCTATCGATTCTTTTATAAGAAATGCTAAAATGATTAAATTCCCACCGTGTCAAATATATAATCAATTTTTAATACTTGCAAACAAGAAGTTCTAAATACAAGATTGAATTAACAAATTATTTTATTATGAAGAAATCTTTAAACCAATTAGAACTTGAGTTACCGGAACTAACATTGATTGAAAGCAAACAATTATTGGGAGGGCTTGGTACGTATCTACCGGAATTGGCAGTTTATCCTGATAATTATGATCCGGAAAGAGAAAACCCCGAAATAGATGATGACTACGACCAAAGAAATAACCCAGATTATGAAGATTTCGATCAAAATGAGCCATACGGCAATGATGATCTCTCCTATGAGGAAAACAGGAATTTCTACGCCCAAATCAATGGTTTCCTGTCTCAATATCCACAATTAGCTGAATTTATAAAAAATTCGAATATACGCTTCTTTCTGGATCCGACAATTAAGGAGTCTGGACAATACAATCCGAATACGTTAACAATAACCCTGCGTGTTTATGATGAATTAACATTCATAAAGGAATGCGCACATGCAATCCAGAATCATTTAAAGATGATGGAGAATATGCATTAACTAATTTGCGAGTCATACTTAACTTATCAGAAGATAGAGTAAATAAATTCCATGTGTAGCTATAGAAATAACACAAAAAACCATTAATTTTGTGGCAAAAAAATGCAATTATGGGAGCAAACAGTTCTTACAAGGCGATGTACGATATTGTGGAACATGCTAAGGAGGGGACAATATTTATCCCTGACGACTTTACAACGTGTGGCACACCCGATGCTGTACGGTCGGGATTAAGCCGATTGTGCCGCAATGGGAATTTGTGTCGCTTTGCAAAAGGCATTTACTATATACCTACATATGACAAGTGGGATGGTACGCTACGAGAACCATCCTTAGATGCCATTGCCTTAAAAATAGCGCAACGGGACAATGCGCGTGTCATTCCCACAGGAGCTTATGCGCTTAACAAATTAGGGCTGTCCACGCAGGTTCCAACTAATATCATTTACATTACGGATGGTTCTGCACGGCAGATGAGGTTTGGAGAGGGAAAAAGTATCACATTCCGGCACAGTAACAACTTAGGGAATTTCGCTTATCAATCCCAACTGATGCAATTGGCAGTTCTCGCCATGCGTGAGATTGGCGAGGAAACTATAACAGAAAACCAAAAGGAAATAATAAAAAAAATGATAACAGAACATGTTTCGGAACAGGATTTTAATCACGATATAGTGCTTGCTCCGACATGGATAAGAACGATATTGCAGCGATGAAATTCATTGATTTATCAACGGAAGACCGTGTGGATATACTTGACCGTGTTTCCACGGAGTTGAATATAAGACAACGTGAGGTCATAGAAAAGGATTGGTGGGTGACGGCAGTTCTACGTGCCATGTTCAGTTTGCCGTATGCCAATCATCTGTCTTTCAAAGGCGGAACATCGCTGAGTAAGTGCTGGCATTTGATTGATCGCTTTTCAGAGGATATAGACATTGCCATTGACCGGGAATATCTTGGTTTCAGCGGGACATTATCCAAAACGCAAATCAGTGATAAGTTGCGCCGCGCTGCTTGTTCCTTTGTCCGTGAAACCATGCAATACGATTTGGCAGAGCGATTGTACCAAAACGGCATATCGAAAGAAAAGTTCAAGGTGAATGTTGACATTACCCCTGTAACCACCACCGACCCGGAAGTCATAAACATAAATTATGATTCTGTATTATCCGTTTCTATAGATGACCTGGATAGCAATCAATATGTCCTGCCAAAAGTAAAAGTGGAAGTCAGCGGCAGGTCAATGAGCGAACCGGTAAGTGAGATTGCTCTTGATTCAATGATAGATCAGGTATATCCGAAAGCTCCTTTCTCGGAACAGAAGTTCATGGTACGTGCAGTGCTTCCCGAACGCACTTTTCTTGAAAAGGTATTCCTGCTTCATGAAGAATTTGCCAAGCCAAAGGATTTAATCAGGGTAGAGCGAATGTCTAGGCACATGTACGACATCGGGCAGATGTTGAAAACTCCAATAGCAGAACGAGCCATCAACGATGCTGATCTTTACCGCCAGGTGGTAGGACACCGACGTACATTCATAGGTTTGCGTGGATTTGACTATGATACTCTTTATCCGACAACACTCAATATCATTCCTCCTTCTTCTGTCATTGAACAATGGAAAGCCGACTATGAGAATATGCGACTACACATGATTTATGGTGAATCAATTTCATTTGATGAGTTGGTTAACAACTTAAGAGAATTGAATGAAAACATCAGAAATAACATGCTAACTTTATAAACTATATCCTACTTCATTTTGTCATGTAGGAAAATACATACTTAGCAAAATCCCAATATATACAACAACCGTATTGGATCAGAGTGTCGGATTATTTGAAAATATAACCATGTGGCGCATCATGTCCAAGATGAAAAAAATAAGGAGTGTCAATTGACACTCCTTATTCTATATTCTATTATATACCTGTTCAGGGATTACTTGCGGGCGATTTTCTTGTAACCGTAAACTGCACGGCTGCCGAGCTCTTCCTCTATGCGGAGAAGCTGGTTGTATTTAGCCATACGGTCAGAACGGCTTGCTGAACCGGTCTTGATCTGACCTGCGTTCATTGCAACAGCGAGGTCTGCGATAGTAGCATCCTCTGTCTCGCCTGAACGGTGAGAGATAACAGCTGTGTAGTTGTTACGCTGTGCCATCTGAACGGCGCGGAGAGTCTCTGTGAGAGAACCGATCTGGTTAACCTTAACGAGGATTGAGTTTGCACAACCTTTCTCGATACCTTTCTCAAGATATTTAACGTTGGTCACGAAGAAGTCGTCACCTACAAGCTGGCAACGGTCGCCGATGAGGTCTGTAAGTATCTTCCAGCCTTCCCAGTCGTTCTCGTCCATACCGTCCTCGATAGAATCGATAGGATATTTAGTGATGAGCTCTTCAAGATATTTAGCCTGCTCTTCGCTTGTGAGCTTTTTGCCGTTAACCTCTTTCTCAACACCGTTCTTAAGGTGAGTATAGTCATAAACACCATTCTGATAGAACTCTGAAGAAGCGCAGTCAAGACCGATTGTTACGTCCTTTCCGGGTTCGTAGCCGGCTTTCTTGATTGCCTCAACGATAACGTTAAGAGCGTCTTCAGTACCTTCAAGTTTGGGAGCGAAACCACCCTCGTCACCTACTGCAGTAGAGAGACCGCGAGCCTTGAGCACGCTCTTGAGGTTATGGAACACTTCAGTACCCATGCGGATACCCTCTTTGAAGCAGCATGCGCCTACAGGACGGATCATGAACTCCTGGAAGCAGATGGGAGCATCTGAGTGAGCACCACCATTGATGATGTTCATCATGGGAACAGGAAGAACATATGTGTCGCAACCGCCGATGTAGCGATAAAGGGGCATATCAAGATAGTTAGCAGCTGCCTTGGCTGTAGCAAGAGAAACACCGAGGATGGCGTTTGCACCAAGATTTGATTTTGTAGGAGTGCCATCAAGGTCAAGCATGATCTGGTCTACACCGATCTGGTCAAGAGCGCTGTGACCAACAAGAACTTCTGCGATAGGACCGTTAACATTAGCCACTGCCTTCTGAACGCCTTTGCCCATATAGCGGCTCTTGTCGCCGTCACGAAGCTCAAGAGCCTCGTTCTCACCTGTAGAAGCTCCGGAGGGAACTGCTGCGCGACCCATGATGCCGCTTTCAAGAATTACATCTACCTCAACCGTAGGGTTACCGCGAGAGTCAAGAATCTCGCGACCGATTACTTTTTGAATTTTCATATTTCTATTAATTATAGAGATTTTTTGGGTTTTCAGTTTTTGGTTTTCGGTTTTCAGACGTATGTTTTCTTGACATCTGATTGCAACTTAAACCGAAAATCCGTGACATACGTTTATCAACTGCAAAGTTAACAATTATTTTGCAAAACATTGATACCAAATTAATCAATTTTAAGTAACTTTACACACTATAATAAATACAAATATAAATAATGGAGCCTTGGAAGAACATGATAACGAGCATCGCTTTGGAGAAGCTACCGTTCGAACCTATCGTCGGCCAGAAAATGCTTCTGGAGGCACTGGAGTCGTTCCTGTTTTCCCAAAACTCCCGTCATGTTTTCGTGCTGAACGGATATGCCGGCACCGGCAAGACTTCGATAGTCGGAGCTTTCATAAAGGCTCTCGATGAGCTGCATCGCCCGGTCGTGCTCCTTGCCCCGACAGGACGCGCAGCAAAAGTGGCACAAGTTTTTTCCGGACACCCGGCATCCACTATCCATAAACGGATATATCGCGGAGATTCCACAGATCCGTCAAACACAAACTTTTTCATCGCCCCGAACGAACAACGAGACACCCTCTTCATCGTTGACGAGGCTTCGCTTATCTCCGACTCTCATAACTCAAACAGCTCCTTGCTGTCACATCTAATACGGCATGTATATTCCGCTCCGGGATGCAAGCTGATGCTGGTAGGCGACGAAGCACAGCTACCGCCAGTGGGACAAACTTCCAGCACCGCGATGAACCATGGCAGGCTTCGCGAGTCAGGTCTTGACCCTGTCGGTTTCACTCTCGACATACCCGTGAGGCAGGCGGCGGAAAGCGGCATCATAAGGAATGCCACCTACATCCGGTATCTCCTTACCCATCCCGAAAAAAACGCTCCCACGGAGCTATACGCTAACGGATATCAGGAGGTGGAAGTCATATCGTCGCAAGACCTCGCCGACAAACTGTCAGACTCCTGGAGCAACGTCGGAACTGAGGAAACACTGATCGTGACCCGCTCAAACAAAAGGGCGAACAACTTCAACAGGGCAATCCGCAACCTCGTGATGTATGCTGAAGAGCCCCTTGAAAGAGGCGACCGCATAATAATCTCGAAGAATGACTATTACTGGGGGAAACACAACAGCATGCGCAGCTTCATAGCCAACGGAGACACCGCCGAGGTGACATGGGTCGGAAAGACAGAAAAAGCTTACGGACGTTATTTCAGTGAAGTGGAACTCAGGCTATCCGACGATTCCGTAATAGGAGCCAAACTCATGCTCCGCAGTCTCGTATGCGACGGTCCCTCCATACCACGACCGGAGATGGAAAGGTTCTACAACCGGGTCCTCGACAGCTATGACGGTGCGCTATCCCACAAGATAAAGGGGGTTATGGAAGATCCTTATTACAACTCACTACAGGCAAAATATGCCTACTGCGTCACCTGCCATAAGGCTCAGGGAGGACAATGGAAGCATGTCTATATCGACATGGGCTCCATTCCTCCCGACGCATTGAGTTCCGATTTCTATCGCTGGCTCTACACAGCCGTGACCAGAGCCACGGAAAAAGTTTTTTTCATAAACCCCTCCATACCCGTAAAATAACGCTGATTCATGGATCATATAATCTACATAATCGACAGTATCAACTCACTTGAGGTGAACATGGTGAATTGCATGTTCCGCCTCATCCTTAGCATGGTCTTAGGGATGGTTGTCGGTGCCGAAAGGAAACGCAAAGGGCAAATAGCCGGAATCCGCACATTTGCCCTCATATCGATGGGCGCATGCCTTGCCATGCTGCTTTCCATCTACGTGCCCCAGGTGTATCTCGGATTAAAGAACGGAGACCCCGGGCGCATCGCGGCGCAGGTAATCACCGGCATCGGATTCTTGGGCGGCGGGGCAATGATACACATGAAAGGTGCCGTGCGCGGACTCACCACTGCCGCAGGCATCTGGATGACAGCAATCATAGGGATGGCTGTCGGCATAGGAATGTATCTCTGCTCCATTGGCGCCACATTGCTGATACTGCTTACCCTCGTCACGTTCGAACAATACGAGAAACGCCGCAAACTCGGACAGGAATCAAAAGTCTTGAACCTCACGGTCAACGGCATCGTCAGCGACATAACCCCTTATCGGGAAGTTTTCAGCAAACACAAGGTTCACCTCTCCACATTCTATATTGAATATGATTACGAGCACAACCGCACCAACCTTGATTTTGTAGTGCTCTCCCACGTATATGCCGACCTTCTCCCTATGCTCCAGAATATCGGGGAAGTTGGCAACACCCTCAAGCTCTCCCTTTCCAGCCAAATCGACATATAACGACACTCTTGATTTAAACAATACCTCCAACCACTTTCAACCACAAGCACTCATGTAACTTTGTGAAAATTAAAAGTGGTTGAAAGTGGTTGGAGAATAATTGCCATCGTCATCCGAGAACCACATCAAGCATCATCATCAGCAGGAAACCGGCAGCAAAACCAATGGTGCCTATATTAGAATGCCGTCCATGCTGCGTCTCCGGTATCAACTCCTCCACCACGACATACATCATGGCTCCCGCTGCAAAAGCCAACAGATAAGGCAACACCGGAATCACCACTGAAGCAAGGAGAATAGTGACAACAGCCGCAATAGGCTCCACAATACCGCTCAAGCCTCCTATCAGAAAGGATTTGGCACGGCTGTTGCCGGCAACGCGCAGCGGCATAGAAACGATAGCCCCTTCGGGAAAATTCTGTATCGCAATACCCACCGACAGAGCCAACGCTGCCGCCATGGGCAGATAGGCATTATTTTCGAGAGCGCCAGCGAGCGCTGCTCCGACAGCCATACCCTCGGGAATATTATGAAGAGTGATCGCAAAAACCAATTTCGCGGTCTTCGAAATACCGCTCTTCGGTCCTTCACTCTCATTTCCTTCAATATGCTGGTGGGGAACCACCACATCAAGCAATAGCAGGAACAATATTCCCACTGCAAAACCGATCATCGCCGGCATCACACTGAGAAAGCCCTCTTTTCCGGTCATTTCCATTGACGGTATAAGCAAAGACCACACCGAGGCAGCCACCATCACTCCCGCCGCGAACCCCGTAAGCGACTTTTCAAGCATCCGGGGCATACTGCGCTTCATGAGAAACACGCAAGCCGCCCCGAGCGCAGTACCCAAAAACGGCAGCAGCAATCCAATTGTCAGTCCATTCATATCAATATAACATCCGGACAACGCAAATTTATCATCATTACCTACATAGACCACTATGCCTGCTCACAAATGAATTAAAGAATTATTTCCTTAATTGGGAATAATTCACTAATTTTGCAGCAGATTAAAGTTAATTGAAGCGATTTAAGGATCAATATCCTTAAAAGTTCATATTCGCTTAAAGAAAGAATATTAATAATAACGATTAAGATAATGAAAGCTTATGTATTCCCGGGCCAGGGTGCCCAGTTTGTCGGAATGGGCAAAGACCTTTACGACAATAATCCTGAAGCAAAAGAACTCTTTGAAAAAGCTAACGATATTTTAGGTTTCCGCATTACGGACATGATGTTCGAGGGAACAGAAGATGACCTGAAACAGACAAAGGTCACTCAACCGGCAATCTTCCTTCACAGTGTGCTCCTTGCCAAGAGCCTTGGCGATGAATTTAAGCCGGACATGGTAGCCGGTCACAGCCTCGGTGAGTTCTCTGCGCTCGTAGCTGCAGGTGCCCTCTGCTTCGAAGAAGGACTCAAGCTCGTGTCAAAACGCGCACACGCCATGCAGAAAGCATGCGAACTGCGCCCCTCAACAATGGCGGCGGTGCTTGCTCTTCCCGATGACAAAGTTGAAGCCCTCTGTGCAGAAATCGACGATGTAGTGGCTCCTGCAAACTATAACTGCCCCGGTCAGGTAGTGATCTCCGGCACAATGGAAGGCATTGACGCAGCTTGCGAGAAGATGCTTGCAGCCGGTGCAAAACGCGCCATGAAGCTTAAAGTAGGCGGTGCTTTCCACAGCCCCCTCATGCAGCCCGCACAGGAAGAACTTGCAGAGGCAATTGCCGAAGCTCAGTTCAGCACTCCCGTATGCCCCGTTTATCAGAACGTAGACGGCAAACCTCACACCGACCCCGAAGAGATAAAAGCCAACCTCATCAAGCAGCTCACAGCTCCCGTGCGCTGGACATATGATGTCGAGGCAATGATCGCCGACGGTGCAGACGAATTTATCGAGCTCGGTCCCGGCGCAGTGCTTCAAGGTCTCGTGAAAAAAATCAACCGCGGAGTGGCAACTTCCGGGAAACAATAATTTGAGGCTTTAGGCTTTAGGTGTTAGGCTTTAGATGTCAGACTAACCTAAAGCCTAAAGCCTAAAACCTAAATATCCCAGGTGTTAGGCTTTAGATGTCAGACTAACCTAAAGCCTAAAGCCTAAAACCTAAATATCCCAGGTGTCAGGCTTTAGATCTCAGACAGCACAAAATCCGAACCTAAAGCCTAAAGCCTAAAACCTAACGCCTAAAAACATGAACATCGCAATAGTAGGAGCCAGCGGAGCCGTAGGTCAGGAATTTCTGCGTGTCCTTGACGAGCAGAATTTCCCTATTGACAATATGCGCCTCTTCGGCTCAAAACGCAGTGCCGGAAGTTCACGCATATTCCGTGGCAAGGAATACGTGATCGAAGAGCTTACTCCCGATTCCGACTTCTCCGGTATAGACATAGCTTTCACTTCTGCCGGTGCCTCAACATCGAAAGAATATGCAGAGGTCATCACTCGTCACGGCACCCTGATGATCGACAACAGTTCGGCATTCCGCATGGATGAAGACGTGCCTTTGGTTGTGCCAGAAGTTAACGGAGAAGATGCACTCAACCGCCCGCGCAACATCATTGGCAATCCCAACTGCACCACAATCCAGATGGTGGTGGCATTGAAGCCGATCGATAACCTCAGCCATATCCGCCGTGTCCGCGTGGCAACATACCAGGCAGCCAGCGGAGCCGGAGCTGCAGCTATGGAAGAACTGAAAACGCAGACCGCACAGATCAGCCGCGGAGAGAATCCTACGGTTGAGAAATTCAAATATCAACTGGCATTCAACGTGATCCCCCATGTTGACGTCTTCACGGAAAACGACTACACCAAGGAAGAGATGAAGATGTTTAACGAGACACGTAAGATAATGCATTCCGACATCCGCGTGTCGGCTACATGCGTCAGGGTTCCGGTGCTTCGCGCCCACAGTGAGGCAATCTGGGTAGAGACGGAATCGCCCCTCAGCCTTGAATCAGTGCGCCAAGCATTTGAGAATGCGCCGGGACTTGTGGTTGCAGAAGAGAGGAATGGAGAAAAGTTCTATCCAATGCCCCTGCATATCGCAGATAAAGACCCTGTCTACGTAGGACGTCTTCGCAAAGACCTCTGCGACGACTGCGGCTTAAGTTTCTGGGTTGTCGGCGACCAAATCAAAAAAGGTGCCGCCCTCAACGCAGTCCAGATCGCGCAATGGCTCCTCGCCAACGACCCGCGATTCACCAACGCCTGACAAAGTCTCCACAAATATGTCAACGGGAGGTGTAGAAATGGCTTGAGCCATTTCTACACCTCCCGTTGACATTCCATGATGTACTTTGAAAAATTTTAGC
>CASBHZ010000086.1 GCA_949123685.1 uncultured Bacteroidales bacterium | reverse complement strand
CAATCTTCCGGTCAATTGCCTGAATGATCGACACTTTCAGGTTATTATCTTTAGGCATGCAGCGCACCCGGATATCTTCCGGACGGATGATCTCATTTTCATCGACATGACGTTTTATCACCTCGATAAACTCCTTGCCATAGCGTTTGGCTTTTCCCACTCCCACCCCGGGAATATTCACCAACTCTTCTTCGGTGATAGGATAAGTGGTAGCCATAGCTTCGAGCGAAGGCTCCTGAAAGATTACATAAGGAGGGAGATTCTGTTTTCGCGCAATTTTTTTTCTTAGATCTTTTAAAATAGCGTAGAGTTCGGGGTCGGCCGCGCAAGAGGCCCCTTCCTTTAAAGGCAACTCCACGTCTGCATCAGAATAATCAATATCTTCCACGATTTTAAATGAAGTTGGGTTATTGATGAAACACCTTCCTTTGTCAGTAAGCTTGAGATTGCCGTAATTTTCCAAGTCGCGCGACAGATAACCTCCTATCACGCCCTGACGAATCAAGGTAGCGGCAAATTTCTCGCCTTCGCTTTCCAAAGTTCCGAAGGATTCCACCTCTGAATGATGATTTGATTTAATTTCATCGGTCTTTCTGCCGATGAGTATATTTACTATATATTCTTGTTTATGATTCTGCTTGACATCCCTAACAGCCTCAAGAGCCGAGGCCAAGGCATCCCCTGCCTCTATCTGCTTTTTAGGATTCAGACAATTGTCACAGTTCCCGCAGTTTTCTTCATGATACTCCTCCCCGAAATAATGAAGCAATATCCTTCGCCGGCATACCGACGATTCGGCATAGTTTGCCGTCTCTTGCAGCAACTGCCTTCCAATCTCCTGTTCGGAAGCCGTCTTGCTCTGCATCAGTTTGTCAAGTTTCTGAAGATCCTTGTTATTATAGAACGTTATGCACCTTCCTTCCCCGCCATCACGACCGGCTCGTCCGGTTTCCTGATAATAGCCTTCGAGACTTTTGGGTATATCATAATGTATCACGAACCTCACATCCGGCTTGTCGATGCCCATGCCAAAAGCGATCGTCGCCACTATCACGTCTACTTTTTCTTCCAGGAATGCATCCTGATTTTCAGAGCGTGTCTGCGGATCCATCCCGGCGTGATAAGGGAGGGAAGAGATGCCGTTGATCTTCAAAGTCTCCGCAAGTTCCTCAACCTTTTTGCGGCTCAGGCAATATATGATGCCTGACTCTCCCTGATGCCCCTTTATATACCGTATGATCTCACGGTCTACGTCCTTGGTCTTCGGCCGAACTTCATAATAGAGGTTCTTACGATTGAAGCTTGATTTGAAAACCTTTGCATTCAATATACCGAGATTCTTCTGTATATCGTGCTGCACCTTTGGAGTGGCGGTGGCTGTCAATGCTATTACCGGATATTGACCTATCTCCGAAATAAGCGGACGGATCTTCCGGTATTCAGGTCTGAAATCATGTCCCCATTCTGAAATGCAATGAGCTTCATCAATGGCAAAAAACGATATCTTTATAGAACGCAGAAAGGCTATATTAGATTCCTTTGAAAGGGATTCGGGGGCAACATAAAGTAACTTTGTCTTGCCTGCCCTAACATCTGCCTTCACTGCTTCCGCCCCCGTTTTAGTCAATGAAGAGTTCAAGAAATGTGCAATGCCGTCGTCATCTCCATAATGGCGGATGGCATCCACCTGATTCTTCATCAAAGCAATCAGTGGCGAGATCACGACTGCGGTTCCTTCCGACATCAAGGCTGGCAATTGATAGCAAAGCGATTTGCCACCACCTGTAGGCATAAGGACGAAAACATCGCTCCCACCGAGAAGGCTCTCGATGATGGTCTGCTGATCATCTTTAAACTTATCAAAACCGAAATGATATTTCAGGGCTTCATGAATGTCGGGAGGAGTGGACATACGGTCTCAAATTGAATTATTAAAATCACGCGTATCTCTGCGATATCTCTTGCAAGCAGAGATAAAAACATACGCTAATACAAAATTAAAATAATTTTTGAATTACCGCAACATCTGTAGAGTTTTTTTCGCAACTAAAAAGAGCGTTATGTCAAAATATCTGAATTTCGACATAACGCTCCTTTTAGAAGCTTCTAAATGTTCTCTTACCTATCAGTCCGTAAGACGAGTTCGTTCAAAATGCGCTTTCTCCAATTGATTGGCAGCATATGCAGCATCCACTGTAAATTTCTTCTCGGGATTGGAAGGAACCTCATACATTGCATCAACCATAATTGTCTCAACAATCGAACGGAGTCCGCGAGCTCCAAGCTTATACTCGATTGCCTTGTCGGCGATAAGGTTCAATGCATCGTCAGTAAAATCCAATTCTACGCCATCCATCTCAAAAAGTTTCTTATACTGACGCGTAATGGCGTTCTTCGGCTCCGTCAGTATTCGCAACAATGCTTCCTTGTCAAGTGGTTCAAGACTCGTAAGCACCGGAAGACGGCCGATAATCTCGGGAATCAAACCAAAGCTCTTCAAATCTTGGGGCATAACATATTTCATCAGATTATCACGCTGATGTTTCTTTGAACGCTCATCGTGACCATAACCCACCACATGCGTGTTAAGTCGCGAAGCGATCTTACGCTCTATGCCATCGAACGCTCCCCCGCAGATAAAAAGTATGTTTTTAGTGTCAACCGGTATCAACTTCTGCTCCGGATGCTTCCTGCCGCCATTCGGCGGAACAAGAACCGTGCTTCCTTCAAGAAGCTTTAACAATCCCTGCTGCACTCCTTCCCCGCTAACGTCACGGGTGATCGACGGGTTATCGCTTTTGCGTGCGATCTTATCAATCTCATCGATAAAGACAATGCCACGCTGCGCCTTTTCCACATCATAGTCGCATGTCTGGAGCAAACGTGTCAGCAATGATTCAATATCCTCACCCACATATCCTGCTTCAGTAAGAACCGTTGCGTCAACTATAGTGAAAGGAACATCAAGCAGACGGGCGATAGTCTTTGCAAGAAGCGTCTTGCCGGTTCCGGTGGGACCGACAAGAATTATATTGGATTTCTCAACATCGACATCGTCATCCGCCTTGGAGTTTATGCGCTTATAATGATTATAGACAGCAACGGAAAGATACTTCTTGGCATCTTCCTGCCCGATTATATATTGATTAAGGAACTCATGAATCTCTTTAGGCTTAGGTATGCTTTTACCTGCCTTAGAGTCTTTTTTCCCAGAATCTTTGCGCTGACGGATCTGAACATCGCGCGCCTCATCTATGAAGCTTATGCAATCGGTGCACAGGTTAAGACCTTCAAGCACCTTCACGACAGGTGTTGCCGTGCAGTCTACGTTTCCGCACATAGTGCAGACAAGACCGTTTCTTTTTACTGCCATTTATATTTTTTAAAGTATTTAACCAAAATCCTTATGAGAGATCACTTACAAGCTGGGCATGACTCCCGCCTGTCAATCCTATTTTACTTCCTTCTTCGGATTCACAAGAACTTTGTCAATCATACCGTATTCTTTTGCCTCACTGGCAATCATCCAATAATCACGGTCGGAATCAGCTTCCACTTTCTCGAAAGGCTGCCCGGAATGCTCCGATATGATCTTATATAGCTCTTCCTTTAGTTTAAGGATTTCACGTGCCGTGATCTCAATATCAGAAGCCTGACCCTGAATGCCGCCCATCGGCTGGTGAATCATGACGCGCGAATGAGGAAGGGCAAAACGTTTGCCCTGTTCGCCCGCAACAAGAAGCACTGCCGCCATGGATGCCGCCATTCCGGTGCAGATCGTGGAAACATCCGAACTGATATACTGCATGGTGTCGTAGATACCGAGACCTGCATAAACCGAGCCACCGGGAGAATTTATATAGAGAGCTATATCTTTGTCGGGATCAACCGAATCAAGATAAAGCAACTGAGCCTGGATAATATTGGCGCTTTGATCAGACACCTGGGTGCCAAGGAAAATGATACGGTCCATCATCAGGCGTGAGAAGACATCCATCTGAGTCACGTTAAGCTGACGCTCCTCAAGGATGTAAGGATTCATATAATCGGATGTCGGAACCATAACTCCCCCTGCTGTTTTCTCCATATGACGGGCATACGAATCAAGCGTGTTGGAACTCATCCCAAGATGGTTGACCGCGTAATTTCTAAAATCGTTTTTCATATTCTTCATTAAATAACATATATCTGCACGGGAATTGCCCATGCAGATATACATTAAACAAATTCTATGCCAAATATATTATGCGTTACGGAAGAGATCGTTGAATTCTTCAACATTCACCTCTTTCTCATCAACGCTTACCATAGCGCGGATGCCGTTGTAAAGCTTCATGTCTACAGTCTGATTGTAAACCTGATTGCGTGCCTTCTCATCCTTTAGGATATCAGAAGCATAGCGATCAAGTGTTTCGGCGGGAACATTAGCCATACCATACTGAGCGAACTGGCTCTGTGCCATCATGCACGCAGTGTTCTTAAGGTCTTCTTCGTCAACCTTTATGTCAAGCTGAGAAGCGATTGCCTCTTTCTCAAGTTCCCATTCGAGTTCAGGACGGAGACGTGTGTATTCCTCATCGATGTTCTCATCATTGAGGGCCTCGTTCTGGCTTTTCAAGAAATCTTTAAGGATCTCATCGGGAAGCTGGAGCTCGCCGATTGCAGATGCTATAGCATTACGGGCATCGATAGTGAAACGATAGTTGGAATCGTTAGCGAGACCCGCAGTTATCATATCCTTAAGGGCTGCACGATATTCCTCCTCATTGTGAACCTTGTCAGCACCGAACACCATGTCAAAAAATTCCTGGTTGTGTTCAGCCGGTTTAAGGACGATGATCTCCTTAACCTCCATATTGAAGTCCCCCTTATGAGCATCAACCTCTTCTTTGCTAATGTTCAACATTGAAGACATTTCTGTGGCATTCGCATCGCATGTGGCAGCAGGATTGAACTTAACGATGTCACCAACCTTCTTGCCCATGAAAAGCTCGCGCTGCTCTTCGCTTTTGAAATATTGCGGAGAAACGATACCGTTCTCAACAACCACACCGTCCTCTTTGGGCTGACCGTTCTCATCAAGCTCAGTGATAACACCTTTGACGAGTGCTGTTGCGTCAACTGCCTCACCGGATTCCTGTTTGCCGAAACGACGTGAGAACTGTTGATCCTGGTTATCGATCATTTCATCTGAAACAATGATGTTATAATAAGGAACATGAAGATCTTTGTTTACGTGGGTATCAAATTCAGGAGCGATACCAACTTTAAACTTCAAAGTGAAGTCTGAAGCCTCGATGCTAAATTCTTCATTCTGTTGAGGAACAGGATTGCCGAGAACATGAAGTTTATTCTCCTTTATATAATCAAACAAGGCATTGCCTACCTCTTTATTGATGATATCATATTTCACGGCTGCGCCATATTTCTTCTGGATAAGGCCTGCTGGAACATGACCGGGACGGAAGCCGGGTTCCGCATGGTTCTTGCCGATCTGTTTGAGTTGTTTCTTTACTTTGTCGGCATAATCCTTTTCTTCAAGAGTGACGGTAACTTCACCGTTCACCTCGTCGATCTTGGCATAATCTATTTTCATTTCCTAAATATATTATTAAACTTTTTCCAAATTATTCAATTCAAGATGCAAAATTATAAAAATAAATGTTGCTATGCAAATAAGTGCAAGGAAAGCACATCTAAGAATAGAACTTAGTGAAGACTTTAACCGCGTCCACATGATCGGACACTCCTGCTGTCTCCCGCGCCGAATGCATAGCCCATATCGCGTTGCCCATGTCGACACCTCGTATATCGAATTGAGCCGAAGATATGTTGCCAAGAGTCGACCCCCCGGCAACGTCCGCATGATTCACGAAATACTGACAGTTGACCCCGGCTTCACGACATAACTGAGCGAATACAGCCGCTCCATTGGCGTCAGTCATATATTTGCAGTTGGCATTTATCTTTATAACCGGACCGCCCCCGATGACGGGATGATTCGTAGGATCATATTTTTCATTATAGTTAGGATGCCATGCATGAGCATCATCTGCAGAAATCATGAATGAATTTGCCAGTGCCATATATGTATTCTGGGCATCGTCTCCTTCCACAATCCTGACAATCCTGTCCATCGAGTCGCGCAGCACCGGAGATGCGGCTCCTTGCTTAGTGCCGGAGCCGGTCTCCTCATTGTCAAATATTGCCAGCACTCGCGTAGCCGCACACTTCTCTGGCGCGGAAAGCAATGCTTCCAGACCTGCAAACGCCATTGAGAGGTCGTCAATTCTTGCCGATTGTAAATATTCATTTGACATGCCGGCAAGCGATGATTTTTCAAATGGATAAAGGCATAGCTCATATTCAAGAATATCATCAGTAGAAATTCCTAAATTCTCCGCCAACATACATTTCACCACGCCTCCATTCCGTTTGAAAGCCTCAATCTTTTCTTTTGAAAAATATCCTACTACGGGCTTCATGTCTTTCTGGACGGAAAGCGGATTACCCTCATTAACACCGCGATTAAAATGTATAGCTAAATGAGGGATAGTTGCCACCGGCTTCTTCAAGTCTACAAGCATGGTACGAGGATGCAACGCATCATCACCTTTCACCATGACACGTCCGGAAATAGAAAGTGGTCGATCAAACCAGGTGTATAATATGCCTCCACCATATTTCTCGACATTCAGAGACACAACTCCACCTTCTCCATAGATCTCGGCATTCGGCTTTATCTTAAAACAAGGGCTGTCGCTATGCGCGGAAATGATATGAAAGCCCTCTTCACACATATTCCCCTCTCCTATTATAAACGCGAAAATAGCACTGTCATTTTTCTTCAGGAAATATTTGCCTCCGCGTTTGATTTCCCACCGATCCTCCTGACGGAGTTCGCGGAATCCGGAAGATATCAGTTCTCGTTCGATGGCAGCTACAGCCATAAAATTGCACGTGCCCTCATCGAGCCAGCTTAAAAGTCTCCTTATCATCTTTTGTATTTTTTACTAATTAACTTCAAGAAGGCTTATATCTTAAATTATTAAGCGCCCTCATTACATTGCAGAGAGTCTGCGACCAATATGCCTCAAAATTCTCCTTGCATTCCCGAAATGCACCGGGAGCATTCTCGCCCTCTGAATCTTTTACAACAGATATAAAATTATATAAAGGTTGGAAAATATCGGCTAAAGATTCAGAAACGGACGCCGCTATCGGAGTGTCACTATACTTCATGTCCTCTTCGAATGTTTCCAGAAATATGTCGTCTTCTCCAAAAACAGCTTCTGCATTGCGTCTCACGCTGTCATAGTAATCCTCATCTACATATGTGGGGAAATATTCAAACTCCGAGGCTCCGGCAACATCATCCATGTCAAGTTCGGAAAACTCGCAATAGATGCGCGGGAGAGTTCTGAGCATATCCTTGACAAAATCATCCCGTTCGATATCCCTGCAATTTTCCAGGGATGAACAATAGTCTGCAGCAAGCGCGGTTATTGACATAAGTCTTGACCGCAATTCTTCATCTTTCATTTAAATAAAGCCTATGTTTCAATATATAATCAAAAACCTCTCCTGGAAGAAAATAGTTGAGATTTTTTCCTTCTTTAACTGAATCCCTTACAAACGATGATGAAATCAAAGCCCGAGGAGCAGCATCCATAACTGTTACACCCGATGGCATGTCTTCCTTGCAAATATCATATCCGGGTCGGGGATATATGTATATTGAAAAGTCTCTGACAATTTTTTCCGAATCTCGCCACTTATCGAATTGCAACCAATTGTCGGAGCCTATGATCAGGGAAAACTCATGCTCCGGGAAACGTTCACGCAGACACACGAGCGTATTGTAGGTATATGAAGGAATCGGTAACGAAAACTCGAAATCAGACACCCTCACGCCATCGCATTTCGCGGCAACAAGCGAAGCCATTGCCAGCCTGTCGGAATCAGGTGCCGGATGACTTCCCTTTTTCAGAGGATTCAGCGGACTCACAACAATCCAAACCTCATCAAGGTCTGACCATTGTGAAGCATAATTCGCTATCATGGCATGCCCGGTATGGACCGGATCGAAGCTACCGCTGAAAATTCCGATTCGCATTATTTGATAAAATCTTTTATGAGAGTTTCAACCTCAGTTGCCGCCACATCCAAATCATCGTTAATAACCCGATGATCAAAACTATCGGCATAACCTATCTCATATTCCGCTTTCGACAGACGCTTGGTTATAGACTCCTCCGAATCCGTGGAACGTGAACGTAAACGGTGCTCAAGTTCCGCGAGGGAAGGAGGAAGGATAAATATAGACAAAGCTTCTGCCCCATAACGTTTTTTCACGTTTAGGGCACCTTTTACGTCTATATCCATTATCAGGTTGTTGCCGGAATCCGTAACACGATCCACCTCCGATGCTAAAGTGCCATAACATGTGCCCTTATACACCTCTTCCCATTCAACAAACTCACCGTTATCGGCTTTTATCTTAAATTCTTCCTGAGTCAGGAAATAATATTCGCAGCCATGACGTTCCTCACCCCGTGGCAAACGGCTTGTAGCAGACACTGAGAACCCGAGTTTCAACTCCGGTTTCTGCATTAGCCTGGATATGATGGTAGATTTTCCGGTGCCGGAAGGAGCCGACAGAATTATGATCTTTCCTTTCTTCATAACATACAAATCCTAAAACCGTATCATAACACATTTAGCACCTGCTCCTTTATCTGCTCAAGATTGTCTTTCATTTTCACCACAATCTTTTGCATCTCCGCGTGGTTCGACTTCGAACCGAGCGTATTGATCTCCCGCCCCATCTCCTGAGCTATAAAACCGAGCTTCTTGCCCTGTCCTTCAGTTGGGAAATCTACACCACCAAGAGTCTCGACAAAGTAATTCAAATGGGCACGCAACCGAAGTTTCTCTTCGTTTATATCAAGCTTTTCTATATAGAAAATCATTTCTTGTTCAAGTCTGCCTGCGTCATATTCAATAGAAGATAATCTGCCGAGTTGCTCTTCAAGACGAGCCTTGATCTTGGGGACACGTTCAGCTTCGAAGGGTTCCACCTGTTCAAGCAGATTCCCGATAATTTCTATCTTGTTTATAAAGAAGTCATAGAGCTTACGACCTTCCTGCTCCCGAAACTCACGAAGATGCTCCACAGCCTGACGTGAAGCCTCTTCAAGAGCCTTGCGGTCTTCCTCATCGGCAGAAACATTCTCTGTCTTCATCGAATCAGGCATCCTCATCAATAGGGAATACCAATCAGCCGGCTCCGGCAAACCCAGTGTATTGCCCAGCGCTTCAAATTGCTTCTTATACACATCCAGCAGCGGAACATTCACAGACGCTGTAGCTTCTGTTGCCAGATTTTCAACCGACACTGTCATCTCCACCTTGCCGCGTTCAAGGCTCGCAGCAACTAAATTGCGGGTCTCAATCTCATACTCCCGAAAGAAACCGGGTATTCTTACAGAAAGATCAAACTGCTTGCTGTTAAGCGACTTCAATTCCACAGTTATCTTCTTTGAGGAGGAGGATGCACAACCCCGGCCAAAACCGGTCATTGACTGTATCATATCTGAATGGCTGATTTAAGAATCTTTTATGGTAAAATGACAAGTAATCCTGAAAACGGGCACTTATCATTTACAAATTTACATTTTTATTCTCAAATCTCAAAACTTGAAGCCTTTAAATCGTTTTTGAATCTTTTAATCTATATTTAGAATCTATTTAGAGTATATTTGGCATCAGAACTTATATGTAAGCAATGCCGACAAAGACATAGTGGAAGACACCCTGTCGGGCCAATCGCGATAATGCGTAGATCTCACTTTGTTGGAAAACAGCAATGTCCCATAAAGTTTTTTCCACAACTGATAGTCAAACCTGACTTCTGTCACGTTGAAAGAAGCCACGGATTTATCTCCCATTACATTAAGCGTGCGAAAATCCACTTCCTCAAGATTTGTGCCTTCTTTATATCCTTTCCAAGTGAATAGCCGGTAATATTCATGGCTAACAGATAGCGATGCCTTTTTACGCGCCCATGTAATGTTTGCACCACCCTTCAATGAGAATCCGGACGCAAAATTATAATTCCGTTCGTCTGTCCAATAGTGGTCACTGAGTATGGAGCCGAGTATTATCACATTTGCATGGGCATAACAGTCAAATATATACCTTTTTCTTTCCACATCCCGAAACAAGAAACCGGCGCCTATGCTTGTCGGGACTCCGAGTTTATAAGGGACTTTGTCTATGTTGGTAATCGTGTCGCTGTCGTAAAAATCAAAATGCTGATATAGACCGATACTTCCTGATGAATCTTTATGATCAAGAACCTCCCTCGAAAGCAAACGCCCTTTTATGTTGAGCTGCGACAATACTGGCTGATATTTCATACCTTGCAATTCCGCTCTGACCGTAAAATAATCATATGGCTTGGTTGATTTTGCTTCAAATCTGTCGCCATATTCAAAATCAAGAAGAACAGATGCCCCTACATAGGGACTGCGCATCCTTCCTTGAAATGTCATGGACTTAAGACCGGTTGACACCTGCATGAAAATGTTCGGAGTCCCGAACATTCGCCCTGTCGTTGCCCTCCTTTTCCATGCCTGACCTGTCACTATCCTGTTTATACCCCTTATTGGCGATAACACGAATGCTGCGAACTCCCGCTCAAAACGTTCAAGTCCTACGGACCTGTCATCAAGCACGGCATCAGAAGCTCGAAAAAGTGTTTCTCCCAATACGGCACCTCCGATAGGTGTGGCTATAACATCATTTGTAGAAGGATACTCACATTCCATAAACAGTTCCCATAAGGCGCTGCCTGCAATTGCAAACATCTCCGACTGCCAGAAATTAAAGCCATTTGACCTGCCGGCGGCATAATAGAGACTTCCGTTATAGGGATGCAGGAATGTATTCGTTCCGAGCTGATCATTATCCCATATAAAACCGTGTTTGAAATTCTCTTTTATAGTATTGAAACTTATATAAGCCCAGTCGCCACGCTGAACATAACGGTCAAATGCCCACAGCCCGGTATTGAAGCCTATGACCTCGGCACTCGCACGCCAAAAGTTTTTCTTCCCATAATAAGCCAAGTCTACAGAATCGGGCATAACCTGGGTCACCATGTTATATTTGATAGGCATCTGGGCACTGACCTTTCCTGGATAAACCGTTAACAGCGAAAGCAAAGCAGCTACCACTGCACAAAACAATATATTATCAATCCTTTTCAAAACAATGATTATTAACAAAGCTTCTTCTTTGCTATATAACACGATTGTCTATACCATGGTTGAAACAAGGCTTCGGCATTGCCGGGATATAATCCACAGCAATGCCGAAGCTTACTTATCTGACACAGCTAATCTTGAGAATCAAAAAAGCCGTCTATATTTCATTGGAATCTCAATAGATTACATGACTTTAAGATCGCGAAGCACTTGATCGATATGTTCCTCCGCCTTCTTCACTGTAGCCTCATAATCCTCCTTGTTCTTCATATCTTCACGGACTTCAACATAGAACTTGATCTTAGGCTCCGTGCCGGAAGGACGTATTGAAACTTTATCACCAGCCTCCGTGAAGAACTGAAGCACGTTTGACGTGGTCGGGAAATCAAGTTTGGTAACCTCACCTGTCTTAAGGTCACGGCAATTAAGATCTGAATAATCCTTGACAGTCACTATCGGACTACCGGCAAGCTCCTTGGGAGGATTTTCACGGAATCCCTTCATCATGGCAACTATCTCTTCGGCACCGCTCTTGCCGGGACGGACAACACTAACGCCTCTTTCACGTGAGAAACCATAAGTTGCATATATATCTACAAGCAGTTCATAGAGATTCATACCTTTGTCGGCAGCCCATGCAGCAGCTTCAGAAATAAGGGAATTAGCCGAGATTGAGTCTTTATCCCTTACGAAAGTCTCGGCAAGGAAGCCGTAGCTTTCCTCCCCACCACCTATATACCTGCCGGTAGACTCCATATTGCGCATAACATCTGCAATCCATTTGAAACCGGTATAACAGTCGAAGCACTTTATGCCGTTGGCATCAGCTATACGTTTGATTGTTTCAGTGGTAACTATGGTCTTGACACAATATTCGTTGCCTTTAAGCAGTTTCTTCTCTACATTCTGGGTGATAGCGTAATAAAGAAGAAGCATAACTATCTGATTGCCGTTTACAAGTTGATAGTCTCCTTTCTTATCGCGAACAACAAGACCGATACGGTCTGCGTCAGGATCGGAAGCAAGAACCAGACTCGCGCCAACTTCCTTAGCCTTGGCGATACCCATCTCCATCGCCTCCGGATTTTCAGGATTCGGAGAAGCAACTGTGGGGAAATCACCACTCTGAATATCCAGATCGGAAGAGCACACGTCTGAACTCCAGTCACGCGATAGTATC
>CASBHZ010000085.1 GCA_949123685.1 uncultured Bacteroidales bacterium | reverse complement strand
CTACACAAGGAGACACACTCTTTCCCTACACGACGCTCTTCCGATCTGATCAAAGCGCTGAAGAATCGTATCAGGCACTCAGTAAATATGCAATCAACCTGAATGACCGGGCAAGGAACGGAAAACTTGATCCGGTTATAGGACGCGATGAAGAAATACGCCGAGTGCTCCAGATCCTTTCACGACGCACTAAGAACAATCCGATGCTGGTCGGTGAACCCGGAACCGGAAAGACGGCTATAGCAGAAGGACTTGCCATGCGGGTGGTTCGTGGAGATGTGCCGGAGAATCTGAAATCAAAACAGATATATTCCCTCGACATGGGAGCGCTTGTCGCCGGTGCAAAATATAAGGGTGAATTTGAGGAACGCCTGAAAGCAATCGTAAACGAGGTGACCCAAAGTGACGGTGAGATTATTCTTTTCATTGACGAGATACACACTCTTGTCGGTGCCGGAAAAGGGGAAGGGGCAATGGATGCTGCAAACATCCTTAAACCCGCCCTCGCCAGGGGGGAACTCAGATCAATCGGCGCGACCACACTTGACGAATATCAAAAATATTTTGAAAAAGACAAGGCTCTTGAAAGGCGTTTCCAGAAAGTGATGGTGGATGAGCCGGATGAAATGTCTGCGATCTCAATTCTCCGTGGTCTTAAGGAGCGATACGAGAATCACCACAAGGTCCGCATAATGGATGAGGCAATCATTGCAGCAGTCCAACTCAGCGTGCGTTATATCACCGACAGGTTCCTTCCAGACAAAGCCATAGACCTGATTGATGAAGCTGCATCCAAGCTGCGTCTCGAAATGGATTCCCAGCCACAGGCTTTGGACGAAGCTTCAAGGAAAATAAAGCAGTTGGAGATTGAACGCGAAGCTATAAAACGGGAAAACGACACTTACAAGTTGAAAGAGATAGATGAGGATCTCGCCAACCTGCGTGACACTGAAAAATCGCTTCGTGCAAAATGGAAAGCTGAGAAAAATGAGATTAACAAGATTCAGCAAAACAAGATCGACATAGAGCAGCTTAATTATGAAGCCGAACGCGCAGAGCGTGAAGGCAATTATGCAAAAGTGGCTGAAATCCGTTATTCACTCATCAAGCAAAAGGAAGATGAAAATAAGGAAATCCAGATAAAGCTTAAGGAACTGCAGGGAGAAGGAGCCATGATCAAAGAGGAAGTGGATGCCGAAGACATAGCAGAAGTCGTGAGCAGATGGACAGGGATTCCCGTAAAGAAGATGGCTCAAAGTGAAAAGGAAAAACTCTTGCACCTTGAAGAGGAGCTGCATAAACGCGTAATCGGACAAGAAGACGCAATCCGTGCCGTCTCCGATGCGGTGCGCCGCTCCCGTGCCGGACTTAACGACCCAAAACGCCCTATCGGTTCATTCATATTCCTCGGCACAACGGGTGTGGGCAAAACCGAGCTTGCAAAAGCATTGGCAGAATATCTTTTTGATGACGAAGACATGATGACTCGTATCGATATGTCGGAATATATGGAGAAGCACTCTGTTTCAAGGCTTGTGGGGGCGCCTCCGGGATATGTGGGATATGAAGAGGGAGGACAGCTCACAGAGGCAGTGCGCCGCAAACCCTACAGTGTCGTGCTCTTTGACGAGATAGAGAAAGCCAACCCTGATGTTTTCAACATCCTGCTGCAGGTGCTTGATGACGGAAGACTCACAGACAACAAAGGCCGTTTCATTAATTTCAAGAATACTATTATAATCATGACTTCCAATATGGGGTCAAATATAATACGCCAGAACTTCCAGGGATTCGCAGATAAAAAAGAAGACAAGAAGGAGGAAATAATTGCCACCACGAAACAGGATGTGATGGATCGGCTAAAACAGATAATCCGTCCGGAGTTTCTCAACCGTATCGATGAAACTGTAATGTTCACTCCGCTTGATAAGAAAGAGATACTTCAAATCGTAAGCCTTCAGGTTGCAAGCATCAAAAAAATGCTTACCGTTAACGGAGTTGTGCTCAATGTAACCGACCAAGCTCTTGAACTCCTCGCCGAAGATGGATATGATCCGGAGTTTGGAGCCAGACCGGTGAAGCGGACGATACAAAGGATGGTGCTCAACCAGCTTTCAAAAGACATTCTCGCCCAGAAAGTTGACCGGGAGCATCCGATTGTAATTGACAGGGATGGTGACAATCTCATATTCAGCAATAAATGACAAACGACTCGCTTTCATTGACGAACTTGTTGAATGCAAGAACCTAATAGGAGGCAAATACGTTTAATAATAAACTGTTTATAAGAAACTGTTTAAAAAATAAAATTTATTAGTATTATGGAAAAATTTGAAGATATCATAAAATCAGAGAAACCTGTACTGGTTGACTTTTTTGCCACATGGTGCGGACCATGCAAGATGATGCATCCCGTGCTTGAAGAGTTGCATGCCAAGATTGGAGAAAAGGCAAGGATAATAAAGATTGATATAGATAATAACCAAGAACTTGCATCTATATACAATGTAAGGTCCGTACCAACATTTTTAATATTCCTTAATGGAGAAATAAAATGGCGTGGCGTTGGTGTTCAACCCATTGAGACACTGGAGCAAGAGTTGCAAAAATACTATTGAATAGACCGGAACCTTAAAAAAATAAATCAAAAGAGGCATCACATAAGGGGTGCCTCTCCGTTTTAATAACGAAGCTATTTAAAACCTCATGAAAAAATTATCAACCATATTAATATCATTTCTCATTTTAGCTTTCGCTTCAAACGCTTTCGCCAAGGGATTTAAAGATGAGAACCTACACTATGTGATAACTTATAAATGGGGGCTTATCCATAAGGATGCGGGAGACGCAACCCTATCCCTCCGCAATAATGGACCAAACTATGAAATTATAATGGCTGCCAAGACAAAACCTTGGGCAGACAGGTTCTATCAAGTGCGCGACACCCTACTCGGTTCGATCAGAATCAGAGATATGAAGCCGTTGTCTTATACAAAAATAGCACATGAAAAAGGGAAATATGGAAAAGATGTGATCACATATACGTATTCAGAAAAAAAGGTTTCGGGGTATTGCAAAAGATACAAGAAAAACAAGGATGGCATCATTTCCCAATCTGAAAAAAAGCTACATGCTTCTGGACCCGTTTATGACATGCTGTCCGTGTTCTATTACCTGAGGCTTATCAATTATGGAGAACTTCAAAAAGGGAAAGCTATCCGTGCAACCGTATTCTCCGGATCGAAAGCTGAGACAATAACTATTAAATCATTAGGGAAAGAAATCATAAAACTGCGTGACAATTCCAAAAAGGAGGCATATCATATCCAATTTAACTTCACAACCGGGGGCAAGAATAAATCGAGTGACGACATAGACACTTGGATTTCCACCGACTCGCAACATATTCCCCTATATCTTGTAGGACAGCTTCCTGTAGGTCAAGTAAGGGTATATTTCACCGGTAGTTAAAAGTCGGAGCACCGACAGTTCAGCGATTTCATGAAGATTATTAATATTTTTTGTTTAATTTGAATCAAACTTTTATTATCTTTGCATAAGTAAGCCTTAGCTTACTCATAACCTAAATCAATACGTAAACATGAACACAAACATTACATTGTGCCCCAATCGCGTGGTGCAATATCTGGAGAAAATGCCAGAAGAATTTCGAAAAGCTGACATTATACGTTTCATCAAGGAGAATGAAATAAAAATGGTGAATTTCATGTATCCCGCTGATGACAACAGATTGAAAACCCTTAATTTCGTAATAAATTCGGAAGAATATCTCGATTCCATCCTCACATTCGGAGAGCGGGTGGACGGCTCAAGCCTTTTCCCCTTCATTGAAGCCGGCAACAGTGACCTTTACGTGATCCCTCGCTATTCCACAGCTTTCGTTGATCCGTTTGCAGAAGTTCCGACCCTGACAATGCTGGCATCTTTCTTCGATAAAGAAGGAAATCCATTGAAATCTTCTCCCGAATATACGTTACAGAAAGCTTGCCGTTCATTTAATGAAATAACCGGCATGGATTTCTACGCTATGGGGGAACTTGAATATTACGTGATCGCAGACGACACTTCGCTTTTCGAGGCTACAGACCAGAAAGGTTATCACGAATCTGCACCTTTCGCGAAATTCAACGATTTCAGGATGGAATGCATGTCACTTATAGCCCAGGTCGGAGGACAAATAAAATATGGTCATAACGAAGTCGGGAATTTTACAATCGACGGCAAGATATTTGAGCAGAATGAAATAGAGTTCCTTCCCATACCGGCAAGATTCGCGGCAGATAACCTGATGCTTGCAAAGTGGATAATACGCACTCTTGCAATGAAAAAGGGATATGATGTGACATTCGCTCCAAAAATCACAGAGGGTAAAGCAGGCAGCGGATTGCATATTCATTTCAAGGTAATGAAAGATGGCAAGAACATGATGATCGAAGATGGCAAATTGAGCGATATCGCTAAAAAGGCTATCGTCGGAATACTTGAAAATGCCGATGCTATAACAGCCATGGGCAATAAGGTTCCTACAAGCTATTTCCGTCTCGTTCCTCATCAGGAAGCACCCACTTCAATTTGCTGGGGAGACCGCAACCGTTCAGTCCTTGTTCGCGTCCCATTAGGTTGGACCGGAGAAAACGATATGTGTTCTCAAGCAAATCCGCTTGAAGAGCCATCCACAACAAATCCCGAAAAACAGACAGCGGAGCTCCGGAGTGCAGACTGTTCAGCAGACGTCTATCAACTCATCGCAGCTATGGTTGTAGCCGCCCGCGAAGGATTCGAAATGGAAAACGCGCTTGAAAGAGCTGAAGAGCTTTATGTAAGCGTCAATATCCATTCCGATGAAAATAAAGCTAAACTTGCGGCACTTAAAGGACTTCCTGACAGCTGCACGGCATCTGCCGAAAAACTTGCCGAAAAACGTGGTGTATTTGAGAAGTATGGTGTATTCTCACCCGAAATGATTTCGGGTATCATCAAGAAACTTGATTCATTCAAAGACTCATCTCTCCGCAAGGAGATAGCCGGCAACCGGAAGGCAATGCTTGATCTCGTCAAGAAGTATTGGCACTGCGGATAAACACAGATTTATGATTACAGGAGAGGAGAGAATAAGATATGCCAGAATGATAGCGATCCCCGAAATAGGAACTGCCGGGATCGAGTCATTAAAGAAAGCACATGTGTTCATAACCGGCTGCGGTGCACTCGGCTCCGTAACGGCAATGTATCTTGCCGGTGCCGGAATAGGCAAAATAAGCATAGCTGACTTTGACACTATCGATATCTCGAATCTTCAACGGCAACTATTCTATTCCACAACAGAAACCGGAGAATCGAAAGCGGAAACTTTAGCAACCCGCATGAGATTGCTTAACCCCGGCTGTGAAGTAGAATGCCATAACGTAATCATAACCGAATCATCAGCTCTTGAACTATATTCTGAATGCGACTTCATCGTAGACGCAACAGACAATCCCAGCTCCAAGTTCATGACAGACAAGATCTGTCATGAACTTGGCAAGCCTTGTTGCATAGGAGGCGTAGCCGGATTTTCAGGACAGGTGATGAGTTGGGCACGTGGTCATGTGCGATATTCACAGATATTTTATCCTGAGGGCGTAGAAACCGGAATCATGCCATGTTCAATATCCGGTGTGCTCGGTCCCGCCGCCGGAATAATAGCTTGTTGTCAGGCTTCAGAAACAATAAAGCACCTCACCGGAACCGGCGAGATGCTTTACGACAAAATTTTCACTATCGACTTGCTTACGATGCAGAGCCATTTGATTGAGGTTGGATAATACCCTGATCAAAATGGACATCCAATTGAGGAAACGGGAATGAAAAACCATGTTTGGGAAGTTCCGTGAAAAACCTCTCGTTCATCTCAAAATAAACACCCCAGTAATTTGAAGAGTGAGTCCATGCCCTGACCACAAGATTTATGCTGCTGTCTGCCATTTCATTCAATCCTACAAAAGGCTGACGCTCTATTTTCACTGGTATTGCGGCATTCATTTCTACATCTTCTGTCAGGGTCTGGTGAATCACCTCTTTACGCTTTTTCAAATGCGGCTTGATACCACCCCACCATCGTTTCTTCTTCACTTCTTCATTTCCACCATTCAATTCAGGATGAAGCGCATTCTCCTTTTCTTGAGCTAACTCTTCACGATATTGAATGTCATCTTCGATATATCTTTTCACTATCCTGGAATCCTCATTTATCATTCCAAGGATCGTAGATTTTGCAGCAGCAAGATCAGTGTCATAAGATAAACTGATTGTCCAGTCTACACGCCGATAACTTTCAAGCGAAAAATTATTAATCGAACCGGTTGAAAGACCGCCGTTAGGTATTATAATAGCCTTATTGTCAACCGTGTTTATAACAGTATGAAACAATTGAATCGATTTCACTGTTCCTGCATATCCCTGGGCTTCTATATAGTCTCCGACTTTGTATGGCTTCAACAGGAGTATAAGGACTCCACCTGCAAAATTCTGCAGTGTCCCGCTCAATGCCATACCTATAGCAACACCGGCTGATGCAAAAACGGCAAGAAAACTGCTGGTCTCTATCCCAAGAATACCGACAATCGTAATTATCAATATAAAATAGAGAACCATTTTTATGAGTGACAACACGAAAGTGGTAAGGGATGCATCCATCTTACGCTTGGTCATCACTGTCAAAGTCATCTTATAAAGTTTACGGATAATGAAGCGCCCAACGTAGAACACGAGGATAGCTATCAACAATTTAAAACCGAAACTTACTAAGCCGTTAGCAACCTTCTCAATCGCGTCATCAAAACTTAAACCTTTCAATTCATTAAAAGCCTTGGCACCGTCAGGCAATCCTGCAGCAACAGGCGTCTCTGTCTGTATCATTCTTTATGACTATATTAAATAAACTTATAAGTAAGTAATAAAAATTAATCGATATATGTAAGTAATGAAATCTTGCACTATAAAACTTGTTCTTTTTGGCTGTTTTTACCTTGTAATTCAGTCGCATATGCCTATATGCTCCTTCATTACGCAGCAAAAACATCTCAAAAATAACGGCGTTTTATATGTGCATTAATTTCTCTTACTTACTTAATTTACTCCGCTTCAATCCCTCCCCAAATCCTCTTGTACCAATCCAGTTTTCTGTAATATCCATCCCTCGGTGAATCCACATCTAAGAAATTATGCACACTCACCCCCGAAAAATTATTCTTATTAATAGGTCTTCCGGAAAAATCGGTATCGGAAGCAGCTGAATATATTACAAATTTAGAAATCGCTGTGTTCAAATCCTTCAATATTCCATCGGCATCAGCTACTGATGAAAATGATGAACGATTCGCATTCACATATTCACGATAATATTGACCGAAATCATAATATGGAGTGTTCTTTAATCGGGAATAATTCTGCAAATTTGAAACAGAAGGCCGCTCTTCGCCGGAAAATACAATATTCCTGACAGCATCTGCAACACTCTCTATACTACTCATGTCCATTACAGCTATAGTCACCGGATCGGGATAATTCTTACCTACATAATATTCATACATTGCGCGCGCAGCACCTACCCTATCCGGCATATTCCCTAAAATCTTAGGCAGGACGAGGTTATATGGCAAACCCTCAGCCATAATCTCAGTGGGATATGCTA
Organism: uncultured Bacteroidales bacterium; assembly: GCA_949123685.1. The sequence continues at coordinate 5,073 of CASBHZ010000085.1, read as the reverse complement.
CATATATATCACACTTATCCTTCAGCTGGTAAGCAACTTCAATCGAAGACATGTAGCAACAGTCAAACCAAATCATATCAAACTTCCCGTCAGGTATTGCGGCTGCCAATTCATCTAAATCTATATAATCAGTTTTGATTTTAATATCGTCTTCATATATGTACTCCCCTCCGAATCCGTAAAGTTCCGGAATTGTGGCAGAAGTGACTCTTTCCACCCTATCTGAATATTTATTGGGATTTACCCAACCTAAGCCATGTCCCCAGAAGAAAAGATTGGATTCAACATCAGGATAGAAAGCAAGCGCATCGCCGAGCACTTCCGACACTCTTTCCTTTTCTATTGAAAAGATAGATTTGTCATAACGTTTCAACAACGAAAATTCCAGATCCTCTCCATTTTTCCGTACTTCAAACAATCCCGGTCCATCAGAGGTGAATTTATATACAAGAAGTTTATACACATCAGGATCTATATTCCTCATTGCCATAAGCATCTGATCCTCATTGACAGCAAGATCATATGACAGGTTATTCCTGTTAACGGCATATACCAATGTCATCTGCTTAACCTCTTTGGGACCGGCAGGAACAGGATCTTGATTATCGCGACAACCTGTCAGGATTAAAGAAAAGACTAACGCTAATATATATATATATTTCATAATGCGAGGGGTTAAGATATTAGAAGTTATTTTTAAACAACTTCTTAAACGCCTTCAAAGCTGATATGGGCTGTAAAGATCATGAACCCGCCTTAACATCAATTAATGAAGTCGTTGTTTTGTTTTACAAAATTAATATCTAAAATTCAATTTATTAAGCAAGCGAATGATTTTTTGCTTTTTTAGTATAATTTTCACTTAATTAAATTGTGATTTTAACATTTTATGTTAATTTTGCACTTATATGTTAATAACTAAGGGTAGCAAGTAATTGCAACCGGGAAAGCATGTGTGTTTAATTCCAAACACAGACTAAAACCACAAGCGTTATTTTTTGTTAATAAAGTATGAAAAAATCTGTAATCTGGCTTTTAACCATAATAATGGCACTCACGTTCGGTGTTCTACTATATTTTCAGATCATGTATCTTGAGAATATGGTAAAGATGCGAGATGAGCAATTTTCGGAGGGGGTGATGCGATCGCTATATTCCACTTCGGAATTTCTCGAACGTGAGGAAACATTACATTTTCTTGAAAAGGACGTGAACATAATCGAGTCAAGTTTCTACCACGATTATACCAACACGCCGCATATGGAGACTTCAAAAATTGAGCCGGCAGCACGCATTTTCCCTCCTGCCAATCAGAACGTGGCGGAGAGATATCGCAATTTGCAAGAAGTCATACGCAGCCAATACCTATACCAGAAAGGTCTGCTCAATGAGGTTATCCTGTCCATTCTTCGCGATGCAGGTTCACGACCTGTGATGGAGCGTGCAGACTCCACTTTAATCCGCAATTGCCTACGTACCGAGTTGACGAACAACGGTGTCAATGTGCCTTTCGTATTTGCAGTTTACGGAGTGAGAGGCAACCTGATATATTCCACCGAGGGTTACAAAGACAATGCAAAACATAACATATATAGCATACCGCTATTCTCAAATTCCGATACTTACTATAATCTCAAAGTTGAATTTCCGACCAAACATTCGTATATATTCTCTTCCGTGAGATTCATTATACCCACCTTAGTATTGACTTTAATATTGTTGATAATCTTCCTGTATACTATAATTTTGGCATTCAGGCAGAAAAAGCTCACAGAGATGAAATCGGACTTTATCAACAACATGACTCATGAACTTAAGACTCCGATATCAACGATCTCACTTGCAGGTCAGATGCTGTCCGATCCATCTATAAGGAAATCCAGCTCATCTCTCGAACATCTGTCGGAAGTGATAACGGAAGAGTCGAAACGATTGAGATTCCAAGTAGAAAAAGTGCTCCAGATGTCAGTATTCGACAACACCGGATCAGCACTCAAATTTACAGAAGTGGATGCCAACGCCATAATAGCAAATGTCGTGAACACTTTTAAAATTAAAGTGGAAAAGTATGGAGGTTCGCTCACCACCCTTCTTGAAGCTCATAATGCAGAAATAAGGGTTGACGAGATGCAATTCACCAATGTAATATTCAATCTTCTGGACAATGCGGTAAAATATATGGATGAAGATCGTGAACCAATGCTGGAAATCACTACAAAAAATATTAACAACCAACTTGAAATTCGCATAAAAGATAACGGAATCGGTATAAAAAGAGATGATTTAAAACGGATATTCGACAAGTTTTTCCGTGTATCCACAGGCAATAGGCACGATGTCAAAGGCTTCGGTCTCGGTCTGGCATACGTAAAGAAAATGATCACACTCTTCGGAGGAAACATATCTGTGGAAAGTGAGTTTGGCAAGGGGTCAACCTTCATTATCTCGCTCCCGCTTATTACGCGTGACAAAGGCAAAGAATAAACATGTGTTAAAACACCAATTTAAAAATGTTAAATATTTATGCGGAATTTCACGCCATTGTTTGTTATATGATTAAGAAGCTGTTTAAAATAAAAGTTAAATTTGGGGCGGCTATCTCCGAGTTAAAATTCATTTAAGGCAAAGGAGCATAGCGGGCTATGTGACTGCGCCGCGAATGGATTTTAACCGGAGAGAGCCGGACAAAAGGTAATTTTTATTTATCGACAGGCTTCATGTGTTAAAATTTTAATCAATGCTGTTTTTCAAGTTACTTGAAATCTCGCAAGCTTGCGACCCTCCAAATTAACTTCTATTTTTAAACAGCTTCTAAAGAATGTGAAAAACCATAATTGTTTAGAAATTGGTTGAATAATTATAAACTTCTTAATGTGAAATAATTAAATAAACTACTATATATGATGGACGAAAAATTAAAGATACTGCTTTGCGAAGACGACGAAAACTTGGGAATGCTTCTCAGGGAGTTCCTTCAGGCAAAAGGATTCAATGCAGACCTCTGCCCTGATGGCGAAAAAGGATACAAGACATTCTTAAAGGGCAAATACGACCTATGTGTCCTTGATGTCATGATGCCTAAAAAAGACGGCTTCACGCTGGCACAGGAAATACGTAACGTAAATGGTGATGTGCCTATAATTTTCCTTACGGCTAAAGCATTAAAAGAAGATGTGCTTGAAGGATTCAAACTTGGAGCTGACGACTATATCACCAAACCATTCTCAATGGAAGAACTCGTTTTCCGCATCGGTGCAATACTGAGACGTGTAAAAGGGAAACGTGATAAGGATATCACTCTCTACAAAATAGGCAAATATACTTTCGACACACAGAAGCAGGTACTAATTGCCGATGACAAGACGCAGAAGCTTACCACAAAAGAATCTGAGCTCTTGGCACTTCTCTGCTCTCACGTAAACGAAATCCTGGAACGTAACTATGCATTGAAATCAATCTGGATCGATGACAATTACTTCAACGCGCGAAGCATGGATGTATATATCACAAAGCTCCGCAAACTCCTAAAGGACGATCCTTCAATCGAGATCATAAACATCCATGGTAAAGGCTATAAACTTATAGCCCCGGACATTGATGCAGAAACAGAGATAAAAGATTGATTCTCTCCGCCAAACATGTTTGATGTGCATACGAAACGCAGCTATATTATTTTAACCGCGTTTCATATGCACATTAAATTTTTTTGTTACCTGATTTTTTGTAATTTTGTAATATGAAGTTACGAAAAGAGTGTAATTTATTGGAAATGAGCTTAGGTTAATTGCTCATAATAGTAATAGGTTACGATTTAGTTAGTTATCTGCTGCATTATTCTTCTGCGCGTTGCGTAACCTTCAAAGAACTCTTCGTATGCAAAAGTAACAATAAAACGGGAGATTTTGAAATGAATCTCCCTGATTTTTTCTTTATCATATACGTTTTTCCGTAAAAGCGATTTTATCCGTCGGCACACCATCGTCCAAAAGAATGTTGAACGAACGTGTGCCGACTACCGCATAAGCTGAGAAAAGGGCTTTGCCTCACGCCTAAACAACAGTTTAGACTGATGAGGCAAGGCCCATTTCTTTTTATGCTTATGCCAAAGAGGAGCTTTTACGGTTTTTCAGATGATTTTTCTTTTTCGCTGTTCCTTTGAGCCGGAAGCGGAAAGCCGTGTATGACCGCTTGTCCATAAATGGAACAAGCCGTCACCCACAGCAGGCAAACCGGGAAGAATGATTTTATCTGCCCGCCCCGACACGTCTGACCAGACAGATAGAACCATACTTCCTTGCAGGTGGTTTGCCCGGTTTCACGCTACCGGCTATGTCCTTTTTGGGGGGAGACCTCCTTTTTTCACGGATTTCTCTTTTGAAGTTTTCTGTCTAATCTGCCTCTACTTCCGTTTACCTCCATTTTCGCGCCTTTCAGTGGGCCGCATCAGGCAGTCATTTCCGTTCTGGGCGCAAAGGTAACTCCGGGATTTGACGGGAAAGCAAGGTCAAGCCTCCTGTTTTCGGGAAAAATCTCCAGCCCTGTGGGTAGTATTTTTCCCGAAAAACCTTGCATTCCCTAATCCCTACCTTTTTAAGCACCCGAAACGAAAACGACCGATGCGACAGAAAGACGCATTAAAAAAAATGTCGGATAAACGAGAGGCAGATAAGATAGTTTGAAACTCAACTCCCTCAGCTCTTGAATCCGCATTAAAAAACAAAAAATCAAAAACAGCAAAGATATGACAACAACGGCAGATTTCAGACAAATGGCGCAATACATTGGGCTTGCGATGTGCAGCTTAATCATGCGCACCGCCTTTTGGGTGTTCGGCATCATTTGGGGCATCGTCAGAGAGATAGTAAACGTAGTGTTCCGAGTGGCGATAGGTGTAATAGTGGCTATCCTTTCCACAATCGTCTTTTTCGGCTTCATCCTTTGGTTATTCACCCTTTAATCCTTAATCGACATGGCAAAGAGAAGAAGCAAGACAGTAGAGCAACAATGCAGATACTATGAGGTTGTAATTACTCACTGAAAAGTAGGCCAGGGCACTCATTAAAAAATGGGCCA
>CASBHZ010000084.1 GCA_949123685.1 uncultured Bacteroidales bacterium | reverse complement strand
CACTTACTGATTATTTCGGTATAATGGCTTATGCAATTTAGACACAGTGGCGCATTATGCGCCACTGTGTCTAAATTGCATAAGTGGATTTGCGGTCTGTAGTAACTTTATCGGATATTACATGAATTAAGTGGGGAGGAGGGAAAGGCTGATGCGTCGGCGTGTGGTGTCAATATCGGTTACGGTTACTTCGATATGCTGACCAAGATGCAGCACGTCGCTGACGGCATTTATGCGGCGGGTCGAAATTTTAGAAATGTGGAGGAGTCCGCTTTCTTTTATTCCCAAATCAATGAATGCACCGAAGGCGGTTATGTTGCTTACTACGCCCGGAAGTTTTTGTCCTATTCTAATTTGTTCGAAGGAATCAATCGCCGGCTGGAATGCGGTTTCGGCATTGTCGGTGCGCGGATCACGGCCCGGCTTGCGCAATTCGGTGATGATATCAGTAATTGTTTCCAATCCTCCTATCCCTTTTGCCGCCAGTTCGGACGCGTTGATCTTATTGAGGATGGTGTCGTTTGCAGGGAGGTCTGCTGTTTTAACTCCCAACTGTTTTGCTATTTCTTTGACAATCGGATAGCTTTCGGGATGTATGCCGGTGTTGTCGAGGGGTTCTTTGCCAGAACTGATTCTGAGGAAACCGGCAGCCTGCTCGAATGCCTTGTCACCAAGACGTGGCACTTTTTTCAGTTCTTTACGCGTTGCGAAAGCACCGTTTTCCATCCTATATTTAACGATATTGGATGCTAATGCCGGACCAATTCCTGAAACGTATGCCAGCAGACTTGCTGACGCAGTGTTGACATCCACCCCCACTGTATTCACGCAACTCATGACTGTATAATCGAGTGCGTTTTTGAGCTTACTTTGGTCTACGTCATGCTGATATTGCCCCACACCTATGGATTTGGGATCTATTTTTACCAATTCGGCAAGTGGGTCAATGAGTCTCCTGCCTATAGACACGGCACCGCGCACGGTGACATCCTTATCTGGAAACTCGTTCCGCGCAATCTCAGAAGCGGAATATACGGATGCGCCATCTTCGCTGACAACGAAAATTGCTCCGGAATCCATTATTTTGTAATCCTTCAGGAAACGTTCCGTCTCGCGTGATGCGGTTCCATTGCCAAGAGCTATCGCGTCAAGGTTATTGCGTGAAATCAACTTTCTTAAAATACTTGCCGCCCCCTCTGTGTCATTGCGCGGAGGGGTAGGGTATATGACTGTATCGTCAAGTAGATTACCTTGTTCGTCAATAGCCACGACTTTGCATCCTGTGCGATAGCCGGGATCTATAGCCAATACACGCCGTTCCTTAAGTGGCGAGGCAAGAAGTAACTGGCGCAGATTCTGCGAGAAAATATCTATTGCCACGCGATCTGCCTCCTCTTTCAGATTTGCAGATACTTCATTTTCGACAGAGGGGCGTATTAGCCGCTTGGATGCGTCGGCAACAGCGTCTGATATGATCCTGCGACACTCTGAGGAGGCTTGTCGGGAAGCGTATGCATCAGATAAAGATTCTTCAAGATTGTCGCGAGAATCATCAAGCAAGTATTTCACTTTTATCATTCCTTCTGCTTCAGCCCGTCGTAATGCAAGATACTGGTGTGACGGGATTCTGCGCACCGAATTTGAGAAGTTACTGTAAGTGGCGAACGGTGAGGTCGAAATCTCATCTTCTTTCCCTTTTGCAGGAGTGCATACCAGAGACCCGAGTCTCCTGTAAGCGTTGCGTGTCATGTTGCGCAAACGGGAGGATTCAGATGCCCATTCGGCTATTATGTCGCAAGCTCCGGAGATTGCATCGTCAGGATTGTTTACATCTTTATGTCCGGTGAAACGGCTTGCCGCATTAACAGGATCCGAGGTATTGCCAGCCATTATTATCTTTGCCAATGGTTCAAGCCCGCGTTCTCGCGCTATGGTGGCGCGTGTTCGCTTTTTAGGCTTGAACGGAGCGTAGATGTCTTCGACTTCAGTCATTGTAGTCGCTTCCCGAAGATTCTGTTCAATTCTCGGAGTCATAGCCTCGGCGGCTTCGATAGCTTCTTTTACGAATTCTTTACGGGCATAAAGTTCACGCACGGTTTTGAGCGTGGTTTCGATTGATCTTACAGCCACTTCATCAAGAGATCCGGTCGCTTCTTTGCGGTAGCGGCTGATGAACGGCACGGTAGAGCCTTCATCAAGAAGGTTTATGACGGCTTCCACGCCTCGCTCCGGGAGCGACAGGCGGCGTGCAACGTCTGATATAATGTTGTTCATATGATGCAAAAGTAATCAAATTATGTGAAAAATAAAACATATATAATTTAGTTTTTAATATAAACAGCTTCTATAACCTGCTTATGAATTATAACAAATTGTTGGCATGTGTTTTCTTGATCTTGGTGGTGGGCGTAGGTGAGTCTTTTGCCTGGGGAAAGTTGGGGCATGCTACTATAGCCGCTCTGGCAGAACGGCATCTTACCGACAGTGCAAGAAAGAATGTGGATAAATATCTCAATGGGGAATCAATCGTAAAATATGCGTCATGGATGGATGCTGTCAGGCGTACTCCTGAATATAGACATACTTCAGGTTGGCACAGTGCATCTGTCACTTCAAAGGGAAAACATTCGATGTGGTCAAAAAAATATCGTGTTTACGAAGGTCTCGGGACCGAAATTGAAAAAATGCGTGATTACCGTTCCATGACTGATTCTGCTGTTGCGGTAGGTATAAAGATTATTGTCCATCTCGTAGGAGACATGCATTGTCCCTGTCATACCTTTTTTAAGGGAACGTCGCAAGGATTCGGTTTCAAGGTTTTCGGCAAGGATTTTTTATTTCATAAGTTCTGGGACAGCGGATTGTTGGGAATCAGCAGGAAATGGAGCGCCGAGCGTTATGCTTCATGGCTTGACAAGTGTTATGGTGAAGGACGGATATTGCTGATGCAAGGATCATTGGAAGATTGGATTGAAGAGAATGCCGGTGAGGTAATGAAGATATATGATTGGCTGGAGCCGGGCAGAAATTATGACACTAAAGAATCTTTGGATATCGTGATGAAGTCAAGTGAATTGTCAGATTCACAGATGCGGAAAGCGGGATACAGACTCGCTCATGTATTGAATATGATTTTTGACAGTGAATATTCTGTCGGTGCATTAGCCCGTTAAGTCAAAACGGGTTCTGTATAATATAAGCATGCGGTGAGCGTTTTTATTCAGAGGGGTAGAGATATTTGAAGGGGACAAAATTGAAAAATACCTGCATGTTGAAAATTCGCATATACATAATATTTATAGTATTATTCTTATCATTCCTATCTTCAGTTCCGATTTTTGCCGATAATGTTAAAATTTCCGGTAAGGTTGTCGATAATGAAGATAAACCTGTAGAGTTTGCCACAATAAGAGTGGCAGGAACGGCTATCGGAACCAACTCGGATCTTAAAGGTCAATATTCGCTTTCAGTTGCCCAAAAAGATACAGTTGAATTGATATTTAGCTGTGTGGGGTTTAAGACTGTGAATCATAAATTGATAAATCCAAAGGGAGACCTGACTCTTAATGTAAGAATGTACCCTAATGATGTGGAGCTCAAGGAACTTGAAGTTCTCGGTTTCAAGAGCAATATCAACGGTATGCAAAGTTTCAACACGGAGAGCTTCAAACTGTCGCCTGATGTTTCCGGAGGCAGTGTGGAAGCTATGATCTCCACTATGCCTGGTGTCAATTCTTCCAATGAGTTGAGTTCGCAATATTCGGTGCGTGGAGGTTCGTTTGATGAAAATTCCGTTTATATAAACGGCACCGAGATTTATCGCCCCCAGCTTGTACGCGCAGGTCAGCAGGAGGGTTTGAGTATAATAAATCCTGATATGGTAGGCGGGCTGAAATTCTCCTCCGGCGGTTTCCCCGCCCGCTATGACGATAAAATGTCTTCTGCTCTTGATATAACTTATCGTGAGCCCGAGGCATTCGAAGGAGCGGTTTCGGCAAGCCTGATGGGTGCTTCTTTGACGATAGGTCAGAATAGTGGGACTTTCTCGCAACTACATGGCGTGAGGTTCAAGAAAAACAATTCGTTACTCTCTTCGATGGATACTAAAGGGGAATACGATCCCACATATTTTGATTATCAGACTAACCTGAATCTCAAACCGAATGATAAATGGACAGTCAATTTCTTAGGTAACATATCTTTGAATCATTATAATTTTAAACCCCGTGACAGAGAAACCACTTTCGGCACGGCGCAGGATGTTAAGCATTTTAAGGTTTATTTTGATGGTCAGGAGCGCGATAAGTTTGAGACTTTCCTCGGATCTCTGTCTGTGCTGTATCGTCATAACAGAGCAACAAGCTTCATGCTTGGGGCTTCCGGATTTCTCACGAATGAGATGGTGGCGTATGATATTTCCGGTGAATATTGGTTGAACCAGGCAGGAACGTCGGGCGAAGAAGGCATCGGGGGAGAACTCGGTGTAGGTAAATATATGGAACATTCGCGTAATAGGCTTAAAGCCTCCGTATTCAGAATTTTCCTTAAAGGTGAGACACGCATTAAGGGTAATCATATTTCCTATGGGCTGGACTATAGGAGGGAGAGTTTCAGGGATCGTACCAAGGAGTGGGAATGGAGAGACTCCGCTGGTTATTCCCTTCCCACTCTGCCGGATGGGGTGCATCTGATATATAATCTTTCATCAAATAATAATCTCTCTACAAACCGTGTGTCTGCTTATGCTGAAGATGCATATTATATCGACACCGAGAAGGCATATATGACCCTTAACGGAGGTATCCGGTTTTCGTATTGGGATTTTAATAAAGAGTTTCTTGTTTCGCCGAGAGTAAATTTCTCATTAACACCTGTTGGGGGCAGTTTCAATTTTCGTGCCGCTGCCGGATTGTATTATCAATCGCCGTTCTATAAAGAGTTCCGGCGATCTGTCACAGATGATTCGGGCAATCATTCGATCGAACTTAATAACGATATAAAATCTCCCCGCAGCCTTCATTTCATAGTAGGTACTGATTACACCTTCAGGGCAATGAACAGACCGTTCAAACTTATGGGAGAGGTTTATTATAAGAATATGTCTAACCTGATATCTTACGAATATGACAACCTTAAGGTTAATTATTCCGGGGTGAACGATTCAAAGGGATTTGTAACCGGGCTTGACCTTAAACTTTTCGGTCAATTTGTAGAAGGGTCTGATTCATGGCTCAGTTTTTCGTTGATGAAGACTCAGCAGACGCTTGATGGAAAGAAAGTTCCCCTGCCGAGCGATCAACGGTATTCGGTAAGCCTTTATTTCACTGATTACTTCCCCAAGTTCCCCAAATTAAAATTCAGTTTGCGAGGGATATTTGCGGATGGATTGACAATGACGGCACCTCACAAGAGCAGGTCTGAGTCATATTTCCGGGCTCCGGCATATAAGCGTCTGGATATAGGAATCAGTTATCAGCTTGTCGGGGCGCCGACCAATGGTGTCCGTCCGTATAATTTCTGGCGTCACTTCCGTAGCATTGTCTTAGGACTTGATTGCTTCAATCTACTGGATATAAGCAATGTCAGCAGCTACTATTGGGTTACGGATGTCAACAATATTCAATATGCCGTGCCGAATTATCTTACACGTCGCCAGTTCAATGTTCGCCTTTCATTTGAATTTTAAACAGCTTTTAAGTAAGTTATAACTTATTTAAAAAAGTAATTTGTTTGCTTAGCATATAATATGTGATTCCATATTGGAGGGGGAGCAATGGGTGGTCAGAAGATCAATTGCAAGCTCACGGATCTGTTCAATATTCTCAGTGCCATCGTATACGTTTATCAGCATGAGAAGTCTGCGGGTCTCCTTTGTCAGTTTTGTGCGTTCTTCATCGCTTGTAGGAGTTCCTATACCGCCAGTTGCGTCGCGATATATCGGGAGGTTTTCTATATTTAGAAGCCCCCTGCCTATTGCATGAAACTCTTCACCGGAATTTCCTGCATCCAGAAGTAAAGAGTATCCATCTATCTTGTCTGCATCGAATCCCCCTATGCTGTGTCCTGTTTTCATGGAAAGCAGGTTGATAAGGTCTACTAAAGAAGTGAGCCTGTATAATCCCTTGCCGTTTACTGTCCGGCGGCACAAAGCTTCCGCAGAAGGTCTGTATCTGTTGGGATCTTTACCCAACGCCTTATATGCCTTTCTTGTGGCGGCAATTGCAGGGCGCTTGTTGACCATATCCATTGTTAGTTTTTCGCGGATGTAATCAGCCTCCTTTTCAATTTCGCGCCATAGTGAATCAGTAGTTTCCGGATTATTCACTTCCGCTTCAATTGCAATAATTCTCAATTCCGGAGCTGCCGTCTTGATCTTTTCAGATAAACTTATTTTGAACATATCGAACTTGTCTTAACTTTATTCCTTAAAAAGTGATTACTTACTTATCACCTTTTTATGATGGTTTGTATGCAAAATTAGGTATTAATATGAAAATTACCAAAACATCTATGTTTTGCCAAACATATATTGCCTTACTTATAAAAGCTCTTTATTTTTGCAGCTCCAAGGAAACTTTTAATGTAGAATATATATTTTAATGGACAGGTTATGACTTGGTGGCACAATTTTAATGCTTCGTGCGCTGTCATTCGGCAATTTTTTGTAAATTCGCGTAAAATAATCAAACCGACAATATAATGGCTCAAAAACCAAGCATTCCGAAAGGCACGCGTGATTTTTCTCCTATCGAGATGGCGCGCCGAAACTATATCTTCGATACCATCAAAAAAGCTTTCAAACTATTTGGATATAAGCAGATAGAGACGCCTGCTATGGAAAACCTTTCTACCCTGATGGGTAAGTATGGAGAGGAGGGTGATAAACTTCTTTTCAAGATACTTAACTCGGGCGACTTCCTGAAATCGGTCAGTGATGAAGAGGTGGGGGAGAGAAATCTACCTCGCTTGACTAATAAGATTTGTGAAAAGGGATTGCGATATGATTTGACGGTTCCTTTTGCGCGTTTTGTGGTTCAGCATCGCAATGACCTGCAGATGCCGTTCAAGCGTTTCCAGATTCAGCCGGTGTGGCGTGCCGATCGTCCGCAGAAAGGTCGTTACCGCGAGTTTTATCAGTGTGATGCTGACGTGGTCGGTTCTGATTCATTGAATAATGAGATCGAATTGCTTTCATTGATAGATTCCGTATTCGCGGATCTTGGTATCAATATCGCAATAAAGGTGAATAACCGTAAGATACTTACCGGAATTGCAGAAACTATAGGTGCGTCAGATAAAATTGTAGATATTACGGTAGCGATCGACAAGATTGATAAGATAGGTATTGAGAATGTCAATACAGAACTCCGTGAAAAAGGTCTTTCAGAGGAGGCAATAGAGACCCTGCGTCCGATTCTTGAGATGACAGGAAGCAATGAAGAGAAACTGAACATAATGGAAGGTATTCTGAGTGGTTCGGAAGAAGGAATGAAGGGTATCGGGGAGATGAGGCAGGTTCTTTCCGGAATAGACGCATTGGGTCATAAATGTTTGGTGGAAGCGGATCTCTCTCTTGCACGCGGATTGAATTATTATACCGGAACTATTATCGAAGTGAAAGCTCTGGATGTTGCGATCGGCAGTATCACAGGCGGAGGTCGTTATGACAACCTGACAGGCGTGTTCGGTATGTCAGGTCTTTCCGGTGTTGGGATATCTTTTGGTGCCGACCGCATATATGACGTTATGAATCAGCTGGATCTATATCCGGAAGAGATATCAGAATCTGTTAAGGTGATGTTTGTGAATTTTGGCGAAGCCGAAGCCTTGCAGTCCCTCAAATATGTAAAATCTTTAAGGGAAGCAGGTATTGCTGCGCAATTGTATCCGGATGCTGCTAAGCTCAAGAAGCAAATGGCTCTTGCTGATGCCGAGAAGATCCCGTTTGTTGCGATTGTAGGGGAAAGTGAACTTGCAGACGGCACCATCATGTTGAAGAATATGATTACCGGCACTCAGGAGAAAGTCACTGTTAACGACCTGATCTCGGCAGTGAGATAATGATGATTGTCATGGATAAAATAGATATCAAAGATTTTCTTTTCAGGCAGCCGTCTTTCCCCAAGGAAGAGCCTTCCGATTTATATTACCTCGGTGTGGCTAATTCGTTGTTGGATATTTATGCAGGATCGGAACTTGGTTTGACGATACCCGAATCTATTGGCAGGAGGCTATGTCTTGGAATTACAGGTTATTTTCAAGATATTGTTGCAGATGCCGGAATCTGGCGTTCGTTTGTGGATGCTAACCGTAAACTTTATGGCTATTCCATACCGTTCCATTCAGAGGGTGAAGACTATGTGGATTATGAGCTTAATGTGGAGGATATAAGGTTCTTGACTTGGTATATTCTTTCCATGACATATGAGGACATGCGGGATATTTATCCTCATGATTCGCGTATATTGAATGTTGCCGACAGCCTGTTTCATTATCTTGAGTCTGTTTATGAGGAGGCTCCGGTTCCTGAAGGATACAATCTTGCGCGAGGCTTGGAATTAAAAGATCCGGAAGATAAGGAAAACATTTATCATTTAGGTTCATGGCTGTTCCTGCATTGTTATCTTATGACTCCTGCTTTTGCTTTGACCATGTCTGATATAATGTCGGATCAGGAGTTGATGCAAAGTGATGACGTCACTAAACTTCATGACCGCATGGAGCGCTCCATGATGGAGGATACCACCGGACCGCTTGCCCTTTTTATTCCTGAATGGCTGCAATTGATAATTGAAGGGGAGTTACCGTCTGTCAGGAATGCTAATAAACCCCTGCACCCTTATTATGAGAGATTTATTGCAGCTACAGATGGTAGGCGAATACAGTATTTCGGGAGTTATGAGGAGATGAACGCATTCTTTATTGAAAAAATGGGATGGGGCAAGGATGAAGAGCATTTGCCGGTAATGAAAGGCGAACGTAATATTGTGGTAATGGTTAATCCAGTGCGCGGAATGCTCGTTGCGCGGAATGCCGCACAATGCATTGCAGATCCTGAAAACAAGTATTACGATAAAGAATATGCCCGTGCCAACGCTTTTGATTTTCTGACAGTCAGGGGAAGATGTCCTGCAGATCTTGTGAAGTTTGCATTTGAAAATGGCTGGATGCCGGACGCAGTCTTCCCGGGCACGGATGATAATAAACTTGTGAGTGATAATTTTGATTTTATTGCAAGGTGTTTTCTGCAGGGATATTACAGGGATTGACTATCTATATATAAATGAAAGTAAGAGCTTCCGTTAACGGAAGCTCTTACTTTTGAATAGGCTGCCAAGTTTAAGCTGGATAACTCCAAATACAGCCTCTCCGAAGATTGAAGAATTCATTTTTGAAGTTCCGAGCCGTCGATTCACAAATACTATCGGCACTTCAACTATCTTAAACTTCTTTAAATGTGTCTTGAATTTCATTTCAATCTGAAATGCATATCCTTTGAACTTAATTCTGTCAAGTTTTATTTCTTCAAGCACGCAACGCCTGTAGCATACGAAACCGGCTGTGGCATCCCGTAATTTCATGCCTGTAATCAGCCTTACATAGACCGAAGCGAAATACGACATAAGCACGCGTCCCATAGGCCAGTTGACCACATTTACTCCGGATATATAGCGGGAACCGATTGCCATGTCTGCTCCATTGTCTTTACATTCGTGGTAAAGGCGGGGAAGATCATCGGGATTATGAGAGAAATCAGCGTCCATTTCTATCATATATTTATATCCTCTTTTTAATGCCCATTTGAATCCGTGTATATAAGCAGTTCCGAGACCTAATTTGCCGGAACGACACTCCAAATTCACCCTGTCGGGATATTGTTCCATTTTTTTTCGCACGGCATCCTGTGTTCCGTCCGGTGATGCATCGTCAATCACAAGAATGTCGAAACCGTCGGGCAATAGCATGACTGCATCTATTATGTTGGAGATGTTTTCAATCTCGTTATATGTAGGTATAATTACAAGAACGTCGCTCATGTTTTACAAAAATCACTTATTTAAGTATGACATCGTTATTGATTAGTCAATGCATCTTTTTGTGTCTTTCCGGTGATTTAAGCGAGTTCCATCAGTCACAATGCACGCATTGCTCCTTCCTTAACTCTCATAAATCCCTCGAAAATCCGCTAAAAATATGCATTACCTAATTTGCGAGTCATACTTATCGTGCAAAGGTAAAAAAAATCACGCTATTCTCAAAAGAGAATTTTCATTTAAAGCTTCGATATTTTCAATTCTTTTGTTGATATATAATGTCGGATGATATGATTCTTTACTTTTCCTCAAATTTTCATCACCCATGTCTTCTTCCCTGTTCAAGTATTTTACTTCAGGATATTTCTTGGTTATTTCCCTGCAGAAGAATGATGCGAGCGCCTGGTATATTCCGCGATAAGACACGTTGCCCTTTTCTACGTGAACGAAAAAAGTGTCTCCGGCTTTTTCTCCGAATGTGTAGCCGATGATCTTTCCTTCACATCTGATGGCAATGCCCTCGAAAGGATAAAGGTTATAATTGTTCAGCACTTTTATGGTTTGAAGGTTCTCGTATAAGAAAAGTTCCGAGTTATTATGACAGGCAGCGAATTGTCGTGTAAATTCAATAATTTCCTCAAGGTTCCCGGGTGTTATCGGTTCTATTTTTGCATCGGTATGGTTGTTTAGAAAATAATTGAGATGATTCCTTTTCTTTTCCATTGATTTCCCGGAAAAATGTAAAAAACGCTCAGCAGGATAAAGATATTCTTTCAGACTCTGATATGTGACAATATCTTTCACGTTATTTTCCCCGGAAGCCGTTTCAAAAGGGATAAGGAGAATGGCATTGTAATTATCGTTTTCTTGTTTCGAGATAATTCTTGTGTATTCAGATTCAATCATATTTCCAGCCGGTAGGTAGTAAATCGTTTTTCCTGTTTCCGGGTCAAGTCCCCTTATAAACAAAGAATCCTTATACTCGGCAAATTCATAACCGTAATAATCAGCCCACATTAATACGCCCCCGATAGAAAAATCGCAGGAGCGTGACGGAAATGCCGAGAAATATTTAAATAACAACGGTATCTCCGATTCTGAAATCGGTTTGAAATCAAGTTTGCAGCAATCGGAATCTTTAAATATATCCATTCGTTAAATTTGTGTTAAACAAAAGTCATTTTAATTTAAACGCCATTGTGTCAAAATAGGTTCTATTTGCTATTTTTTTTGTACTTTTGCATATAATTACATATGCCGATGTTGAAAGTATTGAAATTTGGCGGCACATCCGTCGGCACCATAGAAAGCCTCCGCAATGTTAAATCAATTGTGGAAGGTTTGGAGTGTCCCTCTATCGTTGTCGTATCAGCGCTTGGCGGTTTGACCGATAGGCTCATTGCAACAGCGGAATCTGCCTCTGAAGGAAAAGAAGACTTTGTGGATGAAATGAAAGTGATCCGCAAACGTCATTATGATATAATTGACGCCCTTATTCCTGATTATAGGAAAGAGGGAATACTAAATATTATAAATCCTCTTCTTGATCAGTTGGAAGAGCGTTATAGAGGGTTGTCACTTATCCGTATTCTTCCGGAAAGGACATTAGCGGAAGTTGTAAGTTACGGAGAAAGGATGTCTTCTGTGATAGTTGCCGGCATGCTCGAGAACGCAAGTCACCATAATTCTCTTGGTTTTGTCAAGACTGAAAAATGGTTTAACCGCAATATTGCTGATAGGAGCTTGACAGTAAAGCTTATTCAAGAGGAATTTAAACTTCCTCTAAAGTGCCATGCCGTGGCTGGAGGTTTCATTTCTACAGACAGGGATACGGGTGAAATAACAAATCTCGGACGTGGAGGAAGCGATTACACGGCAGCGCTTATAGCGGCGGCACTTGATGCTGACATGTTGGAGATCTGGACAGATGTTGACGGTTTTTTGACAGCGGATCCCAGAATAATAAAGGATGCTTCCATTATTCCGGAAATGTCTTTTATCGAGAGCATGGAACTGTGTTCATTCGGTGCCAAGGTGATATATCCTCCCACTATATATCCGGTGTTTCATAAAAATATACCCATCAAGATATTGAACACCTTTAATCCTTCGGCTCCGGGCACATTTATTTCTGATAATGTACCGGAGAAGGGTAGGGCGCGAGGAGTGTCTTCATTGAATAATACATCTGTCATAACTATGACCGGACCGTTGACGTCTAATGTGGCGGAAATTAATTCCCGCGCTTACAACGTGATGGCTCGAAACGGTATCAGTGTTTTCATGGTGGCACAGCCATCGGTTGAGAAATCTTTTTCGATTGCCATGCCGCAGGCTGATGGAGATAAGGCTTTGGAACATTTGAAAATAGAGTTCTCTCCGGAGATTCAGTCCGGAGCACTTGAAGCTATTGAGAAATCTGATGACCTGTCGGTTATTGCTGTTGTCGGAGAGGGCATAAAACAGGTGAAAGGATTCGGAACAGAGATTGTTAACGCTCTGCGGAAATCATCAATAGATGTCAAGGCGATATCGGAAGGTGCGTCAGACACTACAGTTGCAGTGGTGCTTGACAGTCGCAATGTCCGTGAGGGACTTAACGTGATACATGCCCTGTGTTTCAGGCATTAAGAAGCTGTTTAAAAATATAATATGGATATTAAGAACATAAAATACGAGATAAGTAACGAGGATCCTGGCAAATGTCCCGTCACGGATGTGCCGGAATAGATCGGAAGAGCGTCGTGTAGGGAAAGAGTGTGTCTCCTTGTGTAG
>CASBHZ010000083.1 GCA_949123685.1 uncultured Bacteroidales bacterium | reverse complement strand
CGAGATACTATCGCGTGACTGGAGTTCAGACGTGTGCTCTTCCGATCTATGGCGTGTCAGGGTTCGGTCTGTTCCGTTATTTCATACCGCAGTTGAATGAACCTTCCGGTTATCGCTATACCGCCAATACCGCTACAGGTTTTGGCGGGGTTCTCCTTATCGGCGGGATGGATCCTTTCTCAACGGAGACTAACGTCCCTTTGGCTTATGACCTTTCTTGCCCCATTGAATGCGACCCCAACATACGAGTAGCTGTTGACGCATCCACATTCGAGGCAATCTGCGGCAAATGCGGCTCACATTATGATGTCACGATGCAGGGCGGCGCTCCCGTATCCGGTCCTGCCGCCGAAGGGAAACATAAATACGGACTTACGCGCTATCAATGTCTGCAATCCACGGCAGGCGGTTATATGATAACAAGATAACTGACGCCATGGGAATTCTCGAAGGGATATTATACACTATGTGGCGGGGACTCGCTATCGGCATCATAATTTCAGCGCCAATGGGTCCTGTGGGCATATTGTGTGTGCAGCGCACTCTCGACAAGGGACGTAAAACCGGTCTCTATACCGGTCTCGGGGCTGCCATATCAGATCTCCTTTATTGTTTGCTCACCGGTTTCGGACTTTCTTTCATCGAAGAGTTCCTTGAGCGTAACAGTAACATCATCCAGCTTGTCGGGAGTCTGGTTCTAATAGGTTTCGGTGTATATCTTTTCAAGTCTAATCCGTCACGCAAGTTGAAGAAGCCAGCCGAACAACGGATTCCTGCAGGACGCAATATATTGAACGGTTTCCTTTTCACAGTTTCAAATCCTTTGATAATATTTCTGATCATAGGATTATTTGCGAGGTTCAATTTCCTCATGCCCGATATTAAATTCTATCATTATATAATAGGTTTTATTTTTATTTTCCTGGGTGCTTTGTTATGGTGGTATCTTGTCACTTTCTTTGTAGATAAGGTTCGCGCTCATTTCAATTTGCGTTCTATGTGGTTGATAAATAAAATCATAGGCAGTGTCATTTTCCTATTTGCAATAGTTGGTATAATAACTGCTGTTACTGGGCTTGCGTCCGCTTCCCGACCTGTTGTGGAAATGAATAAGCACCGGGGGTTCGTCTCCTTTACAAATGCTACGGATTCAACGTTGATAGTAAGAAACGGAGGTTGCGGTATAGTGTATGATATGATGGCGGTGGGTGATGGAGAAGATATTCAGTGGCGATTCAGGGCTGCAAACCTTCATGCGGAGCAAGGAAAGAAATATAAGTTTGAGGATGAATCCGGCGGGTTTTCAAGTAGCTCATTTCCGGCTTGGGGCATAGTGCTTAAAGGCAAGGAGACATCGGTTATATCATTCAAGACATGTGATGACAGGTTTGACGAAACGTATATGTCCCCGCATGTGGAAATGACAGTGAAAATCGGAGAAAAGATTTGCGAGCGCAAGAAAATTTTCTCCGATTTTAATTTATATGAAAGTGAGAATGCATTTCAGGTCAATGTAGATAAACATGGTTGGAAACTTAGAGGCGGAAACAGAAGTTATAAACCATTGGCGGAGTATTATTGTCCCGACTTTAGGGTGGACAGCGTAGGGTATGCAGTGTGGCAGGGTGGTGCCCTGAGTATTGACAACATATCGTTGAAGATATCGGGAGTGGCTGAGCATTCCCGTATTTCTCAATATGCGGATATTGAAGATTTGAAAAGTTATCTGAAGCGATCTTCCGATCCCATGGAAGGAATTTGGATGATATTTGATAGGATGTTGGAAGAAGACCGTCTGAGATTGGGAGGTGACTACCGGTTGGCTTTTGTCAAGACACATGAAGGATATGACATTATATATGTCGACGGAGCATTGAAAAATCCTAATGCGTGGAAATGCGGCACGATAAAAGGCCGACTTGTTGCCGGCCCTTTTGATGATGTGTATAATATTGAATGGATAGGAGTGTCGGGAGAAAAAATAGAGGGAGCTAAAGCCCAGTATGAAGATCCGTTGCTGAGGATCATTTTTCCCGATCACTCTTCCGAAATAAGGTTGCGCAAAGTCACTTCTGCTCTTTGATGCCCAACAGGATATAGAGTCCGTGTGCATTAAGGATGTCGTATAGTTCTCCTGCGGAGAGTTCTACCTGAATTGTTCCTTCTGAATATGGTGCTATCTGGTAGGGATCATAACTGAAAATAATACCCTTTGATGTCAAACCGAATTGAGACGGGATTTCAACCTGATCTATGGGTACAAGAAGCTGGTAGTCGGCATCCTTTATTTTGTTACGTATAAGGTTAAGTAGCGTTTCCCGATAGTTCTTTTTAAATAGGTCTGATAATGAAACTATTTTCCCGTCGTCAAGGCAGAAGTTAACATACTTGGTAGTGGTGTTGCCATGTGCAGCTCGGCAGGCATAGGCATAATTCACGTTTTCCCATACTATGGCACGCGGTGTCACTAAAGTTGTTGTCAAGGTGGATATGCATTCGGCACACGCATCTGTGTCATTTGCCGCCAAATCTGTGATTCTGACCGAATCCGGCAATATAGGCTCGGCATTGCCATCTTCAAAATGTATTCCGCTTAAATTGATGAGCGTTTCCCTAAGCTTATGTATGTCAGTGTCGCCTATGTCTTGAGGCAACACTCCCTGACCAATGAAACGGGTCAATCTGCTCCCTTCTACCGGTATAGTGTCATTGCCTGTAAATTCGCCAATTAGGTCATAGGTATAAGATTCGAACTTGATGTCGCGAGAAGATGTTTCTTCCGCTAAATTCTTCTCTTTTTCTTTCTCATTTCTGCTGCAGCCAGCTCCGGCAAGGGTAATTGATGCTGCAAGTGCAAATAAAATTGTCTTTTTCATAAATAATATGTATGTTGTTTCAAGTTATTTGATCGCCAGCTTGTAGAGTTGTTACCAGCCGCCTGAAGCACCACCGCCTCCTGTGGAGCCGCCTCCGAAACCGCCGCCAAAGCCACCTCCACCGCTTCTGTTTCCGGACATGGCTCCTATTGCAGCACCCGCTATTAACGGGGAAACAGACTCCTTTTTAGGTATTATATATTGCTTGCGTTGCTGATGGTGACAAAACTGGCATTCGTAGATTTTTTCCCCGCTCCCTTGATGTCTGGTCGTTGCAGGCACCAGAGTCCGGGAGCCTACAAGGCACATTGCCACTGTGTGACACTGTGGACATTCCGTATATTTCTGTTGTTTTTTCTTATACGCATAACGCTCAATTGTGCCGCACTTCGGACATTCCCATACGTCATAGTCTATGGTATCCAGCTTCTCCTCAAAATCCTGTGAATCCGACAATAGTTCGTTATCCTCCTGTTCGCTAAGGCGCTTCATACGGGTGCCGCAAGTGGAGCATTTGCGTTTACGGGTGCGATAGAAACGGTAGAGAAGCAGCGCGATAAGTAGGAATATGAGTCCTGTCCCTAACGAGAATAAAGAAGCCCAGGCAAACGTGAGAAGTGAGTCGCGCCACATTATTGCCTTATGATAATTGTCTGCTTTCTTGCGTGACTTTATCAGATAGGAGAATAATAAAACGAGACAGAAAATGAAAGCGCAGGTTGCAATTATCCTGACGAATTTCCCAATCACCTCACCTGACAGGGTGTTTATATTACCCAGGTAATTATCCGGCTGTTTAGATCTTAATTCTTCAGCCACCGTGGGATCGGATAATGCCTTTGATATCATTAATGATGCATCAAGGGTCGCAGAGTTGATATCTCCGTTTTTCATGTTGGGAATAATCTGGCTATTGATGATATTCTTGCAGGCAATATCAGGCAAGGCACCTTCAACGCCATATCCGGTCTGTATCCGGGCGCGACGTTGTTCGGGCGCAATTACCAGCAGCACGCCATTGTCCCGATCTTTTTTTCCGATGCCCCATAATGTGAACAGCTGTTCGCTCCAGTCCTCTATCGGTGTTTCTCCGATGGAAGGAGGTATTGCAACAACAGCTTCGACTGAAGTCTGCTGGCGCAGGTCCCATAGCCTCTGGTTTATAGCCTCTTTTGTTTCCGGAGAAAGCAGATTGCCCGGGTCGGATACAAATTCATATCTATTTTTTAGATTCACGTTCGGCATCATGTCCGGAGTGAAATCGTTAGCGCGCAAACTGATGAAGCTTGCGATAATAGCAATGTATATTGTTAAATTCCTTATCATACGTTCTTGGTAATATTTAAACAGCCGGAAGGCTGTGTCCGTTTAATTTGCGGAAAAGATCAAGTGCATATACGTCGGTCATTCCCGAAATATGGTCAAGCACGCTCTGGACACGTTCGTAAAGCGTAGGTGCCGTGGTGTCGTATTGTCGGGGTATTATATTCAATAAGAGTTTTGAATAATTTTTTTCAGGATGTAAAACTGCATCCATAAGCGTGTCAAGCAGATAAGTCAATATCCTGTTTCCTGCCAATTCTATGTCTACAACTTCTGGTGCGCAATATATCTTTTTCCATGCAGTTGCTGAGCACAAGGAGTAAGCTTCCCTTAAACGGGGTTGCATATTATCAATAAGGCTTCCGGAAAAATTGCCTTGCAAAATTTTTTCTTCATTGCTCGCGAACACATCGGCACAGTCAACTACCATGGCTCCGATAGCGTTCGAACGCAGGTAGGCGATTTTCTCATTAGGATCCTCAAGATGGTTGAGCATCCTCTTCATCCGGTCTTGATCGTTTTGTTCAAAGAAGTTAAGTAAAAGCTCGGCAACTTCTTGCATCCCGATTATCTTCAGTTTATGGGCATCCTCCAGATCCATAATCTGGTAACAAATGTCGTCGGCAGCCTCGGTGATATATACGAGCGGATGTCTGCAGAATTTACCTTGAGATGTTTCCGGGATGCCAAGCTGGATGGCAACTCTCCTGAAAATATCCTCTTCTGAAGAGAAAAAACCGAACTTCCCCTTTTTTCCGGCATGGAGTGAGGAATGTGGATATTTTACTATTGAAGCCAGAGATGAATAAGTCATTGCCATGCCTCCGTTGCGTCTGCCCCTGAATTGATGTGTCAGCAACCTGAATGAATTGGCATTCCCCTCAAAATTAATAAGGTCAGCCCATTGTTTTTCGTCAATACGGTTTTTTAAATCCTGTCCGTTGCCTTCACTGAAATAAGTGGAAATGGTTTTTTCACCGGAATGTCCGAAAGGTGGGTTCCCAAGATCATGGCATAGACATGCGGCAGCAACTATGTCACGGACTCCGTCAAGTTTGCCGGTCCATTCCTCACCTTTATAACGGTCATGTAGCCGGATTGCGATCTCATTGCCCATTGATCGTCCTACGGATGAGACCTCCAAGCTGTGGGTTAGCCTGTTATGCACGAAGATGCTTCCCGGCAAAGGGAATACCTGTGTCTTATTCTGTAGTCGCCTGAAAGGCGATGAAAAAATCAGTCGGTCATAATCTCTCTGGAAATCAGAGCGTGTGTGGTGACGCCCGTCATGGAACTCTTCCATGCCGAGGCGTTTATCGCATATTAGCTGATCCCAATTCATATTTATGTTTTATTTTTGAGGTTGAGCGTGAAATGCAAATATAGCTAAAATAGTTGAATAATAAGAATGCCGCAATCGATGGTTGTCTTGCTTTAACATTTTTAAACCACAACGGATCGGTCCCGGATGTGACAATAATAGGCAAAGCGATTGCGTTATTTCAACAATGAAACAGTTCCGACCAGACATCAAACATGTAATGAACGCGGTTCGCGCCCTGACAATTGTGGCGGGGACACTAATTTTCAGTACGGCTGCGGCATGGGGTAAACCGGGAGACAAGATACTTAATCGTCCCTATGCCGATCAGAAACGTTTGCATTTCGGCTTTTCTGTAGGAACACAATTTCAGGATTTGAAGTTTACGCATAACGGTTACGAGACACCGGCTCCTGAAAATGGGCAGTGGTTTATGGAAATACCCTCTTATGCACCCGGCATTTGCGCTAACGTGCTTGCTGACTTGCGCCTCCATAAACACTTTAACCTCCGTTTCTCACCGGGAATGTATTTCGGTTCCAAGAGTGTGGAAATGATAGATGCCAATAGTGATGCGAAACTGCGGCAGGAGATAAAGACAGCTTATGTGGTGCTCCCGCTTGATTTGAAGATTTCGGGAGAGAGGTATCATAATTCCCGTCCGTATGTTACACTCGGGGCTATGGGAACTTTTGACGTAGGGAAAAAACGGTCTGATTATCTTCAGTTCAATACGGCGGATGCCTATCTGACCATCGGTATGGGATGTGACCTTTATCTTCCATTCTTTAAATTGAATCCGGAAATTAAATTCTGTTTCGGTCTAACGGATATTCTGCGCCATGACCGGCCGGATCTTATTGATAATCCGGACATGATGAAGATAACGCAGTCTCTGACCAAAGTGAAATCCAAGATGTTTGTGCTCACATTCTATTTCGAATAAACGGATATATAAGGAATGCATTTGAATTTTAAGAGATATTTGTGGTTGCCGGCTGTTACAATGCTGATGGTCCTGCTTTATGCCGGGCAGGTTGAAGCTCAGAATGATGTGCAATTCACACAATATTGGGCGGTTCCTACTTATTATAATCCCGGAGCCACGGGAGATATTGATTTTGTAAGGATACGCGGCGGAGCAAGGATGCAATGGGTGGGAATAGATAATGCCCCGCGCAGTTTTTTTGCAGCTGCCGACATGCCTGTGAAAATTGGTAAAAAGCGGATAGGTGTCGGAGTCAATATGAGTCAGGAATCTCTCGGACTTTTTTCCAATATGCTTGTCAATGCCCAAGGAAGCTATAAGTTCAAGTTTTTGAAAGGAGTGTTGTCTGTCGGAGTGCAGGCGGGATATTATAACACCAAATTCAAGGGATCGGAAGTTTATATACCTGAAGGTGATGATTATCATCAGCCGGTGGATGAGGCGATACCTACAAGGGATGTCACAGGAAGCTCCTTTGACCTCTCTGCCGGTATATGGTATTCTCATAAGTATTTTACGCTTGGCATCTCCGGTCTTCATTTGCTTGAGCCTACAGTGAGCCTTGACAGCGAAGGGACTGAAACAGCAGAAGTATCGCAGTATGAAACTGTTTTGAAACGCTCGCTCTATTTTACGGCAAACGGCAATATCGGACTTAAAAACACGTTATTTGAATTGCAGCCATCTATGATGGTGAAGACTGATTTTGACAATTTTTCAGCGGAACTGACCATGCGTGCGATGTATAATAAATTCCTTTCTTTCGGTATAGGATACAGATACAAAGATGCGGTCAGTGCTATGGTAGCTGCCGAGTTTAAGAATTTTTTTATAGGATATTCTTACGATTACCCGACTTCCGCTATTTCGAAAGCGTCTTCAGGCAGTCATGAAATTATAGTTGGATACAGGGTTAAGCTCGACTTCAGCGGTAAGAACAAGAATAAGCACCGATCCATCAGGATAATGTAAAAAGAAATTAACAAGCTTCTATGATAAAGATAAAGAAATCAACATATTCAGTTGTCGGCTTTGGCGGTCTTCGCGGTATGCTGGCTGTGTGTGCTGTTTTGACTGCGGGAACGCTCTTCGTGTCGTGCATGGGCATGAAGGGTGGAGGCAGTGGAGGCGAGGTCACCGGTGTGGGAGGATCGTCGCTTTCCGAGCCGGTGCCTTACGGAATGGTTCTGGTTGACCGTGGATCAATCGCGATGGGTCCATCCAAAGATGACTCCATAGCCGGAATCAAGGCTGATCCCAAAGGTATTTCAGTAGATGCATTCTGGATGGATGAGACAGAAATCACAAATTCCAAGTACAAACAGTTTGTGTTCTGGGTTCGTGATTCAATTATCCGTGAGCGTCTTGCTGATCCTGCATATGGCGGTAACGAGATATTCAAGATAGAGGAGGATAAGGAGGGTAATCCTATCAAACCCTATCTGAACTGGAATAGGCCTATACCATGGCGCAATCCCAATGAAGATGAGGCGCGTGCCATAGAGAGCCTTTATCGCACCAATCCCATAACTGGGCAGCGCGAATTGGATCCTACCCAGCTGAATTATAGATATGAGGTTTATAACCATACGGCAGCTGCAAAGCGGGAGAATCGCCTTGATCCTGCACGCCGGATTTATAATACGGATATTCCGGTGCCTACCGATCTGCCGGTAATTTCGAAGGACACGGCATATCTTTCTGAAGACGGCGAGATTATACGTGAAACTGTTTCTCGCCCGCTTACCGGTGATTATGACTTTCTTAATACATACATAGTAAATGTTTATCCCGACACCACTGTGTGGATAAATGATTTCGAGAATGCTTATAATGAGCCTTATACACGTATGTATTTTTCTCATGCAGGATATAACGATTATCCTGTGGTTGGAGTCAGCTGGGAGCAAGCTACGGCTTTCGCCAATTGGCGCACAGACTATCTCCGTCGTTCGTTAGGAAAAGAAGGGGTGTATATCGAGCCATACCGCCTGCCTACCGAGGCGGAATGGGAATATGCCGCGCGAGCAGGAAATTCTGAATCTCCTTATCCTTGGGAAGAAACACTCCCGATGGATGAAAGAGGGTGTTTCTATGCAAATTTCAAACCGATGGATGGCGATTTCGTCAGGGACGGGCATGTTATAACGTCTGCTGTAGGCACATTCAAGCCTAACGATTTCGGTCTGTATGACATGGCAGGTAACGTGTCTGAATGGACATCAACAGCTTATACTGAAAGTGTAGGAAAGCAGACATCAGATTTGAATCCGGAATATCGTTACGACGCCGCGAAAGAGGATCCCTATAAGATGAAACGCAAGATTGTGAGGGGGGGTAGTTGGAAAGATGTTGCGCGCAACATCCGCTCGGATCTTCGTATGTGGGAATATCAGAATGAGCAGCGCTCTTATATAGGTTTCCGTTGTGTCCGTTCGCAGATAGGGTTTGCAAAAGGCACACAGAAAAAGAAAAAATAACCCGAACCCGGAGATGGTCATATCTCCTTCGTTACATTAATTGAAAGTATGGTCAAGATACGTAAATACGCCAATGTGATAGAGCGTTTCCTTCACGGCGAAAAAGGTCAGCGATTTTTTAATTTCGCATATTCTATCGGTGCAGCCATCGTGATCTGGGGTGCTCTCTTCAAGATTCTTCATCTCCCCGGTGGCAGTTTGTTGCTCTGTATAGGTATGGGCACGGAGATTGCCATGTTTATTCTGACGGCTTTTGACCGTCCACCTAAGGAATATGCATGGGAAGAGGTATTTCCGGTGCTTGATTCCAAGAAAGAAGAGGATCGTCCCGAGTTTTCTTCTAATCAAGGGGTTGTTATAGCCGGTGGAGTTCAATCCGGGTCAATAATCCCGGGCGATGCAGTTGGGGTGACACCATTGCCTTCTCCCGTGACAGTTGCCGCTCCGGATATGACTGAATTGCCTAAAGTGACAGATTTTGCAGAGGTGTCCGGTGAGTATGTTTCGCAGATGAAGGCAATAGCCGAGCAGATGGCAAAGCTAAATGAGACCTATTCAGAACATATGCAAGACTTGAACCGGAATGTTGCCGGACTTAATACAATTTATGAAATTCAGTTGAAAAGTATATCCTCACAACTTGAAACCATAGATCATGTTAACCGTGGCTTGAAAGATATTCGAGACATGTATGAGAAGTCGGCAAACGAATCCACTCGTTATTGTGAGGAGACGGAGAAGATGGCTCGGTATATGCGTCAACTCAATGCCGTATATGAAAAGATGATCACGGCTATGACCATCAATATGCAGAATCCGATGATGGGAGCTACGGCTACAAACCCTTTCACTTCGGATGAAGATCCGAGTTAATTAATTTCAAACTACTATATTAAAATGGCAGGTGGTGGTAATAATGTGGCGAGGATGTCGCCGAGGCAGAGGATGATAAACTTGATGTATATCGTTCTGACAGCCATGCTTGCACTGAATGTGTCGAGTGATGTGCTCAATGGATTCAGTCAAGTGCAGGATGGCATTCACCGCACCAATCTGAATATAACTGCACGAAATGGAGTGCAGTTCTCCCATCTTGAAAATCTTTATAACCAGAATCCTGAAAAAGCAGGGAAATGGTATGAGCAGGGTGTTGAGCTTCATAAGCGCTCCGACAAGATGTATTCTTTAATTGAGGAATTGAAAATTGCGATAGCCAAGGCAGCCGATGGCGCTGATGGAAAATATACCGACATTTTGAATAATGACGATCTTGAGGCTTCTTCTGTAGTCATGCTCAATCCTACCACTAATAAGGGGCGGTCGCTGCGCGGGAGTATTGACGAATATCGCAATTATGTGGTGACAATGATTCTTGATTCTGAAAAACGGAAGGCGGTGGAGGAGATGCTTTCAACAAAAGTGACTTCACGTTCCGGTGGTCCCACTTCCTGGGAACAGAAAATGTTCGAAAATATGCCGGCGGTTGCCGCCGTTACGTTGCTCACAAAAGTTCAGAACGATATTCGTCAGGCAGAATCGGAGGCACTTTCAAGTTTGATAACTTCGGTTGATATGGGTGATGTGCGCGTCAATGAGCTTAATGCTTATGTGATACCTACATCAAACATGATTATGCGCGGTGGTAAATATTCGGCAAATATAGTTCTTGCGGCAATTGATACCACACAACGTCCGGAGATATTTGTGAATGGAGCCAAACTTAATAACTCGAATGGACTGTATGAGTTTGTTGCCGGCAGTGTAGGCACACATGACTTTTCCGGTTATATAGAAGTGCCCAGGGCTGACGGGTCTACTGATCGGCGTCCTTTCAAATCTTCATATACGGTCATGGAGCCTATGGCTACTATTTCGCCAACCATGATGAATGTGCTCTATGCCGGAATTGCGAATCCGATAAGCATTTCAGTGCCCGGAGTGCCAATGACGGCAGTGCAGGCAACTATGACCAACGGGACGCTTACGCGCAATGGCGATCATTGGATTGCAAATACCGGTAAAGTTGGCAGTGAGGCGATAATATCTGTATCTGCTAATATTGACGGGCGCTCGCAGACTGTCGGTTCCATGACTTTCAGGGTGCGGAAATTGCCGGATCCTTCGCCTTATCTGGCAGTCAAGGATGCCGGTGGTAATGTGCTTCATTATAAAGGCACCCCGAAACGGATATCAAAAGGTGCGCTTATGGGTGCCGAGGGTCTCGGAGCTGCGATTGACGATGACATACTCAATGTTTCATATTCGGTAGTGTCTTTTTCAACTGTGTTTTTGGATCAGATGGGGAATGCGATTCCGGAGCTTTCAGACGGTTCGCGATTCTCTTCCCGTCAGCGTGACCAGTTCCGTAGGCTTAAGGCAGGCAAAACCTTTTTTATATCGAATATTAAAGCAAAAGGACCTGACGGTATAACTCGTGACATATCGCCAATGGAAGTGGCGCTCAATTAATTCTTTGATATGAATGTTACAAAGATGAAAATATATAGAAAAATTATCCTCTTTATCTTCGTCGGTGCTATGGCAATCGGAGTTTCGGCGCAGGTTGAAACCGGAGGTGTGATCCGTAAGCGTTCGGAACGTGATAAGAAAAAGACGGAAAAGACAGTTGGTGTCACAGACCGTATGCAATCTTTCTATGAAAAGAAGGATACTCACGATGCAGATCTGTCTTACATGCGCGAGATATATCGTGAACTTGATTTGAAAAAAGCGGAAAATGCGCCTCTTTATTATCCCGAGGATGCAATTGAAGGACGTGAGAATCTTTTGCGTGTCATATTAGGTGCGGTAATAGACGGTCGTATTCCTGCTTATGAATATCTTGACGGTCGCGAGGTTTTTACAGATCAATATAAAGTAAAAGTGGGAGAGATGCTCGACCGTTTTGGCATTTATTACACCGAGGCAAAAGGTTCTACTGCAAAAAATCCGAAGTATCATATTGAGGAGGCAGACATGCCTACCGGTCAGGTGCTCAACTATTATATAATAGAAAAGTGGGAATTTGATCGCCGTTCGAATCGTATGAAAACGCGGGTAGAGGCAATATGTCCAGTGATGACACGCAATGGCGATTTTGGAGGAGAAGCAAAATATCCGATGTTTTGGGTAAAGTTTGATACCCTCCGTCCGTTCCTTGCACACCAATACGTGTTTGTGAGTGATGACAATAATATTCCTCAATATAGTCTTGATGACTATTTTTCTCTTGGAATGTATGACGGAGAGATTTATAAGACACGTAATCTCCGGAATTTGTCAATGGCACAGATGTATCCTGATGAAGATATGCGCAAACATGCACAGGACAGTATAGATAATAGGCTTAAGAATTATGGTAAAGACTTGTGGGTTCCCTCACGTGAAGAGTTCCTTGCTCAGAAAGAAAGGGAGGAGGAGGTTGCCAAAGCTATTGCTGCCGGTGATACGATACCGGGCAGGACTATGGTTGATGCTAATAAATCAGTAAAGAAATCAAGTGCACGTACAAGAAAAAGGACTTCCACTTCAAAAAAATCGAAATCGGCAAAAGTGAAATCTTCATCTAAGTCTAACCAACCAAATTCTTCGGCAACGAAATCTGTCCGCCGTAGACGGAAGTAAAATATTTGGGTATATCCGATATGTATATCAAGGGGGCAAACCAATCAGGTTGCCCCCTTTTATCTTGAATAGCCGTTCTTGTTTTTTCGTGCCTTAAAAAAAGTTGAAAAAATATTTCGTCATTAATGCCGTGTCTGCCAGTCTGTTGGTCCGGTCAGGTTCTGTATGTTTGGAAAAAAGTTTCAAAAATATTTGCACAGGAATAAAAAAGGTTGTAACTTTGCAAC
>CASBHZ010000082.1 GCA_949123685.1 uncultured Bacteroidales bacterium | reverse complement strand
ACGAGATACTATCGCGTGACTGGAGTTCAGACGTGTGCTCTTCCGATCTTCAGGGTAGCGATCACGTAAATCCAAGGCATAATCTGGATCGCATTTGACTGCCATGTAGCCGGTATCAACCATTCCGAGACAGCCAAAAATCTTGTCGCATACTCTGAATAGCAGGTAATCCTCCCCGAATGCCATATCCTCGCTTGTCATTGGCAAAGACAGACAATACTCCCTTATTTCTTCAATATTCATAAATGGGAACAGTTTCTAAACCACAGATTTTATATATTGCATTTTTCAAAATTAGCATAATTCCGAATTATTTACAAATTCCGAATTACCATTCTATATTTTGCCGGTTGCTCAGTGTGGTGATTGAATTGATTTAAGATTCATAGTAGAGGCAATATTTGAGATGAGGGCAATATATTCAGGTGTTGTGCCGCAGCATCCACCGACAATGTTTATCAAGTTCTCTTCAATCAGACTTTTCATGCAATCAACAAATGTATTAGGGGTCATTGCATGTTGTCCCGCTTCGTCAGGATGTCCCGCATTCGGATAGAATATAATGGGAAATGGCGATATTGCTGCAAGTTCACGCAAATAAGGGGCAAGTTTGTCGGGTGTTGTCGAACAGTTCAAGCCAATTGCAATAGGTTTGAAGTTGATAAGCGCAGAAAGGAAATCATCAATTGAATGCCCACTATATAGCTTGCCCGAAATTTCAGAAACTGTCATTGATATGATACAAGGAATGTTTATTCCTGTATCATCATATGCATTCATTATGCCGGCGATTGCCGCCTTGGCATTAAGCAGATCATATACTGTTTCAATAAGTATAAAATCAACTCCACCTCTTATGAGACCTCTCGCCTGTTCTCTAAAAGCTTCCGACATTTCATCAAAACCTATAATGTCACAATTGTTTTTTATGTAATTAGAAGATGAAGAAAGTGACACATTTGTCGGACCGATAGAACCGGCAACGAAACATTGTCTAAGGGGATTCTCAGTGGAGAATCTTTGAACCTCTTTACGTGCGATATTTGCTCCGGCTAAGTTCATTTCTTCGATAATATCCGAAAGTCCATAGCGCGATTGGGAAATCCGGTTGGAATTGAATGTATTTGTTTCAATAATATCGGCTCCTGCTTCTAAATACTTACGATGAATGTCAGAAACCAAATGTGGACAAGAGAGACATAGGACATCAAAATTTCCTGTAAGTGAAAAAGGATGTTTCAAGAATCGATCTCCCCGAACTTCTCTGTCGGTAAGTTGCATCCTTTTTAGCATTGTACCCATAGAACCATCGAGCACCATTATCTTATCGGATAATGACTTTAAAAACAAATATCTTCTGTCGTTAACTCCTGTTTTCATTTTTACGTTCGAAACTTCTGTAAAGATAGATAATTATATTTGAACGTGCAATTATTTGAATTAGAAGCTGTTTAAATACAAACATTTTTAGCAGAGATGGTGTTTAAATTTAAAACTTTAACATGCTTATGCGCCAGATTATAAAATATTTCACAGATGATGACCTGTATAAATTCACCATGTGTTGTGCTGTGATCGAGAATTATCCCCGCACACAGGTAAAATATAAATTCATAGACCGTAACAACACGGTTTATCCGCATGGGTTTGCAAAAGAGCTTGAGCATCAGATCGAATTACTCGAAAATGTGGTAATCTCTGATGAAGAAATTTCCTTCATGCAGCGTAAGTGCAGTTATATTCCGACATGGTTCTATAGCTTCCTTAAGGGATTCCGTTATGACAGGAAATGGGTGTCTGTCAGTCAAGATGACGAAGGGCATCTGAGTGTCTGTTTCGAGGGTTATTGGAGTAATACGATAATGCTTGAAGTCAAGGTGTTGGCTATTATATCAGAGCTTTATTATATAATGACCGGAGAATCCGGTAAACTTGATTATGACTATCATTATCATCAGTCTTATGAAAAGGCAAGAAGGATGATAGAGGCAGATTGTATGTTTAATGATTTCGGAACACGCCGGCGCGCTTCTTTTAAAGCTCAGGATATCGCTGTCAAGGCTATGAAAGATTGTAACGACAGATTGACCGGACCAGGGAAATTTGTTGGTACGAGCAATGTATATCTTGCCATGAAATATGACTTGACCCCTATTGGGACTATGGCGCACGAGTTAATATGTGCGATCGCGGGAATGTACGGACCTCAGATGTCAAATTATTTGGCAATGAAGACTTGGTCTCGGACATATCGGGGTGCACTCGGGACATTCCTGTACGACACCTACGGATGGCGTATCTTCAGCCTTAATTTCTCGGAAGATTATGCCAACATGTTTAAAGGACTTCGTGTTGACAGCGGCGACAATTATAAGGAGCTTGATTTGATATTGGAGAAATATCATTCACTCAATATTGATCCGCGAACCAAGCGGATCGTATTCAGTAACGGGTTGAATGTTGACGAGGCTATTAAGATCAATGGTTATGCCAAGGGAAAATGTCTTCCGTCGTTTGGCATAGGAACTCATTTCACAAATGATTTTCCGAATGTGAAACCTATGAATATAGTTATAAAGCTTTTGGCGGTTAAAATAACCGAATCATGGCCGTTCTATTGTAAGACTTGTAAACTTAGTGAAGATCAGGGTAAATACACAGGTGATAAAGACACGGTAGAGCGCTTCAAAGAAACGCTTCACTTGATTTGAAAAATTATTGCTAACTTTGCAGGAATTGTTTAAACAGCTTCTAAACAGTTCCTGTAGTATTTAGACATGGTTAGCAAATTTTTCATATCATCCGTATTTGCCTTTCTTGCCTTGCAGAATCAAACTCATGCAGAGGAAGTGCCGGATTCAGTTGCGGGTCTTGATCTCGAAGAAATAATTATTACAGGCAATTCCGCGCGTCAACGCATCGAAGACAGGCAGTTGGGAGCCGAGAAACTTGAATTGGCAAAAATGGCTCAGATGCCGGTGTTATTCGGTGAGAACGATATAATAAAGTCAATTTCTCTCCTGCCCGGAGTGCATGGTGAGGGGGATGGTTCGGGAGGCTTTGAAGTACGAGGCGGAAATTCATCCCAGAATCATATCTCCCTCGATGGCATAACGTTATATAATCCGTCTCATGTGATGGGTATATTTTCCACTTTCAACGATAATGCCATAGGTCGTGCCACATTGTTTAAAGGTCCAATTCCCGCTATATATGGCGGAGCAACGGCATCTGTGCTCGAAACATCACTTGCTTCCGGAAATATGAACGAATATCATGCCTCTGCGACGATAGGCATTCTGGCGGCAAAGTTGAAGGCAGAAGGTCCTGTGGTAAAAGATAGATTGTCGTTTGCGGTCACAGGCAGACGGTCTTATGTGGATGCATTTCTGCAGATGATACCGCAGTATCGCAGCACCGTCATGAATTTTTATGACATAACGGCAAAAGTGCGTTACACTCCCGGATCTGATGACATAATCGACCTGTCGTTCATTTGTAGTCATGACAACATGGCTATCAAAAAAATCATGGGGATGTATTGGGGGAATATCGGAGGATCCCTTAATTGGAATAAACGCGTTGGAGACAGGTTGTCATTTGCCTCTACAATTGCAATTACGAGTTATGATCCCGACATGAAAATGACAATTGCAGGCACTGACCAGAAACTTACTGAATTTATACGCAATTTTTCATTGAATGAAAGAATCATATTCCGAATATCGGAGAACCATAAGATTGATATGGGATTTCGTTCGGAGTTGTTGAGGGTTAAGTCGGCAGACATTGTCATGAACAATACCCATAACAAGGAAATAAGATCAGGATGGCAGAATGCTGTCTGGGCAAATTATGAAGCTTTGCTCAATCCGAAGTTGGAGATATCTTCCGGAATCAGGCTAAGTCTTTTCTCCGCATTGGAAGGGAAATCATTTAATGAGTTTTATGCTCCGGGAGAAATTATGCCTGATTTTTCATCACATACATATTTCAGTTTTGAACCACGCATAAGTTTAAAGTATAATATCAATAATTGTAATAATTTGAAATTGGGATTCGGCATGACTTCCCAGAATATTCATGCCATTCGTTCAAGTTCCACAAGTTTCCCTTTCGACCGGTATGCTTTGACCTCGTCAAGTGTAAAACCGGAGATGGCAGCACAATATGGCGCAGGATATGCAGGAATGACAGGTGACGGCAATTTTGATTGGTCTGTGGAGGGATACTATAAAGACATTCGTAATGTATATGATTATCAAGACGGACGTTCAATGTTCTCGCGGATAAACCTTGAAAGTATAATACTTGGCGGTAAAGGTCGCAGCTATGGTGCCGAATTGATGTTTCGGAAGAACAACGGACGTTTGTCCGGTTGGATATCATATACGTTGTCGTGGACGCAAACAAGAATCCCCGGTATTAACAATGGCAGATGGTATGATGCCTCCAATGACCGCCGTCATAATCTTTCTGTGACAGCTATATTTAAATTAAACAGACACTGGAATTTGTCTGGTTCCTGGGTTTACTCGTCAGGTCATCCTCTCACCGCTCCTGATGTTAAGTACCAACTTGACGGAGTCACCTGCTATTATTATTCTCAGCGCAACGGATATAAGACGCCGCCGACACACAGGCTTGATTTGTCAGCGAATTATACGCGTAAAGGGAAAAGGTTTACCACGCAATGGACGTTTGGATTATATAACGCATATTGTAGATATAACCCTTATATAATCTATTTCGAAGATGATTCTTCCAAACCGTCTGGCACGCGTGCCGTTCAACAGTCTTTGTTCGGAATAGTGCCTTCTGTATCTTATACCCTAAAGTTTTAAGCAGCTAATGAAAAGTGCAATATATATTACTTCTGCAATTGTGGCAGTCATGGCTCTGACATCTTGTGAAAAGGAACTTGATTTCAAGTATCATGACATAGATCCTATCCTTGTGATAGAGGCATCTGTTTCACAACATGGCATGAATGTTTCATTGACAGAAACCACGCCCATGGACGAAGCCATGACCGGAATCAGGATAACTGACGCCACGGTTACTGTCGAAGATATAACGGCAAATGTGAGTTTTAATCTGCCGGTGAATATGGACGGTATGTTCATAAACTCTACCGCAGGAATAGCCGGTCATGAGTACAAGATAAACATTACAAGGGATGAGCATACATATACGGCTACATCTATGATGAATAACGCCACGGACATAGAGTCCATGGCGTTCAGTTGGATCAAGATGCCCTATGATCACGTTGCCGTATTAAAAGTCAGTTTTAAAGATATATCATCTGATATTGATGATCATTACTGGCTGAGGCTTTATCGAAATGGAGAGTCATATATGTGGATTGCATTGACAGATGACTTGGCGGTCAATGGAATAATCGATGCGGTAGTTATGACTTCCCGAAAGGATGTATCAAAGGAAGATGAGCAATCGGTCTTAAGGGATGGAGATGTTGTCACTGCATCCGTCTCCCCTATCAGCCGTGAAATGTATGATTATCTTGAAGCCATATCTAACGACAGTAATGGTCCGCAAATGTTTTCCGGTTCCTTTTGTTTAGGGTACTTTCTCGCTGCTCCGGTTGCCACATCTTCTGTAGTTTTTCATCCCGATGATATCCCCTATTGAATCATTCGTATATTGAAGTTTCAGTCGTTGTATCTATGGGTGCAACTCCATTAGATATTGATTCAAACGTTTCTATCGAAATCTCGTTTTCAGGATTGAAATGAGGTGAGTTTATATAGTCTGCAACCCCTTGGAAGAAAGATTTCATTTCCGGACTGTCAACTTTCAGGTTTATTGATGATACCAGAAGTTTTCCGTTGCCACATCTTGCTTCAAACATATAGCCAAGTCTTCTATTCCTATAGAAATTGTCTATGACTCCGATTATCGGCTCTATATTCTTCCCTGTGTTCTTGTCAGTCATTTGATCAAGAATCATGACGTTTGCATTTTTTACGGGTCTCCACCATTGCCAGTCGCTATGCCCGTCAGTGGGAAATCCTTTTAGGGACTGATGTCTTACATCTGCAATCACTCCCATACCGCCTGCCTGTTTCGGGAAATGCACCGGACTCCAGAATACGGGAAGGAATTTACTCTCTATGCCGTTGATTTCGGATGATTCGGGGATATACAATACATTGTTTCCTTTTTCAAGTGCCGTTATGGCAAGTGCTGGATCGGATGTTGAAATCAAGTTGCCGGGATTAACTTTGTCTATGTCCGGATAGACCCATATATTCCAGGAGTTCTCATATTCCGTGTCGGATATTTTTATAGTCAGTGTCAGTTTACCCGGAACTTTAAAACCGGTAAGAGGAATGCTGAGTTTGCCTATATTCTTAACTTCACCTTGCGGGATGTAAACGGATTCTATTATTCCAGATTTCAAAGGCGAGTCTTCTCCCTTTAATGACCATGATATGGTTTTTCCATCAATGTTTTCAAGGCTATAGTTGGCAATATCGATGTTCGAGATGAAGTTTTCGGAGCAAGAGTATACAGCTTTGGGAAAATTGGCAAGTGGAACTACCGGGGCATTGAATTTCTTGAAATCAATATCTTTCACCATGCCTTTTGCATCCCAGAATGCATCAATAAGTCCAACCAGAGCTGTGCCCTGCCCCGGAAAATCCTGTATGCCAAGAAGCTGGATACCGGAGAATCCGGGCGTCTTCAATGCTCTCTCTATCTCTTCTTTGTAAAGTATGTTGGCAAAGCGTCCCGTTGCATTTAAGTAATCATTAGCTTTGTCAAGGAGACCTTTTCTTTCAAGATCGTTTTTTATGGCTTTGAAATTAAGGGGATCAAGGATTCCGGTATATTTGTTTATCTCATCAATATTGGGATACACGGCATATTGCCCTATTTCATGCGATATGAGGGGCACCGTGATGCAATTCATTGACCGGGAATAGTTCTTGTCGAAGGAAGGCGGTTCATTGTCGAATACTCCCTGCCCTCTTACCCAACCATCGTCAGTCCATTGCGTTATAAGGAACTGGTCGTATGGTTCGGCATGCCCTCCATGCCCTTTTTCAAAGGTGAACGATGTGGCGGCATAGATATGACGAGGATCGTAATCCCTCATTTCTTTAACAAGATCGTTAAGCACATTGAAATCATGTTGAAGCTCATTGCCGCATGTTGACATTATCCATGAGGGATGGTTACCATAATTTGCCGACATGTTCTTGAACTCGTCATGCAGGAATGTTGTTACATTCGGATTATTGCCGATGTTGAGTGACCATACGGGAAGTTCTGTTTGCAGATACAAACCGATGCTGTCGGCAACTTCAAACGCCGCTTCGGGTGGGCACCACGAATGAAACCGGATATGATTGAACCCCCAATCTTTCAAAGTCTTCATCTCTTTTGTCCATCCTTCTTTGTCTGTCGGCGGGACTCCTGTGAGTGGGAATACGCAGCAGTCAAGTGTGCCGCGTAGAAAGGTTTTGTGTCTGTTGATCAAGAGACTTTTTCCATCTGTTGCAACTTCTCTCATTCCAAAGGTTGTTTCGGCAAATGAATCTCCTGCCGTGGCAGCAAGCCGGTAAAGAGGCTGTGAAAACTCGTTCCATAGTTCGGGGTTATCAAGCTTTATAATTGTCTTTAAGTTTGATATACCAGGACTTGCCGTATATTTTAAAGAGGCGTTGCCGACTACATGCCCATTACCTTTATCCTTAATTGTCAACTTTATATTCCTATTTTCCTTTCTGTTTGATACGTTATTGACTGTCATATCAACTTCTATAGATTCTTTTCTTATGTCGGGATAGACATTTATCCTTGCAATCTCTACTGTAGGGACAACACTTAGTGTAAAATCTCCGAGAACACCATTCCATATGGTGTGGGTGTCATTGGTATATGAATGACACAGATTACTGAATGAGATGTCTCGTTGGCAACGGTTGTCTATTGTGATTTCGAATATATGTTTTCCTTGGTTTAATGGTGGAATCTCGAAAAAATGAGGAGAGTTAAGGCTAATGTTTTCTTGGTTTATAGGCTTATCGTCAATAACGAGTGTGCTTTTCCAAAGCACTCGTTCCATCTTGAGTCTAAGTGGTTTTCCTGCCATATCCTTGGGAATTTCAATTGTTCGGATATATTTGCAAGGACCAATATAACTGACTTTTCGCGTGAGCCTCAATAATTGAGGCTTTGCCATTTCAATTTTTAAAGAATCGGGGATTCCTATTCCAGCCATATCCAAAGTTCCAGGTAATTCAATCTCGGCAACCTGTCCTGATGATAATTCTGCGAGCCATTTACCCGCCACGCTCATGGTCTGAGAAAACGAAGTGAAACAGATTCCTGCTACGAATCCTGTGAATAATGATATTTTACTAAACATATTCTGAGTCATGGTTAAAATCAAGGTTTAAGAAGTTGTTTAAACAACTTCTCTAAGTCAGATGCAAAATTAGTGCCTATTTATTCTCAAAAAAATGTATGATCCAACAATTTTCATGGACAATACGATTGGGTTAATCATATTGTCCATGAGTATTAAGGATATGTGGTATTTTTCACAATAGATGATAGAATTGCTTGATTCTTTTTGGCAGATTCTCTTTATATGAATCGTTATTAAAAAGTAAATTCTGATATGTGATCGGGCTATTTAGAACTTCTATTACAGTTTTAGATTCTGGACTACACCATCTTTTGATCTCAGTTACAATTTTATCGCCATTTGCCCCTATTGTCTTTTTATACAAATCCACATACTCGTCGAACGATGCTTTTGCGTCCTTCAGAACATGACTGGGATCAAATAGGATCGTGCCGTATATTAGTCTTGGTGCATTCTTAAAAAGTGACTTATATTCCTTCAAATAGGCTTCATCATATGGACCATCAATTACTTCTTGTGGACCTTTAACAAGACCGATCAGATGGCTGATGGATTGCTTTATTCCTTCAATATATTTTTCTCCATCATCGGAACGAAGTTGCAAAGAATGATCACTTGTTTCCACCGACAATCCTGCGTTTCCCATGAAATCTTTAAAATGTTTGTATAAAGCACAATAGCTTGAACCATAAGTCTCGGAGCGATTCAGACCATCAATATATTCCGTGAATTTTGATTCTAAGAACAACAGAGTTCCGTCTTCTTTTGCTTTTAGAACCACATCCACGCAAGAAGGATATCCAATGACCTTGTTACGAACCTCAAATAAAGCTTGCGTGAAAGTATAATCCTTTTCATTCAAATTTAGATTTAGCTTTATTTCATCTGATTTATTCTCAAAAAGTCTATGAAATATCAATAGAGATAGCAAGGATGATGAAATAACAGAATTAATCTTAGAAGCTTCATTTCCTACACTATTGGTCACAATTTGAAACGCTCTCTCAAATTTTTCAAGGTTATCAGTAATATTAAATCGTTCTGAGTAGAGCGAGGAAATATAATTCTCGTTGAATAGCAATATAGCACCGTTCCTGGATTTACAAGTATTAAAAATTGACGTAGAGGATAGGGCTTCGGCTAATTTTTTTGTTGTTTTAGATTCCTTCATATATAAAATTGTTTTTATGGGAATAAATACGCTCGGTTAACAATGATGTTATCATCCATATATTCTTAGGTGTTTTTATTTGTGCAATATAAGTTACCTGTTGAATTTGATATTGATAATTGAGAATCAAATGTTAATGACATTGCAAGTTGAGATACTGGAATAATCGGAATTTATGACTGCACCATTTGAGAATATTACACCATTTTGTTCTACAATTCCGTGTTGGGCATGGATATGTCCGAAAAGATGCGCTTTGATATGGAGATTGGAGAGCCTTTCGAGGATTTCCACAGAGCCGTAATTGATGTTATCATCAAAGTCAAGGATCCCGCATGCCGGAGAATGGGTTATCAGTATATCGGTGTCAGCAGGTATACGGGCATAATTGCGGCTTTGGCGGTCGGTTACACAATCACCCATGAACATCGGGACACCATAGAATTTCAATCCGTCAATCTCAATTCCGGAGTTGCACAGGTAATGCACATTGTTGTCAAGCCCGTCAATGTTTGCCCCATAGAGGCAATCGTCGTGATTGCCACAAATGAAAATCTTGTGTCGGTAAGGCAAATCGCAAAACCAGTTGATAAAATCAATAGCTTCCGGTTCGCTCCCTACCATACAAAAGTCACCGGAATGTATCACCACATCAGCCTCGGGCAAGTCTCTCAGCCGATGGTGGCAGCCATGAGTATCAGAGAGATGCAGTATTTTCATTTGACACCAGCAACTTCATCAAGTTTTTTAAGCCACTTATCAATGTCCGATTCCAACTCGTTAAAATCAGGTTTGCCTGCAAATGATTTCTTGAAAAGATTCTCATTATTAGGCTTGTGCCAAAATCCTTCTGCGTCTTCGCTGGATTTGGTTATATTTAGCGTTTTTAGATATTCCGAATAATTCGGATTCTCCTGATTATTCGAGACAATATAAAAAAAATACCCGTCGTAATCAAACCCCACTGCTAGCCATAGGCTTGTCTTACCATAAGCTTCCGGATTCCATATATAACAATACGATGAATATTTGGATGAGATTGAAGCCTTACGACTTTTGAACTTATTGTAATTGTTTTTCACGCACTCGGCGAAAGCCTCACAGAGTCTACCATATGCGTCTTTTATGGTTTTCGCTTTCAATATGTCGTCGACAGACATCCTTGAAAGTATCATTGCATTGTCCATGTTAATATTATTTTTACTTATGTTTTTCAAATAGTGGGCGTATGCTTGAATAGCAGCCTTATTGAGAGAGTTGCTGTTGCTAATTGAGTTCTCAATTAAGTCGGCTAATTCTGTAGCATCAATTATTTTTGCCCCCATATAATCACAATTAGTTTTTATTCGCGGCATATAGACGGTGCGAATCTCATAGTCTTTGTACTGCGAATGAATATAAGCATTATATCGTTCAAGTTGCCGAGGTTGGTCGGGGGCATCATTGAGTTTGTTCTCAATGATAACTGCATACTTTCTATTGTTGGCTAACTCTACAAGTAGAAAAATATCAATTCGACCGTTAGTTTCTACACCGTCCAATATTGTAGGAGCATACTTCTCAGTCTCAATCGATACTGGTAGTTTTATGGGATTATGTGCATCAGGAAAGGGCAAGGATGGCACATCAACTCCGATTGACTTGAGTAACTTGACGAGAAAACGATTACCAAACTGATGCTCTCCATTGGGGTTAAGTAAATCTGCAATAATCTTGCTATGGACGATTTCCTTTGTTGAAACGTAATTGGCAAATCGCTCCATAGGATTATATGCCAAACTTGCCGCCGAACAATCCAGTTTGGATGCAATCTTTAAAATATAAGTATTTAATTCAGTATCCATAACACAAATTTAATTATTATCTATCAATCAGCCAAATGCATTTCAATCACACCAGTCGGTTATGTATTGGTCAAGGACTTTGAAGAGGAGATGCAGCATTCGTCGGCGATGTTCATCTGGATAGATGCAGGCAGTTGCACCATCAATCAGAATGCAACAGAGTTGCATTCTGTCAGCATCCCGCTCGCGACTGGCATGATCGGCAAAGCCACGCATAAAGCCCATGTCATATTGGAGTTTTCGTTTCAATATGTGGAGCGTATAGCGCCAATCGCCTGTATAGAGACATGAGAACGTGTCTTCCCAAAAAAGCTTTTCTTTACGCTCCCGACTTTCTTCTATTTCGGCACGATATGGCTGAGGCTTCATTGATTCCATCATATAATCGCATAATGCCTTACCATCCTGAGAATCTATAATTTCAAGATACCTGAATAGGTCAGCGTCATGCTCTTTCGAGGTATAAAATGTATGGAGCGATGCCCAGTAAAGTAAGATTGCTGCGACCTTAGAACTCTCTATTTCTGAAGTTTTAACTGTCTTGTCTATCAGCCAGTCAACAGCACCGTTCATACCTTCTGGGTATTCTGTTGGTTCTCCTGACAGCTCAATGTCTCCTCTCACTGATTTATGGGGAAGCACTTTCAGCTTCTCATAATATTCGGCATACACCGGCTTTATTCCTTCGGTCTCTGAGAAATTTTCTACTATTGAGCCCCATATATCTTCGAACCGACATTCATTTAGATACTCACGAAAAGTTTTCATTTCTATTTTTTGTTTTCAATCGTTTGTACTCATTAATAAGCACGATTATACATTTTCTATAAATATGTATTGAAAAGAGCAGACCGGTTAAAAGTCCAATTAGCCATGGCAAATTTATGCCGTGGCGATAC
The DNA here is from genome assembly GCA_949123685.1 of uncultured Bacteroidales bacterium. The sequence continues at coordinate 571 of CASBHZ010000082.1, read as the reverse complement.
GCAATCGTCGCGCCTATAGCGTAGCCAATTCCCATCAGTATATGGGCTTTGAAAAAGATATAGCTTAATTCTGTCAGTGTCATAAAGTGCTGTATAGAAATTTACACCGACAAAATTATGACTGTGTTGTCCCATTTTGTAAGACAGCAAACGGGAAATTAAAAAATTTTCATCCTGCATCGCAAAATGAGACATGGCAAACATAGTTTTGTAGAGCAAAAATATCAATAGGCGCCGATATAATGTTGACTGAGTAAGCACGGGGCAATCAAATTAAGTAGAGTATTCAGTTTCATGTCCCATTTTCAAACCGGAATTTCTCAACAATCGAAATGCTCCTGCCAAGTCGTCAAACATATGGCTATATATCCGACATTATAAATTTCAAGTTAGATAATTGTCACGAAAAGCATAACATAGAGACACGTGGGGATAGAGGTTTTCCTTGCAACGACATTGCGGCTTGAGCCAAAATGCTGTTTTTAGGCACCGGGGGTCGTGAACGACCTGACGGAGGCACGGAGCCGGATTCAGCAATGTTGAATGTGCAATGTTGAATGGACTGATTATA
>CASBHZ010000081.1 GCA_949123685.1 uncultured Bacteroidales bacterium | reverse complement strand
AGATACTATCGCGTGACTGGAGTTCAGACGTGTGCTCTTCCGATCTTTCACCTGTGTCTTTAGGGTCGGTAACGGCTTTCTTGGCGATACTCTTTTTTAATCTAATGAGTGACCAAGCCTTGCCGTCGGAATGATTTATGATTGTTATTCCGTTCATGCACTGTCCGGTTTGTGTCCCGGTTACTGTCATGAAATCCGGTATACTTCCCCGCTCAAGTATTTTTGCCGCAGCATAAAACGCAATGGCAGTAGAACAGAAATTCTCTCCAAAAATGTTTTTATATCTGATTGTTGCCGGAGTGTATGACAATTCGGCAAGCATAATGTCGTATGGTTTGTCGTTTAAAGGATTACCGTTGGTTCCAAGCATTAATATTCCGTCACTGTCTTTTGAAAGGTATGCGCCAAGTTCTTTAGGGTCAAGGTGATTGAAGAGCCTGACTTCTTCAATCTCACAAAGATTCGGCAGATTGCCGTTACTCGAAACAATGGCAGAGACAGATGTTTCCGAGATGAAAGAAAACTCCGGATGTGTCCTTCCCATTACCATGGATGTGAAGGGGGTCACTTCGTCATGTCCCCCTATCAACGCGTTTCGTATCGTTCCCTCTTTTATACGGAGCCATGCGTCATATAGTGCGCTTTCGAATGATAAACCCTTGTGGGAGTAAGTGTTGTTATATCCGTGACATTTTAATATTATGGCAATGATGGAACTGATAGTGTTATGGGTGGATTGCATGAAGAGGGTAGGTTTCAGGCAACTTTCGCCAAATCTGCTCAGGTCTATGAGAAATTTTTCTGAGTTTTCCATACAGCCCATGCCTGTGCCGGTGATTATGGCATCGGGATGTTGGATGCCCGACTCGTTCAGTGCCGTGATTGCAGTCGATACAGTGCGTTTTAGTATCTTGCTCATGCGGCGTGCCTCGGATGGTATGATCAGATTTCTTGTGTCCGGTTCCTGTGCCCTCATGTATGATTCTTCATGGATGACCGGGGAGTAGAGCCATTCGTCTGAAAGGGGAGTCTGGCACGATACCTGTGCCAGCGAGTTTATGTAACAGCGGTGGTAGGAGCGAGATTGGTGATGTCTCCCGTGTTTCAATGACAACGGGGAATACTTTGAGAATATGAGCGATGAATCGTTTCCTCCAAAGCCGAAAGAATTGTTGATTATGTGACGAATGTTTACGCAATCTTTTATTTCTGTGACCGGGACGGCACCATTGTGTATCGGGTTCTTCCATCCCAAGTTAGGAGGGATGAAACTGTGTTGTAGTGCCAGAAGGCAGATCACGGCTTCTATAGAACCCGACGCGCTTGTGGTGTGACCTGTCAATGCCTTTGTGGATGAGAATGCAGGCAGTTCGTATCCCCATATTCGTTCCATGGCGGCGAGTTCACAGGCATCGTTGTTGGGAGTTCCCGTGCCGTGGGCATTGATATAATCAATATCCCGTGTGTTAAGGTGTGCCATATCCATAGCCTTGCGCATGGCAAGGTAAGCCCCCTCTCCATTTTCCGAAGTTGCGGTCTGGTGGAATGCATCGCATGTGTTGGCATATCCGCTTAGCACTCCAAGGGGGGTTATGTTCCTGCCTTTCGCAGACTCTTCGTTTTCAAGCACTATGTAGGCTGCGCCTTCTCCAAGATTTATGCCGGCACGATCCCTGTCGAACGGACGGCAAGTCTCTTTGTCAAGAATCATCAGCGTGTTAAAACCGTTGAGATGGAATTTGGTCAAGGCTTCCGCTCCTCCGACAACCGCAATATCCACGATTCCCGCCTTTATCATTTCCGCACCCAATATGATGGCATTTGCAGCAGAAGAACATGCAGTGGAAGTGGTTGTTGACATGACAAAGTTGCCTATACTTTCAGATATCAGTTCTGTAGAATATCCGCAGTCGTTATATTTAAGTTCAAGGCTGTCTTCAGTTTTGGTTTCCGCATCGAAAGCCGATTTGAAATATTTCTCGGTCTTGTCCATTCCTCCCACTGTCGTTCCGCTGATGAAGGCAGCTTTCCTGATATCCGCATCACTTAATTTTGCTGACTCCACAGCCTCCTTGGCGGCTATAATACCCATCAGGACCGTGCGTAATTCATTTTCCGGATACCCCACGTTCAGCATGCTTGCCATCTCTTCATTTGACAATGCGACCTCTCCCGCCGGAAACTCAGTGTGTTCCGTATCGAGATGGGTAATGACTCCAATGCCGCACACACCCTCGCGTAGAGACTTGAACGTGGCTTCCACTCCCATGCCTAATGACGAGATTATGCCCGCTCCGGTGATGAGTATTCTTTCAGACATGTAAAGGTCGTGTTCTTTATTTTTTGCGGTTTTTGCTTACGAAGTCTGCTATCGAGGTAACAGATCTGAAAATCTCTTTTCCTTCGGCAGGATTGGTCAGCTTGATTCCGTATTCACGTTCGAGAAGAACTATCAGTTCAAGAGCATCGATCGAATCAAGTCCCAGCCCTTCTCCGAAGAGGGGTGCTTCGGAATCAATGTCTTGTGCTGTCATGTCTTCGAGGTTTAGTGCCTCGATAATCTGTTTTTTTAGTTGGTCTATAAGAGTATTCATATTTATTTTTTTATGAAAAATAATCAAATTCTTGTGATGTTGCCGTTATCAGCCACATGTCGGCAAGATAATCGGTTTCTGAATCGTAATCCACCCACCCGGTGAGGATGAATGAAGGAGAGGAGGTCAGGTAAGCTTCGGTGGCATAATTGTTGATTAACCCCGGATAGTCATGGTTTTGCGGATCATACCTGTCAAGAAGATAGAATGCCGTTTCGCCATATATCTTGTGGCGGATGGCTATTTCTCCCGTGACTATGTTTGCCAAAGTGTAGACGAATAATGCAGGACTCGGGAAATAGTTGTCCTCACCGATAGTTTTCTGATAATTCCTGTCGGTGATTAGGGATCCGTTCCTGTTGAACAATATTATGGAGGCGTTTTCACATTTTTCTGCCGAGACATCTTTCAGAAGCAACTCAGCTCCCATGAAACCGAGTTTGCAAAGGGAGTCCATCTTGAAAAACTTAGGATAGTCTCCTGCAAATTCGCGATATAGCCCCGTTATTGACGCAGATGATATTTTTTCCCCGTTCAGCGTAGTTCCCGCTGGAGTGATTCTTACCCTGGAAATTGTTTTCATCCTTTGCCTCCTTTCATTTCTGTCGGGGTGCCTGTTCCAGATCTTTTTACATATGCGATCCCTGCGTTTGAGCCTCCGAAACCGGATAATATCTTTATGAATGTTCTCCCGTTGGTGTGGCGGACCTCGGGAGATATGCCGACGTCATATGTCGTGCCTTTTTCTTCGAAACCCTTGGTAGGGAGGATTACGCCGTTATCTATAGCCCACATCGATAAGATTGTCTCGATTATTCCGGCGGCGCCGAGGGTGTGTCCGTAATATCCTTTTAATCCGTTCGCAGCTATGTCGCATAATCCGGCACGGTTGAGCGCAATGGATTCCATTTCATCGTTATACGCTGTGGCGGTGCCATGAAGGTTAATGAAAGCCAAGTCATCTTTATCGACATTTTTTAATATGTCTGACAAGACTCTATAGGAACCTTCTCCTGTGCGTGACGGTCCGGATATATGATTTGCGTCGTTATGGTTGGAACATGCAATGTATTGCCAACAGCCGTTGCCGGTTACAGCAATATTATTGGGGATGTCCGTGTTTGTCAGGATTATTGTTCCTGCGGCTTCTCCCAGATTCAGACCATTGCGGTTTTTATCGAAAGGTCTGCAGCTTTCAGGACTCAGAGCCTTGAATGATTGGAATCCGGAAATTATAAATTTCGACAGAATATCGCACCCAATGACTACGGCATAATCGAATCTGCCGCTTTTCAGAGCCCTTACAGCCTGAATCTGTGCGCATACTCCTGAAATGCAGGCATTTGATACGACAATGGGCGTGTTTCTGTTTCCGAAATAATCTGCTATTCTTCTTGCTGAGTCAGCAAGGCGGCAGCGGGGATCAGACAAGTTTTCTTCAAGTCTGTCAACATTACCTTTGGTTGTTGACAGGATGAAGATCACGTTGTCTTTTTCTGCTTCCAGTGAACATCCGGCTATAGCTTCGGAAGCCGACAGGATGCAGAGTTTCTCGAAAAACGAATAATCTTCGTCAGCAATAGCGTGGCTGTCGAATACTTGGGAAACGTTTTCGCGGTCAAGTATCGATCCGCAGAATGGTTCCGGCAAGCCGAAAATCCCGGAACGCGGCCATAACCTTGACTCTCCGGAAATAACGGCATTGAAATTTTCTCCGGATGTCATGCCTAACGGCGAAATAATATTATCCGCTATCTTCCTTATCATAAGCTTTCTACAGAACCTTCCATTTTTCTTTCCATTTTTTGTAAAATTCAGGATTTTCCCATACCAATTGATGATTCTTGTCAAGGAATACCTGTACGGATCTACCTGTTGCCACTATTGAACCGTCGTTTTCATCGATGATTTCGTAATCGAATACGATTTTTGCTGCCTCTGTGGGTACGTATTTTATGACGATTGTCGGCATCATCTGGTATACAAGCGGCTTTTTATATTTGAATGACAGTTCCACAAGCGGCGCGAAATATCCGTTCGAGAATATCGTCATGTATCCCAATCCGTATTTCTTTCCGAATGCTTCCCTTGCATCTTCGAAATATAAGGTGTATGATCCATGCCAGACAATGTTCATGGAGTCTACTTCGCTAAAGCGTATATCGAATTTATGTGAGGCTTTCAGTTCCTTCATTATATCAATTCTGAGATTCAATTTCGCTTAGCGCGATTTTCATTTCAGATTCTGCAATGGTTTCGTTTCCGATTCTTACAACGGCATTGACCAATGTCATGCCGAAAATTTCCTCAATAACGTATATAGATGTGCAGATTTCCTCTCCGACCTTTGGAAGCCTATGGACGTGCAGGTTTCTTACTGCCCCGATGAAGCCTAACTGGATTCCTTTCTTCAAGATATATTTATTGACATATCCAATGCGTGCCGCGCAAGTCTGGGCAATATTTTCAATCACTCCGGATGAAGAGAAGACATTCTCCTCCACAAAAATATTCCCTGCAGAAATCCTTGTTGATGTAGTGGTGACTCTGTCATCGAAATGAATGAGCTTACCAACCATTACGAACGGTTCCTGTTGCGGTAGCAATTCGTGTATGTCAATTTTATCAAGTTCCATTATTTTGTCCAAAAATCGAAATAATTATACCATTGTGCAGGATGTTCTTTCACAGTTTCCTCAAGCATTGCAACGTAACGCCGAGCCAGCTTTTCAGCTTTCTCTTTTGTTGCACCGGTAATGTCCGTGTCTATTCTTATTACTTTTGCAGCATAGCTTTTTGCCCCGCTTTTCATCACAGAAACAAAGAGCATGGGCACATTTTTTACTGCAGCTAATTGGAATGGTCCTTGGGGAAATTTTGCTTCCGTTCCCAAAAAATTGACATTGAAAGCTTTTTGCGATCCAAATATTCGGTCTGCCGGCATACTTAGGATTTCTCCCTCTGTGAGTGCGCGGTTGATCTCGAATAGGTGAGACATATCCTCCCTCATGGGAATCATCCTGATATTGTTGCAACTGAAGAGTTTGCTGCGGTTAGACATGACGCTTTCTTTCTCGCCTCCAAAAACTAAAGCGTTGAAGCGCTTTCCTTTAGTTTCGAGAGAGTATCCAGCTATCTCATAATTACCGATATGTGAGCTGATCTGGATGAATCCTCCCGGTTGTTCACTAAGTTGCTTGAACTCAGCGAAGCCTGCCACGTCTATCTTGAATTTTTTGCCGGCATACATAGCGAAGCGGTCTATCACAACCTGTGAAAAGGCACAATGGTTTTTATAAGCCATCCATGCCGATTTAAGCTTGCTATATTTCATCCCTTTGCGGTAGAAGCCGTATATGTCCTTTCGTGCATTGCCGTTGACTATCATTGTCGGTGGGATTACAAATAGAAATGTGAATGCATAGATAAGACGCACATCGGTGACTCTCAGAAATCTGATCAGCCACCGGTGCATCCACCCGTTGCCATAGGTCGTGCCGACCCATTTATCATGCTTAAGTTCGCTCAAATCGGCATTATTTAGAAGTAGGTCCTGCCAGCAGGTTCTATTTCTCGTTTACTTTCTGTTCGATATAGCTGTAGAAATCATTTAGGGTTATTACCCCCGCCATCTCTTCCGGTTTTATCTTGAAGCCGAAATTTTTCTCTACTATTACCACTATATCCACGAAGTCGAGGCTGTCAATGCCCACATCATCCTTCAGTTTTGCTTCGGGGAAGATTTTTTCTTCATCCACCTCCAAGTCTTCGATAAGGAAGTCGCGTACTTTACTTTCTATTTCTTTACGGTTCATGTTGTTTTGGTTTTCAGTTTTCAGGCAATTGCTGAAAATATAATAGCTCTAATTATTTTAATTTACAAATAAGTATGCTGTGACCTTGCCCGAGATGGTCGTGGATCGCCTCGATTTCAAGTCCGGCTTCTTCAACGAGGCGCTCCAGGTCTTCAGAATGATACATCTTGCTGTTGCCGTTGGCAATTGCCGTGAAATATAGGCTGGTCAAGGTGAGGCATAATGCAGCGGTCTCAAAACGTTGACGGTCCCATAAGGTTTCCATAATATAAAGACGTGAATCTTTATTCATAACCTTTGATGCCCGGCGCAATATGCTTACAATCTGTTCTTCACTGAAGCAGTCAAGGAACTGACTCATCCATATTGCCTCGAATTTACGGTCGGAGGGCATTTCCGTATTTTCATCCAGCAAATCTGCGCCTAATCCGTCTATCCGGTCTGCGCCCACTTTCCCGTCGATGTTTGCCCTCATCATGCCAATCTGTTGGGGCAGGTCGAGAATTGTGACTTTCACATTCGAGTCATGTCCTACACAGCGTAATGCCCAGCGTCCCGTGTTGCCACCTACGTCAAGCAATGTGCGAGGTTTGTTGGCAAACACGATTTCAAGAGCCTGGGCAAATGAATTGTCGGAATAGAAATGGTCGAAATCAAACCAGCTTTTCTGAATCTGAGGAGGTAGGGATGAGAGGCCCTCATATATGGTATGCCAGTTGCCAAGGGTCTTCAAGCCTGCGGGTTTCCCTTCTCTCAATGCTTCTTCAAGGTTGAACCAACCGAGATAGTTCACATCATGATTGAAATTGATATTTACCTTGGTGGCAGGGTCATTTATAAGGAACCATCCGGTTTTGGAGATTCGGAATCTGTCGGTGTCCGGATCTACAAGTATTATACCTATACATAGCGATGCCTCTAAGAGACATTTAGCTGCATAGGTTGACAGATTCGCTTTTTTTGCGACTTCATCGATAGTCATGCCATTGCCATGGTTGTTATCGTTGTCGCGAAGCATATCCATAATGCCGGAATTGAGCATTATGCGTGCGGTCTGGAATATAACAGGTCCGAAAGCGATAAACTCCGCGAGGCGTTGTGCCTCGCGGGCGTTCATCGTTTCCTTTGTGTATTTATCCTTTAATTCCGGAAATAAATTCATTGTCGGGGATATTGATAAGATTATTTCCCTTTGTTTATTTTCTTGGCGAGATCTTTTGCAAATACTTCAAAAGTCTCTTCAAGACTGACAGCATATGTTATACCGCTACTCTCGAATGATTTCAAGGTTACAACCGCTACTTTCTCGTTGCCTTTTGAGATGGTGAGTGTTCCCCAAATCTTTGTGCCTACTCCTCCTTTGAAAGAGAAGACATTGATGTAGACGTCAAGATTTGTTACATCGAGTGTGAATTTGTATTGTGCTTCGAATTCTTCTTTTGTCATTTTAAATTTCTTTGCATGCTCGTTGAACTCGCGCACAAATTCTGATTCGAATTCAGGAATGACTTTATCAATGTCAGCAAACCGTGAATCTTCGCGAAGAGGTATCTTGTTGTCGAACTTCGTGTCTGCCATGTTTATTGTAATGGTGGCTATCCCGCCCTCTTTGAGCGGTGCGAGTGATCCATCTGTCACTTTCATATCGTCTCCTGCGAAAGAGGTCATGCACCCGATCAATGCCATAAGTGTGGCAACTAAAAATTTTTTCATAACTTACATGTTTAGAAGTGAACACCGAAACGGAAGGCGAGTCCACTGAATGAACCCTTTCTGCTATAGTCATTATAATAGGTGCCATTAGAATTTTCATCCGGTCCGCTCCAAAGGCTGTAGCCTATGCTGGCATCCAGACCGAAACGTTTCGTGAGGTTGATAGTTATACCTACCGCAGGTGAGAAATATAGACAGCCTTGTTCTTGAACACCCTCGTAACCGCCGCCAAGACGGAGTCCTACGAAAGGAGAAACGCGACGGGTGCGTAGAAAATTATAGCGCCCTTCTGCGAAAACTGCGAAATTGCCCGAGTAATCAGTCTCCTCAACCGAGTATCTTCCATGTCCCGGCTCAGTGAAAGTGACATAATTGGCATCTATGCCGGCACCAATAAAAAGACCTTGAATAATTTCAACACCATGGCTTGTGGATATTCCTGCAAGTCCTCCCACTCCGTAATAGTCGGAAGGTATAAACACACCTCCATTAATCTCGCCGTAACCTTTGTATCTTACGGCTGATGCTGTGGATGCTGTAATCAGCATTGCAGCGACAATCAAAAGAATCTTTTTCATCGTTTTTTTGTTTAAGTTAGGTTCTAAGTTTAGTTTATAGTCTGATATGAGGATGAACCTGTTTATTCCTCATAAAGGCGATGGCTTAAATAATGCAAATTTAAACTTTTCCCGATGAAATATCAAATAATTCAGAAATATTTTTCGGGGGGGGGAATTGACTAATACTCAATAAATTATAATTTGCAAAAAATCAATATGAGAATCATATGTACCCACCCGTACTTATTTTGGATATGTTAAGAAGTTATTTAAAAATCAAATGCTACGCTTAGGGATATGCCGTTGAGTATCTTCCGGCTGGTGCTCCATCGTTCCATAGGATATTTTGATCCATAATCCCACCAGTATTCAGTTACTTCCGTTTGTTGAAGGTGATAACCGATACCGAAACCGAGACCTAATTTCTTATGTCCGAAATAAAAATGACAGCCCGCTTCCGGTGTGAAGAATACACCCTGTATGTCTGCCACGCTATAGCCTACTTTCACGTCAAGATATGGAGAGAAGTTCTTTCTAAATATATTGTGTAACTCTCCGCGAATATTGGCGAAGATAGGTACGCTCGTATATGTATCGTCCTCATAGTCCATGTAGTCCGATATGTCTACCCATGAAGCCAATCCTATTCCGGCGCCAATGAATATCTCGGGTGTAAGCTGGATGCCATGGGAAGTGGTAAGCATAAGGCGGAACAAGTCGTAATCTCCCAATCCTATTACAGTTGATAACGATACAAATCCTCGGTATCGAGGTGATTTTTCCCATCCGTATGGTTCATATTTATAATCTTGGCTATGGCTATAACTATAGCTATAATTATAGTTGTAACTGTTATTATTCTCGGTCTTCTTTTCGAATGGTTTTTCTTTTGTAATCTTTTCTACCTCTGCCATCTGGTAGACGAATATATTCCCGTCCGTTGTCTGGATTTTTATGGTTTTGTCAGGAGTCATTTCGAGAATCACTCCACGGATCACACTGCCGTTTTTAAGGTATACCACTTCCTGCAGTTCTGCAGCGTTTGCACTGAGCACGCCAATAAATGCCATGCATATGGTCATTAAGATTTTAAAGAAAGCCTGCTTCATATTTTTGATGTTAGGTTTTAAGTGGGTGTTCGACTTTGGTGGATCCGTTTTGTTGCGGCAACCTCTTATGGCTTATGATGCCCGATCTTGCGGATTATCAATGCGCTGTTGGTGCCTCCGAAACCGAACGAGTTGGAGAGTATAATGTTGAGAGGGGTTTCAATTGTATCCCTTGCGATGTTAAGGTTTGCGGCGGCTTCGCAGGGTTGCTCAAGATTTATGTTGGGAGCCACGAAATTGTTTTGCATCATTATAACGCTATATACGATCTCGCTTGCGCCCGCCATCCAGCATTCATGTCCGGTCATTCCTTTGGTGGAGCTAATCAAGGCTTTCTTGCCACGGAAAAGTCGGTCGAGTGCTATCGCTTCAAATTCGTCTCCCTGTGGGGTGGAAGTCGCATGAGCGTTAATATAATCTATGTCATCTGCAGTGATGCCGGCATCCTCCATGGCGCGGCTCATTGCTTTCAGAGAGCCGTCATCGCTTGGCTGTGATATGCCTCCTCCGTTCGATGAGAAGCCATAACCGGTCACTTCGGCGAGAATATTTGCACCGCGAGCCACTGCGTGGTCATAGTCTTCCAAAACCAGGGCTGCCGCGCCGCCGCTGGGAATCAGCCCGTCGCGGGATACGTCAAAAGGTCTTGAAGCCTTCTGCGGGTCATCCATGCGCACTGAAAATGCGTTCAGGGCATCGAAAGTCGCCATCGAGAAATAGTTGGTTTCTTGTGCTCCTCCGGCAAGCACCATATCCTGAAGCCCCTGTTTTATGAGCATGTAGGCAAGCCCTATAGAATGTGATCCGCTTGCGCAGGCGGCACTCACGGTGAAATTTACACCTTTTAGGTGAAATATGGTGCTTAGGTTCATGTTGACCGTGGAGTTCATGGACTGGAATATATAGCCCGAACCGATCAAGGCGGAATCATGTTTCTCCCTCATGATTTCGGCAGCTTCTATTACAGGTTTTGCCGATGAGTCATTGCCGAATATGATTCCGACTTCGTTTTCTTTAAGGTAATCGTCGGTCACATTCGCTTCATCGAATGCCTCTTTTGCTGCCATGTATGCGTATTCCGCTTCTTCGGAAAGTCCCACACGGGTGCGCCGGTCGAGGATGCCTTTAAGTTTGGGATGCTCAACGATACCAGTCAGTCCCGACCGGTAGCCGTATTCCAGCCGTTCCTTTTCAAGTCCTATTCCAGATTTGCCGTGAAACAGCGAATCCCTTACTTCTTCTTTATTTTTGCCGATACAGGACCATATTCCCATACCTGTTATCACTACTCTTCTGCTCATCTTTAAAAGTTTAAAAGCTTTAAATTAGTAAAGACCACCGTTGATCGAGATTGTTTCTCCGGTTATGTATGAGGAGTCAGGAGATGCAAGGAAAGCAACGAGGTTTGCGACTTCTTCAGCTTCGCCGAAACGTCCGAGAGGCACTAATTTTTTAAGTTCATCTTCGTTGAGTCCCTTTGTCATGTCTGATCGTATGAATCCGGGGGCTACGGCGTTGACAGTGACTTTGCGTGGAGCCACTTCCTGGGCGAGTGCCTTTGTCGCCCCGATTAATGCGGCTTTTGCCGCTGAGTAATTTGCCTGTCCCGGCAGTCCTTTAAGACCGGACAACGATGCTATGTTGATTATTCTCCCGAAGCGTTTTGTCAACATTCCTTTGAGAACTCTTCTCGTCACATAGAAAAAACCGTCAAGGGTGGTATTGATTACCTTGTGCCATTGTTCTGACTGCATGAATATCATCAGGTTATCCTCCCTTATCCCCGCATTGTTGACGAGCACGGTGATGCGGTCACCCGAGTGACTTTCCTCCCAAAGCTCCAATGCAGAGTCTACTGATTCTTCACAGCTTACATCAAATGGTAGCAACTCTGCTGTGCCCCCGGCGTTTTCAATATCATTCGCCACTTCACGGGCGGCAGCTTCGTTGGAATGGTAATTGATGATTATTCCAAGTCCCTGCGAAGCGAGACGTTTGCAGATCGCAGCGCCGATTCCGCGCGAGCCTCCTGTTATCAATGCGTAGTTCATGAGTTCAAATAGGTGACGATGTTCGTTCTCAGATAGTTTTCTGTTTCAGCTAATTCTTTGTAGAAAGGCGTGTCATCGACAAATTTAGGACATATGGCACGGATTGCGTCATATTGTTCTTTTGTCTTGGGCGCAAGTTTGCCGGAGAGATCAAGGCAGTCTGTTGCCTGTGCAAGGGCTACATATAGAATTGACATTACTTGATAAGCGTTGTCAATAACCTTTCTGCAGAGTAGTGCCGAGTTGGTGCCCATGCTCACTATGTCCTGATTGTCATTGTTATTTGGAATGCTGTGAACATAATTGGGCATGGCAAGGGTTTGGCATTCTGCCGTAGTGGAGGTTGCCGTGAACTGACATGCCTGCATGCCGTAATTGAGTCCAAGCACTCCGAGGTTGAGGAAAGGGGGAAGGATTCCGTTGATACGGTCGTGGAAAAGGTAATTGAGCTGTCGTTCCGCTGTCATGGCAAGACGAACCATGGCTATCTTTACCTTGTCTTCTTCGAGAGATATGTAGTCTCCATGGAAATTCCCGCCATGGTAGATGTTTTTTGACGTGTAATCCACTATGGGATTGTCGCAGGCTGAATTGACTTCGTTCTGAAGCACTTCCGAAGCATTTTTCAATGTGTCGAATATCGGTCCGTATATTTGGGGAATGCAACGCAATGAATAATATGCCTGCACCTTGTGTTCGAAATAGGTATCCCTGTTTTTTGTCGGATCATACAGTTCATGTTCCCTTTTCTGGAGGTGCTTGCTGCCTTCGCTAACTTCACGTAACCAACGGGCGATCACTTGTTGTCCCGGTTGGCGACGGCATATATTCTCTTCAACAGACATATAATCATCGAAAGAATCTGCAATCTCATTTATCCAGGCTCCGGCGATTACTGCATATTTAAGAAGATTGTCGGCATAATATTGATTCACTATAGAGATTCCGGTCATCACCGATGTGCCGTTGGTTACGGAAAGTCCTTCACGTATGTAGATGCCCATAGGTTCGAGCCCTTCCTCTTTAAGCACATCTGCCGTAGGTCTCCATTCCCCTCTGAAATGCACTTTCCCTTCTCCTATGAGACACAGTGCTATGTGTGCGAGCTGAACGAGATCTCCGCTGGCTCCGACACTGCCGTGCTGAGGGATGAACGGGTATATGTCTCTGTTTACAAATTCCTGAAGCAAGGTTATCACTGAGGGATTTATTCCTGAACGTGCCTGCAAGAATGTCCCGATACGCGCAATCATGGCTGACTTGACTT
>CASBHZ010000080.1 GCA_949123685.1 uncultured Bacteroidales bacterium | reverse complement strand
CGAGATACTATCGCGTGACTGGAGTTCAGACGTGTGCTCTTCCGATCTATCTCTTATCATCCCGATATGGACTTGGATGCCATCCGTAATATACTCAGGAAACATTGGGGATATGAATCTTTTCGTCCGCTGCAGGAGGATATAATAATGTCTGTCTTGTCGGCGCGTGACACTCTCGGGCTTATGCCCACCGGAGGGGGGAAATCCATAACCTTTCAAGTTCCGGCATTGGCATTGCCCGGACTGACCATAGTGGTGACGCCTTTGATATCTCTGATGAAAGATCAGGTTGACAATCTTAAACGTAGACGGGTAAAAGCCGTGTATCTGCATTCTGGCATGACGATGCGGGAGATTAACGTGGCGCGCGAGAAACTTATGAACGGCGGGGCTAAGCTTTTGTATGTATCCCCGGAACGATTGCGCAATCAGCGTTTCATCCAGGAGTTGCGTATGCTTTGCGTCTCTCTGATAGTTGTGGATGAAGCACATTGCATATCACAATGGGGCTATGATTTTCGTCCTTCATATCTTAATATACGATCATTACGTAAGCTGTTTCCTACTGTTCCTGTGTTGGCATTGACCGCAACTGCAACACCTGATGTAGAGGCGGATATACTGAAACAGTTGGATATGCATGAACCTGCCGTGTTCCGCATGAGCTTTTCGCGTTCGAACCTTAATTATATAGTCAGATCTACGGAAACCAAGATATATGAAGTGTTTCATATATTAAACCGCACTAAAGGGGCAGCGATCGTGTATGTGCGTAGCCGCAAACGCACACGCGAGATAGCTGATTATCTTGTCTCGGCAGGGATTTCCGCAACCTATTATCATGCAGGTCTCGATATCTCTCTGAAGGAGGAGCGTCAGAATGACTGGCAACGAGGAGGAACGAGGGTGATGGTTGCGACCAATGCTTTTGGAATGGGTATAGACAAACCTGACGTGCGGGTTGTGATCCATTTCGATATGCCGCCATCTCTCGAGGAGTATTATCAGGAAGCCGGACGCGCAGGAAGGGACGGCAAGTTGTCTTATGTTGTGTTGTTGACTTCCCAAAGTGATTCCGCATTGTTAAAGAGGAGGGTTACAGAGGCGTTCCCGCCGCGTGATGAGATAAAGCAGATTTATGAGCGGGTATGCAACTATCTTCATGTCGCTGTGGAGGAAGGGTATGAAAAATTGTCTGAGTTTGATCTTGACCATTTCTGCGAGGTGTTCAAGTATCAGCGGCGACGTTGTCTGGCTTCTCTTCATCTTCTCGGTCAGGCGGGTTATCTGGAGTATCTTGAGGAAACGGAGCGGAGATCACGGATAATGATCACTTGCACAAGGGAAGAACTGTATCATATAGACAGGCTGTCGGCAGACGCTGATACGGTTCTTGCAAAAATACTCAGGATGTATTCCGGATTGTTTGCCGAATATGTTCATATTGACGAGAGGGTTATAGGGCGAGAGACGGGACTGGATGAAAAGAAGGTTTATGAATCCTTGTTGGAACTTGCACGGGGTAAGGTGATTAGTTATGTGCCGCGTTCACGATCGCCGTATATGTATTTTCCAACATCCCGTGAAGAGAAGCGTTATGTGCTTATAGGAAAGGATATTTACGAAGAGCGTAAGGCGGTGATCCGAGCCAGGACGGAGGCGATGATAAATTATGGTTTCGGCAAGGGTGTGTGTCGGGAAAAAATGTTGGTTGAATATTTTGGCGAGACTGGCGGCAGGGAGTGCGGCAGATGTGATGTCTGCAGGGATAGGCGATTATCACGGAAGGGTGTTGGCGCGTCTCGGTTAGAGACTGTTGTCAAGTATCTCAAATCTAAACCGGAAGGGGTTGATGTGCGCATAATGGAGCGGGATTTGCGTATTCCTCCGGCACAACTGTCAGAATTGCTTTCATATCTCTGTGGTGAAGGCTTTGCCGAATCTAATGATGGAGTTTACAGATATTCGAATTAGAAATGATAGGTCTTGCTGACTGTAATAATTTTTTTGTTTCATGTGAAAGGTCCGTCAATCCCGAACTTGAAGGCGTGCCGATGGTAGTGCTGTCGAATAATGACGGCTGTGTGATTTCCCGGAGTAACGAATCAAAAAAGATCGGGGTGAAGATGGGACAACCTGCTTTTGAAATAAGGGATCTCATTTATTCCGGTAAGATTGTTGCATACTCTGGAAATCATGTGCTATATAAAGAAAAGAGCCTGAAGGTTCATTCTATCTTCAAGAGGTTCGTTCCGAATACGATCGACTATTCGGTGGATGAGTCGTTTCTTGACATGACCGGGATTCCGGATGATGTAATACCTGAAATAGGGGAGGCTATTTGCAACGCTTGTTGGGAAGAGGAGCGTATACCTGTCACAATAGGTTTCGCTCCTACCAAGACACTTGCGAAGATTGCCGCCGAGATGGGTAAAAAGAGAGGAGAGAGAGTTGTATCGGTTTCAATGACGGATGAGCTTGTGTCATTGTTCGACAATATTCCTGTAGGGGAATTATGGGGCGTGGGCAGGCGACTTTCTAAACGTCTTTATGCCAAGGGTGTTTATACCATAGGAGATTTTTTTCGTAAGTCTCTTGTGTGGGTTCGTGGCGAAATGGGTGTCACGGGTGAACGGAGCTGGCAGGAATTGCATGGTGTACCTTGCATAGAATTGGAACATGTGTCCCGTAAGATGCAGGATTCCATTAGCGAGACTCGGACATTTCCGGAAGATGTGGATGATTTTGACTATCTACGGTCGCGTATAGCAAGTTATTGTGCTCACGTGTCTAAGCGCTTGCGGGCTATGGAGGGAGAGTGCGGAGAGTTGTCGGTCTTTTTGCATACGAACAGGTTTCATGTAGAGAAGGGATATTATACGCCAAAAGCTTCGGTCGTTTTTTCAGTTCCGATAGATGACTCTGCAATTATTACGTCTGCGGCGGTAAAATGTCTTGAACATATTTTCAATCCGGTGGTTAAATATAAAAGGGCAGGGGTGATATTGTCTAAAATAGTTCCACGCGGTTCAAATTCACTTTCCTTGTTTGATGACATATCCGAAGGTAGACTGAGGATATCAAGGTCAAGGAATCTGATGAAAGTTGTTGACAATCTGAATCTCGGTGTTTCTGATCATGTGGTTAAGCTTGCATCGCAGCTTACTAATGGACATATGGGGCATAATGAAGGTTACATCTCTTCGTTCGGGGCTCCGGTCTCGGACAATGTTGATCATAAGAGAGATTAATTGAATAAGTAAGTAATAAGTAAGTGATCCCATTAAAACGATAATAAAATGATTTTAATCTCACATATCATCAACTTGCTCTTTTTTGAACCTTTTCCCGTGTTTCTTCAGTCGCAATGCCCGCATTGCTCCTTTATCAACACAGGAAAATCTTTCAAAAATAGCTGCGTTTATGATATGTGTTTAATGGGGTCACTTACTTAAAAATTAATCGATATATGTAAGTAATGAAATCTCGCCCTATAAAACTTGTTCTTTTTTTGCTGTTTTCGCCTTGTAATTCAGTCTCATATGCCTATATGCTTCTTCATTACGCGGCAAAAACATCTCAAAAATAACGGCGTTTTATATGTGTATTAATTTTTATTACTTACTTAAAAATATGAAATGCAGAAAAATATTATTAAATTTACAACCTGTTAAATAAATATAGAATGTGTATTTGAGATTTGGGTATGTATGATTTTAATTAATGACCCGATATGCTTATGCGCTTCTAAGTATTAACTAAACCAACCCATATGAAGAAGTTTAAGATAGCTGTAGCCGCGATTTTGTTGGCGGGATCATCGATGGTGTTCACCTCATGCATCGGTTCGTTTGCGATGACCAATAAAGTGTTGTCATGGAATCGTCAGGTAGGTAATAAGTTTGTTAATGAGCTTGTGTTTTTCGCTTTTTGGATCCTCCCGGTATATGAAGTTACAAGTATAGCTGATTTATTGGTAATTAATTCAATAGAGTTTTGGAGTGGAACTAATCCGATGACAGCATCAACAAAGGCTGTAGATACGGATCATGGGCGTTATCTGATCGATTGTGATGGAAAGGGCTACACTATCACTCTTTCCGAGACGGGTGAAAAAACGCGTCTCGAGTTTATAGAGGATACTCAGACTTGGGCTTTTGAAAACAATGAGGGAGAGCTTATGCCATTTATGACTTTTGTAGACGAGGGTCATGTCAAGATGGTGAAGCCGGATGGCGATTTCATGCTTGTGGATCTTACGGAACAGGGCATGATGGCATATATTTCCGAGACCGGGATGATGCCTATGGCAAAAAAATAAAAAAAATTCACAGCTTAACCATCAAAAAGCCCTATTTAATTGTTAATATAATTGAATGGCTTTTAAGATTGAAAAAATCTTAAAAATTTTGAAATAATAATAATTATAAATATAAGATTATGAAACCATTACATGTGATTTTAGCAGTGATAGGCGGAGCCGTGGCAGGTGCCGCAGTAGGTCTTCTTGTGGCTCCTGAGAAAGGGGAGGATACGCGTAGCCGTATCGCAAAACTTCTGAAGGAGAAAGGAATTTCGCTCAAGAAGGACAAGATGGAAGAGCTTGTAGGCGAGATAGAGGATCAAATAGAGAAACATATCTAAATAATTTGAAATAAGCTTAATAATATAATTTATGAGAGCACTCACATTAATTTCAGCCTTTGTGGGAGGTGCAATAGTGGGTTGTGGTGCAGCCCTGCTTTTTGCTCCCGAGAAAGGTGCCGATGTAAGAACAAGGATTTGTGATCTCCTTAAGAAAAAAGGGATCAAGATCAGTGATCAGGAAGTTGACGCCCTTGTGGCAGAGCTTGCCGGAGCTGAGAAATAAAAGTTGAAATAAAACGTGTGGGCATCGGCAGGGGCAATTCCAGCGGGTGTCCACTCGTTCTATGTAGCTAATCAAACAATATGAAAGATAAACTTACAGATGAGATAAAAGGTATTTTGATGCAGGGGAGAGACTGGATCAAACTTGAGATAGAATATGCCAAACTTACGGTGGCAGAGAAATTTACGATTTTACTATCGGCAATGATCATAGGCGCCATATGTCTTTTGATGGGTATGGTGGTGCTGGTTCTTCTCTCGTTTTCACTTGTGGAGTTATTTAAGATGTTTATGGCTCCTGCGCTTGCATATCTTGCAGTCAGCGGCATCATCTGTTTGTTGATACTTGTGTTTTATTTTTTGAGGAATCCTTTGCTATTGAATCCGATCGCTCGATTTATCACCCGTTTGCTAATAAATAAAAACTGATTGAGTCATGACTAATGAAATAATGCCGGTTAATGATAAACAAGGGGAGGTGCCTCATAATTCTACAGAATTTAAGGGTTATTCAATAGAGGAGCTTCGTTATCAGCGTGCCTTGATATCTCTCCGTAAGGATTTCTGTAAATCCAAGATGATACATAATGCCAACAGGATTGGCAAGCGAGGATTTTTCGGGCGTAACGGCACAACATCTCGTGTGGCGCATGTCGGTGGACTTGCGAGCAAGATAATATCCGGTCTCGGTTATCTTGACTATGTTATGATCGGCATGTCGGTGTTTGGCACCGGTCGTAAAATTTTCAAATTCTTTCGTGGCAAAAACAGAAAATAAAGGAGGTTTGATTTTGATATAATTGAAACTCTTGATATATTTGCGGTTCAGAAATTGTTCTGAACCGTTTATTGGTTCTGGACCGATATAACCGATTAAGAAGTTCACTGTATGAATGAC
This sequence comes from uncultured Bacteroidales bacterium, assembly GCA_949123685.1. The sequence goes on along the minus strand of CASBHZ010000080.1, from coordinate 7,711 downwards.
TATATTTCTGTGCGTATAGACGCCAGTCCATGTTCTGAAGATATTACCGATTTGGCAGCAGCATTCTTGGCTGATGCGGGTTTTGAAAGTTTTGAACCGGATGAGTCCGGGCTCGTAGCCTACATAAAGGCAACTGAGGATGCCGGCAAGCTTGCCGAAGATGCTCTTGCTGACTTCCCGATACCTTCCGATTTCGTCATATCAACAGAGTTTATAAAAGGGGAGGATTGGAATGCAGAATGGGAGAAGAATTATTTCAAGCCTATTCTGATAGGAGACAAGGTAGCGGTGCATTCCACTTTCCATACTGATGTTCCTGATGCGGAATACGATATCGTGATTGATCCGAAGATGGCATTCGGAACCGGGCATCACGACACTACCTCGCAGATGATGCGGCTGATATTGGAGCTGCCTCTACATGGAAGAAGCGTGATAGACGTGGGTACCGGCACTGGAATACTTGCGATACTTGCAAAGATGCGCGGGGCAGATGTGGTGAGCGGAATAGAGATTGACGAACCTGCATATTTGAACGCTATTGAACATGCTTCACTTAACGGTGTGGAGCTGAATATTATTCATGGTGATGCATCGGCTCTTGAAACTCTTTACGCTGCCGATTTCCTTTTTGCTAATATTAACCGTAATATTATAATCGGAGACATTGACCGATATTCTGCAGCCTTGAAGCGGGGAGGGGAGATGCTTCTGAGTGGTTTCTATGAACATGACGTGGAAATGCTGGAAGCCGAATGTGCAAAATATGGACTAAAAGAGGTTTCCCGTCTCGTCTCGGATGCGGGATGGACAGCATTACGCTTAATCAAGGATTTATAATGCAGTTATATCCGGATTATTGTGTGATTAACAAATTTTAATGTTAAAAACAATCAAATCATTTGTTTTTGCATTAATTAGGTCTTATATTTGCAAACTGAAAGGCAGTGAGTAGTGAGTATGGAATAGTGAGTGACGAGTGTAGAAATGAGAGACAATGTCTTTCATGATGTATCTCATATTATATAAATACTTAAATAGACACCTATAAACCGACATCGCCTATCGAAAATATTTACCAAAATCAACCAGCATCATAAATGGCAAACTTTTCAGGCATGACCGACGAACAGTTGGTAAAGGCTTATGCATCGGGATGCAATGAAGCATTCGATGTGTTACTTAAGAACCATCAGGACAGAATTTTCAACTATATTCTTCGCATTATCAAAAACGAAGATATAGCCAATGATATATTCCAGGAAACTTTCGTGAAGGCTATCCAGACAATACGTCAAGGACGTTACACTGAAAACGGCAAGTTTCCTGCTTGGATTTCACGTATCGCTCACAATCTAATTATCGATTATTATCGTCAGGAGAAATCTGAGAATCTGCAAAGTGCGGATCTTGAGGATGTAGATGTGTTAAATCGAAAGGAACTTTGCGAGGAGACAATAGAAGATATGATAATATCCGAGCAGATACGTGAAGATGTGAAGTATCTTATTGAAGAACTCCCTACCTTGCAACGAGAAGTGTTGATAATGAGGTATTATCAGGGATTGAGTTTCAAGGAGATTGCTGAAATTACCGGAGTCAGTATCAATACGGCCCTCGGACGTATGCGATACGCTATATTGAATCTGCGCAGGATCGCTACCGAAAAGGATATAATTCTTACGTTGTGATTTTGTATCGCAGAAAGCTAATTTAATCATTGCGATAATAAAAATAGTGGCATAGACGTTATATAGGTGAATTTGTTTAATAAAATTGCCTATGATGCACGATTCCCACTTTACTCTAAACATGGATCACAATGTAGATGTGGTTCCCTCGCCGCGGAAATCGACGCTCAGTTTTTTACGTCAGTTCGCAAGAACATATGCCACACTATCCGGCACTTCATTTTCTGCAATGAGTGTCAATTGAGGTCCGCACGCATCACGGACTCCAGTCTGAAGACCGGGGTCCGATTTTTTTTGTTTCTTTTTTCAAGAAATAATCCCTATGGTCAATTCTATAGGATTTTTTTCGTAATTTTGCATTTTAGAAGAAATTCGAGTATTTATGGAAGAAATTATAAAGGAAGAGGAAACTCTCTGTGAGGGTGGTCTCAATTTCATAGAACAGGAAATCAAGTCAGATCTTGAAGCCGGTAAGAACGGGGGACGTCTTAACACTCGTTTCCCGCCGGAGCCGAACGGATATCTGCATATTGGACATGCCAAGGCGTTCATTATGGACTTTGGTGCGGCAGAGAAGTTTGGAGGCACATGCAATCTTCGTTTCGACGATACCAATCCCCAGAAAGAGGATACTGAATATGTGGAAGCTATCAAGGAAGATATTCACTGGCTCGGGTATGACTGGGAAGACCGTCTCTATTATGCCAGCGATTATTTCCCGAAATTATATGATCTTGCTGTACGTTTGATAAAGGAAGGCAAGGCTTACGTGGATGAGCAGACAAGTGAGCAGATAGCAGAGCAGAAAGGGACACCTACGGTGCCAGGAAAGAACAGTCCGTATCGGGATCGTCCGGTAGAAGAGAATCTCGACTTGTTTGAGAAAATGAATGCCGGTGAATTTGAAGAAGGCTCAATGGTGCTTCGCGCCAAGATTGATATGGCGAGTGACAACATGCATTTCCGCGATCCGATAATGTATCGTATCATCAAGACTCCACACTGGCGCACCGGTGACAAGTGGAAGGTATATCCTATGTATGATTTCGCACACGGGCAGAGCGACTATTTCGAAGGGGTTACACATTCGATATGTACGCTTGAGTTCGTGCCTCATCGTCCGCTTTATGAGTATTTCGTGAAAGAGCTTGCTGATGATTCTTATTGTCCTCGCCAGATAGAGTTCAATCGCCTTAACCTCACCTATACGGTTATGAGTAAGCGAAAGCTGCTTCAACTTGTAAAGGAGGGTCTCGTGAGCGGTTGGGATGATCCCCGCATGCCCACTCTCCGCGGATTGCGCCGGAGGGGATATACTCCATCGTCGATCAAGGACTTCGTGAAGCGTATCGGTTATACGAAATATGAGGCACTTAATCACATCGAGCTGCTTGAGCATTCCGTAAGGGAAGATCTTAATAAGACAGCAACGCGTGTGAGTGTGGTTCAGAACCCGGTAAAGCTTATCCTCACCAACTATCCAGAGGATAAGACAGAAATGATGGTGATGGATAATAATCCTGAAAATCCGGCGGAAGGTACACACGAGATGCCGTTCAGCAAGGAATTATGGATTGAACGCGAAGATTTCATGGAAAATCCTCCCAAAAAATTCTTCCGTCTTTCTCCCGACAAGGAAGTTCGACTGAAGGGTGCCTATATCATCAAATGCACCGGAGTGAAGAAAGGGGAGGATGGCGAGATCGAAGAGATCTATGCTACGTATGATCCTGAGACAAGAAGCGGACTTCCCGGTGCTGACCGTAAAGTGAAAGGCACGCTGCATTGGGTGTCTGTCCCTACCGCGACCACTGCTGAGATCCGTGATTATGACAGGCTCTTTACTGTTGAGAACCCGAGCGCGGAAGAGGGTGATTTCCGTGACCTCCTTAATCCCGATTCATTGAAAGTGCGGGAAAATGCAAAAATTGAGCCATGGCTCGCTGAGAGGATTAAGGCAGGTGACCATTACCAGTTCCAACGTCTCGGTTATTATGTGGTTGATAAAGACTCCACATCAGGACATCCTGTCTTCAATAAGACAATTGGCTTGAAAGACTCTTGGGCAAAAGAAATGAAAAAATGAAGTTGTTTAAATTAATTTTTAGATAACTTAAATTAGTTTAAACAACTTCAATAGATTATTAAGAAACAGTTTGAATTTCATGGAAAATCTTTAAGTTGTTTCTTACTTATTCAAAAAATACATAAAAATATGCTGAGTTTTGTGAACTTGGCATATTTTTATTTGGTTATATTGGAAATTGTATCTAAATTTGCAAACATTATCGTTTTGACAACAAGGGGCTGATTGGCTTTGACAGCGTGTAGAAGCGGTAGGTAAGCATGCAGAGCTTTGGCGTTTAAGCTCTATAATCGCAAAAGCGTCGACCTATAATTGGCGAAAATAACAATTACGCTCTCGCTGCGTAACCTGAAGTACAGTAGGGTTCCTTTATTCGCCTCAAAGTGAGGTGAACGAGACATCTCCCCATTGCCCCGTTCCGAGACGTTTGGACAAGGAGGTGCAGAGAAATTCGGAAATAGGGATTGCGGAGTTCCGACGTGTTCCCGAGATTTAGGAACTAAGGATAGGATTGGCTGTCGTGGGCTTGTCCTGTCATGAAAACCAATCCACAGACTAAGCATGTAGAAAGCTTATTGGTTCCGCGTTTGGACGAGGGTTCAATCCCCTCCAGCTCCACTTGCTACTACGGACACTCTGTAGACTAAATCAGACAAACCGCAGACTATCAATTAGTTCTGCGGTTTTTTCGTGTCTAATCCTTTCGATTCAGGACCGAAATCAGACCAAGAAAAGACCGTTACAGACATAGTTTCGTTACTAACTCGTTACTAAAATTTTGGAAAATGAAATAGTAACGATTTAGTAACGATTACCACGATAAGATTTTAATATACACATAGTTACAAAGACGCAACTTAGTCGTAAGTCGGAAAATATCGGACATCGAACAGGTCTAATCCAACACTAAATCCGACTATAACTGCTACTATTTCAATCGAGTATTGCTGCCACCTATCAGACAAAATTGGCTTGTGCTAATAAATATCGTTGTGAATCAACGAATTATCTTGTCCGATATATGTCTTTTTGTTTCTGAAAAGCGACCAATCCCACTAATTGTTTAACTCGTTTTCATATCGAAGCCGGTCAAACGGCAAAGATTGATAACACAACTCTTAGAAAGGATGAAAAAGAACACATTCAAAGTCTTGTTCTACATCCGTGGTAATCAAATCAACAAGGAGGGCAAGGCTCCCATCATGATACGAATTACCATTGACGGAGAGGTAGAACAGCTCAACTCGAAGCTCACCATCGAGCCTCAGCTATGGGATGTCGCAGCATCCAAAGCAAAGGGTCGGTCAGCCAAAATACTTGAACTTAACAGTCGCCTGAATGACATTCAAGTGATAATGAAAGATCACTACTATGATATTCAGCGTCGTCATGGCTATGTTACCGCAGAGATGGTGAAAAACGCCTATATGGGTATTACAGCCCGCGAAGAATCCTTGCTGAAACTTTACGAACAGCATCTTGAAGACACCAAAAAACTTGTGGGATTAAGCAAGGCGGATCCCACCTATCAGAAATACGAGCGTATGTACCGCCGTGTGGTGGAGTTCATGAAGATGAAATACAATATCACGGATATTCCGCTCCGCGAGATTAAGCTCTCCTTCATCACCGATCTGGAATTTTTCCTGCGCACGGAATACAAGTACAGCCAAAACACCACCTACAAGTGTATGAAATTCTTCAAGCAGGTAATCAACAAGGCTATCCGCGCAGGACTGATTTTTGTAGATCCGTTCAACGGCTACAAAATCTCAACAGAGCGTGTTGACCGAGGTTTTCTCACCGAAGATGAACTTGAGAAAATGATGTCAAAGAAATTCGCTTCCGCACGGCTCAATCAGGTACGCGACATCTTCATCTTCGCCTGCTTCACAGGATTGGCATATATCGACCTCGCCCACCTTCGTGTTGACAACATTCAAAAGATGTTTGACGGTCGCTGGTGGATTGTGACCCACCGACAAAAGACCAATACAAAGGTGATGGTGCCACTGCTGCCGCCTGCGATGAAGATACTCAAAAAGTATGAGGGAGAGTTTACCGATGGGAAACTGCTACCTATCATCACTAACCAGAAGCTCAACTGCTATCTGAAGGAGATTGCCGATATATGCGGCATCAACAAGAACATAACTTTCCATCTGGCGAGGCACACATTCGCAACGACCATGACACTCGGTAAGGGTGTGCCAATCGAATCTGTGTCGAAGATGCTGGGCCATACCAACATTCAGACGACACAAATCTACGCCAGAATCACAAACGACAAAATCAGTAAGGATATGGAGATTTTATCTCACAATCTCGGAGTTTTAGATTTTAATTGATATACAGGCTAACTATCTGACAAAGTGCTGGCTATATATCAATGGCCGGCACTTTGTGTCTTTTTGAAAATGTTAACGCAGGTTAAAGTCGTGGAATGTTCCATGGAACGTCCCGAATGAGCCTTTGCACGATTGCCGAACTTTGCAAGCGTAACACTAAATCCAAAAATGATTATGGAAATAACTCTTGAAACGCTTCACGATAATCAAGAAGCTCTCCGGGAACTTGTTTCTTCGGTTCTCACCCTTCTTAATAAAGAGAAAGGGAAAACAGGTCGGCAGAAAGAAGAAAAGGACAATCAGCCGACGATGCCACCAATCCCCAATTCGGTAGCTGCATCATTGCTCCGAATTTCAACGCGCCAATTACAGCGCATAAGAAAGCAGTACAATCTGAAATGGCTCAAACGCGGACGCGAGGTGCTGTACTTTCTTGGCCCACTTATCGAAGCCATCAACGTGTATCATCTTCCGTGGGATCCTGACGTGTTTGATAAAATCCGAACAAACTACAAAAACCGTCCGCGCTTATGAATGCCTACGAACTGAAACAGGTGTCGGCGATGATAAAGAGCCTTGAAAACACCTTTATGGAGCGTCTTCGCCAAATGGAACGGTCATACCTTGATGCACTGAAAGGCTTCGGAATCATTGACGATGAGAAGATGTGGACTGAAAAGCAGGTTTGCGAAAAGTACGGCATCGACCGCAAGACGATGTATAATTACCGCAAAATGGAACTGATTCCATTCACCCGTAAGGGAGAGCGCGGAAAAATCTATTATCTGCCCGCAGATGTAAGGGCTTTCTTTGCTGACCTGTAACCCGCATAAAATTCACACAACACACATACGCCAAAATAACCGCACCGCTTGTCGGTGCAAAGTCAAACAACAAAATTCTTTATTTCTATGGAACAAGACCAGACCCAAGAAAAAGATCAGGTGCTGATTGCCCGTGACAACGAAAGCGGGAAAATCGGTGCAGTGACCGGCATGAACGATGACGGCACACCCAAGATGTCCGATGTAAAATCGGCCAAGCTCTCCGACCTTGTGAAATTCAACATCCGGCAGAATCCGCTGGAAGCCTTCATGTCGAATTTCCTGCGCCAGTGCAAGAATCCTACGATGTTCAGCTTTTTCAAGGTTGATGCTGACAACTACGAAAAAGAGGCGCCGGTAATGGGCGAAATGCTCAAAGACCCCGAAACGTACAAGTCGATGCTTGAAGACCGCGAGGCAAAGCCTTCCGATGAGATCAGCGAAACCCAGAAGAACAAGCCCGTTGACGAAAGCAAGATTGACTGGGCGGAGCTGAAAGAACGCTGGGGCGTTGACAAAGAACAGCTTGAAAAGTCGGGCGACCTGCGCGAAATGCTGTTCAACCGCAAATCGGCGCTTGTCACCATCACCACCGATGTGGGCGGCAAGGTTCAGCAGGTGGACGCACGCCTGTCGTTCCAGACCGATGAGCAGGGCAAAGTAAACCTCGTGCCCCATCTTATCCGCAAGTATCCCAATCTCAACGAGTGTAATTACTCACTGAAAAGTAGGCCAGGGCACTCATTAAAAAATGGGCCACCA
>CASBHZ010000079.1 GCA_949123685.1 uncultured Bacteroidales bacterium | reverse complement strand
TTTATTCAAAAGAGAGCCGCCCCAAATTTCACAGTTATTTTTAAACAACTTCTAAACTATGTATACAGGTTTAGCTCCTTATAAATTGCTTAAAATTGCTTAAATTTAAACAGTTTCTAAATCACTTCATTCGTTCCGAAATTGTTAACGAATATGAAACCCTTCTTGTTTAATTACGTTTTTATTGTGATTTTTATTATTTTTGTGATAATTTTAAAACACCTGTTTAGGTTATGAATTCATATTCATCAAGTAATTGGCCTCCCGTGACCAAGAACCTTATCATTATAAACGGGATCATATGGTTGGTTGAGTTTCTTTTCCGCAGCTTTGCGGAGACGGGATTGATAGCCCGTGGCGGACTTCATTTCATCGGCTCTGACTTTTTCAATCCGGTTCAGCCGATTACGTATATGTTCTTGCATGATCCGTCATCACCGATGCATGTGTTCTTCAACATGTTTTCACTATGGATGTTCGGACGCATGCTTGAACAATTATGGGGATCAAAACGCTTTCTTTTCTTCTATATGGCATGCGGTGTCGGAGCCGCATTTGTCCAGGAGGCTGTGTGGGCGTTGACATGGCAACATGACTATATTGCAGCCATTGCACGTCAGAATGGACTTACGTTTGACCATATGAAATCGATTGTAGAGCAGGCGGTAGCGGCTGGAGACGGAGGTTTTTTGCGGGCTATGGCAGAGATGAAAAGCCAGATGGTCACGATCGGCGCTTCCGGAGCCATTTTCGGAGTGTTGCTCGGTTTTGCATTTGTCTTCCCGAATATTCCGATGTATCTTTTCTTTATTCCGGTGCCTATCAAGGCTAAATATATGGTGGCAGGTTACGCCGTGTTGGAGCTTTTCTTCGGTGTAGGAGGGCGAATGGACTCGGTGGCTCATTTCGCACATCTTGGAGGAATGATATTCGGTTTGATAATACTGCTTTATTGGAAAAAGAAAGGGACTTTACGTGGGGGAGGATTTTATTGATAAATACAAACGGTTTTGCGGAGGTTCGCTTGCGCTTTCAATCCTGACGGGAGTGAACCTTGCAGTAGGTGTGGGCTTGTGGTTCACATCGGTGATTATGCATCTTGTGCATGCAGACTCCTCTGTCCTTTCAATATTTTTTGCTCTGAGTTCGGATCTTTCATCATTCGCTGCCCATCCTTGGACATTGCTGACATATATGGTGACGCAGTTTTCATTGCTTCATCTTTTATTCAATGTCCTGTGGCTTTACTGGTTCGGACGGCTTATATATATGTCGTCAGGCGACAGGGGATTGCTCACGGTTTATATATTGGGCGGGTTGACGGGAGGCATGGCATACATAATAGCTTCTGCATGCGGAGCATCGGCTGGCGCATATCTCTGTGGAGCATCTGCATCCGTGCTGGCAATCATGAGCGTTGTGGCTCTGTCTATGCCTGACTATGAAATCAGGTTGTTGCTTATAGGGCGCGTTAAAATAAAGTGGTTTGCATTAGTGTGCATTCTGCTTACCCTTATCGGCACCGGTGGTGCTTCCGTGGGAGGCTCTGTGGCTCATCTGGGCGGCATCGCTTTTGGTTTGACGTATGGTTTGTGGCTAAGGTCGCATCATAAAATAAGATGGATTGACGATATTCTAAGAAAAGTGAAGAGTGTTCTAACTTCATTTACAAGGTGTCGTAAGCAGTCGCGTCCAAAAAATGCAGAAGCGATGGTAAGAGCTTCGCAAGGAAGGCTCAGTGACCATGACCGACTTGACGAACTCCTTGACAAGATCAGGCTTTCCGGATACGATTCGCTCACCGGCAATGAACGTCAAGAACTGAATGCGTTGTCAACCCGTTTGCGAGACAGCCGATGAAAGAAAACCGGCTAATATCTAATTTTATTATTCAAATATTAAAGTATATTGTTTCTACCGATAATTAAACCGATATTCAGGATGATATTGAGAATAGCCTCTCTTATTCTCTTTCTTCTGACGATTCTTTCAGCATATGGAGGACGTATAAATCCGGAATATGTAATGCTTCCGTCTGCCTTGACGTTGGCATTGCCATATTTCGCAATAGCCACAATGCTGGTTTCCGTGGCGTGGCTTTGTGCCGGACGATGGGTGACTGCCGCTATCGGGGTGCTTGCCCTTGTTGTGGCATGGAAGCCTATATCTACAGCGATGCCTCTGCATGTGTCATCGGAGGCAAAAAACAGTGAACGCACGTTCAGCCTTCTTACTTACAATATATTGCACGGGTGGGATCAGCAACATCCTGATGCAAAGTCCGGTAATCGGTCGTTTCAATATGTGCTTGATTCAGATGCCGATCTTGTCGGGTTGCAGGAGGTGGCGGATATAGATGATCCTAAGGAGGTGCCTAATTTCCAGGGAGCTTTGCGCGATTCTCTATTCAAGAAATATCCCTATCGCGCAGGAACAACCGCTTGCGACCTGAAAGTGTGGTCAAAATATCCGGTTAGGCTGATAAAGGAATATCATACTTTTTCCCTTTTCGAAGTTGAAATGCCTTGGGGTAAATTAAACTGGATCAATATGCATTTAAGCTCCTTCAATCTAACTGATGAAGAACGCAAGGTTATGCGGGAGGTCATGTCTGTGAAGGATACGGAAGAGGGCTTGAAGGAGATGAAAGGCTCAATACGTCAGAAGTTGAAAAGCGGTTTCACACGCCGTGCGGAGCGTGCGCGTGCCATGCGTGAGATTATTGATCAAACCCGTGGACCTCTTATCGTCAGCGGTGATTTCAATGATGTTCCCGAGTCTTATGCATACAGGATAGTGAGGGGGGGAGATTTGGGCGATGCATATGCCGACTCGTCTTTTGGTCCGATGATAACTTATAACCGTCATGGATTCTTGTTTCATCTTGACCAGGTTTTTTACCGTCCGGAGTTTATTAAGCCTTTAAGCGTGGAGAAGGGGAAGCTGAAAAGCAGTGATCATTATCCCGTATTGGCTGAGTTTGAATGGCAATGACGAATAATAAAGAAAATATATTTAAACAGCTTATTAAACAGTTTTTAAGTGCACTCTAAACCAATAACAATAATAACATGAAGAAAATTCTGACAATGATGGCGGGAGCTTTGCTCCTTGCCGCTTCACCACAGCTTATGGCACAAGAGAGAGAAAATCCTTTCATGAAGCCATACGACACAAAGTATGGCATTCCTCCTTTCGACAAAATTCAGGTTTCAGATTTCTTGCCGGCAATCAAGGCGGGAATTGCGGAGCAGGAGCAGAACCTTTTTAACATCACCCGCAATCGCGCGGTGCCTGATTTTGATAACACTATTCTTCCTTTGGAGAATCTTTCTCCGATATTGGAGCGCGTGGCAGGAGTCTTTTATCACTATGAAGAGGCTTTGTCAACTCCTGAATTTGCGGAGGTTTCCGATCAGGCTATACCTTTGCTGAACGATGCTTCCAATAAGGTGAATCTTAACGAGGCTTTGTTCCAGCGCATCCAGCAGGTTTATGACCGTCGTGACAAAATGGGACTAAGTCCGGTGCAGAAACGCGTAGTTGAGAAGTATTATCGTAGTTTCGCGGAGCAGGGTGCCGCCCTTCCTGCCGACAAGAAGGAAGAGCTGGTGAAGGTTAATGATGAGCTTTCAAAGCTTTTTATCCAATATAACCGCAATTTGCTTGCTGCAACGAATGCATTCTTTATCACCGTATATGACAAGGAAGATCTTGCCGGTCTTCCGGAGTCGTCTGTGGCGCAGGCTGCTCAAGAGGCAAAGAGCCGTGGGCTTGACGGACTTTGGGTGTTCACCCTGCATGGACCGAGCCGTCTGCCGGTTCTTCAGAGTGCCGACTCCCGCGGTCTCCGTGAAGCAATGTATAAAGGATATACGTCGTTGGCATTCACAGGCTCTAACAGCAACCTCCCGATTATTGAGAAGATTGTGAAACTCCGTGACCGGAAAGCTAAGATAATGGGTTTCGACAATTTTGCTCAGATGATGACAAGCAGAGTGATGGCGAAGACTCCCGAAGCTGCTTCAGATCTTCTTCTGAGCGTGTTCGAGCCTGCCGTTAAACGATCTGCAGAGGAGGTTAAGGACATGCAGGCATATGTGGATGCACATGGCGGCGGTTTCAAGATTGCTCCCTGGGATTATTATTATTATGCCGGAAAGGTTAAGAGCCAGAAGTTTGATCTCAATGAAAATGAGATCCGTCCTTATTTCTCGCTTGATAACGTATTGAAGGGTATGTTCGATTGTGCCGAGAAACTTTGGGGTATTAAGATGGTTCCGATGCCCGATGCTCCGAAATATATCGAAGACATGGCTGTCTATGATGTTGTAGATGCCAAGACTGGTGAGCATATTGCCGTATGGATGTGCGACTATTTCCCCCGTTCAACAAAACGTCAGGGTGCCTGGATGGAACAGCTGCAAAGCTGCGGACTCTTCGAAGATGGCAAGCAACGTCGTCCCATAGTGTATAATGTAGGTAATTTCACTCCTCCCGCAGGTGATGTCCCCGCGCTTCTCACCATCGATGAGGTGGAGACTACTTTCCACGAGTTTGGTCATGCCCTCCAGGCAATTCTTTCACGTGCTCCTTATAAGTCTCTTGCCGGAACAAATGTGGATCGCGACTTTGTTGAGATGTGCTCGCAGATAAATGAGCATTGGGCTTTCGAGCCGGAAGTGCTCAAGGGATATGCACGCCATTACAAAACAGGAGAGGTCATTCCTGATGAACTTATAGAGAAAATCAGCAAGGCATCAAAATTCAATCAGGGTTTTGTAGCTACTGAGCTTGCCGGGGCGGCTTTGCTTGACCTTAAATATGGTCAGACTCCGGAAGTTACAGACGTTGTGGCATTCGAGAAAAAGGTAGGTGACGAGATTGGCATGCCGGAAGAGATAACATACCGTTATCGTTCTCCATATTTCAAGCATGTTTTCGGAAGCGATGGCTATGCCTCTGGTTATTATACATATCTTTGGGCGCAGGTTCTTGAAGCAGATGCCTGGGAGCTTTTCAAACAGAAAGGAATTTTCGACAAGAAGACGGCAGCATCGTTTAAGAAGAATATTCTTGAAGCCGGTGACACGGAAGACCCGATGGTTCTCTTCAAGAAATTCCGTGGACGTGCTCCTGAAGCCAAGGCACTCCTCCGTCTCCGTGGTTTCGAATAATTATAGTAAACAAACATACAATAAAAATAAATGCCTGTCACATGACAGGCATTTATTTTTATTGTATGTTTGTTTACTTATTCTTCGCGGTTGCGGGGTGTGAAGGTGCGGGGACCTCTGTCACCGTCACGGCGGGGACGATCGCCATCGCGACGGAATCCACGGTCACCGTCACGGCGTGGTCCGCGGTCGTTCCTGTCGCCATCGCGACGCGGACGGTCTTCGCGGCGTGGGCGAGCCTCGCGCTCTACGTATCCTTCAGGTTTTGGGGTGAGCACACGCATCGACAGACGGTACTTGCCGGTCTTCTTGTCAATTTCGATGAGCTTAACCTTTACCTTGTCGCCCTCTTTCAAGCCGCTTGCTTCCATATTGTCAAGACGGTCCCAAGAAATCTCGGAGATGTGGAGGAGTCCGTCACGTCCGGGCATAAATTCAATAAATGCACCGAAATCAAGTATGGAGCGAACTGTTCCTTCGTAAGTTTCTCCTTCTTCGGGTTGAGCCACGATTGCCTTGATTTTTGCAAGGGCGGCATCAATGCTTGTCTTGTCTTTGGAAGCGATCTCAACCTTGCCGATTCCGAGTTTCTCGTCTTCGTCAATGGAGATAACAGTGCCTGTCTCTTCCTGTATGCCCTGGATAACCTTACCCTGCGGACCGATAACTGCACCGATCATCTCTTTGGGTATCTCGAGTGTTACCAAGCGGGGCACGTGAGGTTTGTAATCTTCGCGTGGTGCAGGAATTGTTTCATTGATTACATTGAGGATATGCAGACGTCCCTGTTTAGCCTGTTCAAGAGCCTTGGAAAGGATCTCATAGCTGAGTCCGTCGCATTTGATGTCCATCTGGGTGGCTGTGATACCTTTGGTTGTTCCTGTCACCTTGAAGTCCATGTCGCCAAGATGATCTTCGTCACCAAGAATGTCAGAAAGCACTGCATATTTCACGGCACCCTCATCGGAGATGAGACCCATGGCAACACCGGCTACGGGACGTTTCATCTGAACGCCGGCATCGAGCAGGGCGAGTGTACCGCCACACACTGTTGCCATTGAAGACGAGCCGTTGGATTCCAGAATATCTGAAACAATACGGCAAGTGTATGGGAAGTTGTCGGGGAACATGCGTTTGAGTGCACGGTGAGCAAGATTTCCGTGACCGACCTCACGCCTTCCTACGCCACGCTGCGGACGAGCCTCACCGGTGGAGAATGGTGGGAAGTTATAGTGAAGAAGGAAACGCTCTTTGCTCTGGTTGAGCACGTCGTCAACGATTTTCTCGTCAAGGGTGGTGCCGAGAGTGGCAGTGACAAGTGCCTGTGTTTCACCGCGTGTGAACACGGCTGCTCCGTGAGGTCCGGGAAGATAGTCCACTTCCGCCCAGATGGGGCGTATTTCTGTGGTTTTGCGACCGTCGAGACGTATTCCCTCGTCAAGCACGCAGCGACGCATGGCTTCCTTCTCAACATCGTGATAGTAGCGTTTAACCATTGCGATACGCTGGTCTTCGGTGTAATTCTCAAGTTGTTCCTCCGTCATTTCCGGAAGGTTCTCGATATATTCTTCACAGATGGCCTTGAAAGAATCGTTGCGCCAATGTTTGTCGGCTGAGCCGGCGCGGGCAATGGCGTAAGCCTTATCGTAGCATTTGTCATGAACGTCAGCGCGGAGAGCGTCGTCATTCACTTCGTGATTATATTCGCGTTTAATCTCTTTGCCAGCCTCTTTTACGAGTTCCATCTGGGCAACGCAATGTTTCTTGATCTCTTCGTGAGCAACCTTGAGGGCTTCGAGAAGTTCCGCTTCTGAAACTTCGTTCATTTCTCCTTCCACCATCATGATGTTGTCGTAAGTGGCGCCTACCATCAGTTCGATGTCGGCACGTTCCATCTGGTCGAAAGTGGGGTTGATTACCCATTCTCCGTCAACGCGTGCAACGCGAACTTCAGAAATGGGACCGTTGAACGGGATGTCGCTTACGGCAAGAGCAGCGGATGCGGCTATACCCGCAAGAGCGTCGGGAGCTTCATTTTCGTCAGCTGAATAGAGGGTGACGTTTACGAAAGTTTCAGCGTGGTAGTTGTCGGGGAAGAGAGGACGGAGAACGCGGTCGACCAGGCGTGATGTCAGGATTTCATAATCGCTGGCGCGTCCTTCGCGTTTAAGGAAGCCTCCTGGATAACGGCCGATGGAGGCGTATTTCTCTTTGTATTCTACTGTGAGGGGCATGAAGTCAACACCCTCGCCGGCTTCTTTAGCCGAGCATACAGTGGCGAGGAGCATCGTGTTGCCCATGCGCACCTCCACCGCTCCGTCTGCCTGCTTGGCAAGCTTGCCTGTCTCGATCGTGATCTCACGTCCGTCGGGCAGAGCGATGGTTTTCTTGAATGTCTGTAACATAAAAATCTTTATTGTTTTTCTTCGCGTTTGCGTAAATTCTTAAGCGTTTGCGTAAATTTTTACAAAGTTAGCAATTTAATTCCACATTATTAAGGGATTCTTGCTATATTTGCAGTCGCAAATTAAAAAAGATTCAAAATATATTAATCAGATATGAAAATTTCATCAGTTTTCCATAAAATCTTCCTCTTTTCTATCCCGTTGGCTATATTGTCGTCTTGTGGCGAACCTCAGTTTAAAGTCTCCGGAGAAGTGGATGGCGGGGCGGATAAATCTCTGATATTGGAGAAATCTGACTTCCATGGCAGATGGATTGCAGTGGATTCTACTAAGGTCAATGCTTCCGGCAAGTTTGAAATCAAGTCTGACGCGCCGGCATCGCCTGAAATATATCGTCTTTCGCTTGATGGTAAATTCATATATTTCCCGGTTGATTATGTAGAAAATATAACGATCGATTCTCCGGCTGCCGCCTTTGGCACTGATTTTACAGTCGGAGGGTCTGAGCAGGCGGCCAATCTCGCTTCATTCGAGAAGGAGTTGATGGCTCTTGATTTTGCCGACGAGGCAAAGCGTGAAGCTTTCAAGAAGAATGTCTATAATAAGTATCTGAAAGATTCTCAGGGAGGTATAATCGGTTATTATGTGCTGACAAAGATAGTTGACGGCAAGCCTCTGTATGATCCTGAGTCAATGTCGGATGCAAAATATTACGCCGCTGTCGCAACTGCCTTCGATCAGTTCCGTCCCAATGATCCTCATGCTGGAATGCTGCGTGATGTCAGCTTGCAGGCGATGCGCCGCCGCAATGCCGCTCATGGCAAGAAGCGAGTGGTAGAAGCAGAGGAGATAACATTGATAGATATTGACCTCCCGGACGAGAAGGGCAAAAATGTCAAGCTTTCAGAGGTTGCAGGCAAAGGGAAGAAAACGGTTCTCGTTTTCGGCATGATGAATCAGCCGGAATCCCCGGCTATGAATATTGCCCTTTCCGAACTTTATGACAATTATGGCGGGAATGTGGCTATCTATCATGTCTCATTTGATGGAGATCAGTATGCATGGCGTGATGCGGCAAAGAATTTGCGCTGGACCACTGTCATTGATCCCGCCGGCATGACTTCTGACGCCCTCCGTAACTATAATGTAGGTGTGCTTCCTACGTTCTTTATCTATAGCGCGGACGGACGTTTGCTGGATCGTGCCCAAAGCGTTGCTGAATTGCGTAATAAACTCTGATTTTTAAACAGCTTCTTATTAAAACGATACCGGAGTGGATTGGAAAGATATGTTGTCTCAGCTTAGGGATGAGCTTCCTGAAGCAGCAGATTCAGTTGAATCTGTTGAAGGGGAAACTGTTTCTGAACCAAAGGTTTCCCCCAAAGAAACGATACGTATTTTCGTAGAAAAGAAAGGCAGAAGAGGGAAGACGGCTACTATTGCCGAAGGTTTTAAATGTCAGGATGACGAGTTGGAAGAGATTGCTTCGAAGGCTAAACGTCATCTTGGCGTGGGCGGAAGCGCGAGAGGGGGTGAGATCCTCATTCAGGGTGAATGTCGCGAGCGCTTTGCCGGATTTCTCAGGAATCTCGGATATCCGGTAAAAGGCGGCTGATGTTGAAAACACAACAAACCGCAGCTCTTGCAGACTGCGGTTTGTGAGAAAAGGCTCCGACTCACGTAGGAGCCTTTTCTTCTTCGATTAAGGTCAAAATAATAATCAATTACCCTGTTGCTTGCATGCTTATAATGATTCTGTCATTATCTGTGTCTGATTGTAAGCCAATGTGGCTTAATGTTAAGGGAGAGGTGGGTTCCTAATTTCATTTTGAAAGGATTGATACCTTCCCTCCGATGCAAAATTACATAAGATGTTTATTTTTGCAAAATTTTTCATATTGTTATAAAACATACTTTTGAAGCGAGATTGTTTCATATGTAATGGCGGAGATGTCTGCTATGGCTTTTGCAGCTTCTTTTTCTGATCCGTTAAAATCTTTGACAAGTACAACCAAGGTGTAGTGTCTTCCGTCTGGAAGTGAAACGTAGGCGGCATCATTGTGAGCGGAGAGTATTCCGTGATCCCTGAATCCTGAGCCAGTCTTGTGTGACACGCTAACCCCCTTTTTGTTTGTCAATGGTGCGACAATCCTGTCGGTACCTGTCTGGCATTGCCGGAGCGTTGTGCAAATGAACTCCTGTTTGGCGGGACTTATAATGCTGTCGTTAAAAAGCTTCTCGATAAGCTCGGCAACACCCAACGGGGAGGAATGGTTCTCATAGGCTTTCGCATGATCGGATGCCATCTCGGCTTCCGTTACAGAAAGTCGGAAACTGTTTCTCGGTATGATTGTGGCTATAAGGCTATCTGTGTCTGAAATGTTTTCCAGACGGTCAAACATGAGATTGCTTGCATTATTGTCGCTATGTATTAGGGTGTAGCGTAAGAGTTCTTTCACGGTCAGTCGTATGTTGTCTTCGGAATGTTCTTTAAGCATGGGGGACCATGTGTGCGGGTTTAGGCCTTTTCTTTCAATATTTATAATGGTGTCAAGAGATGTGGCTGTTTGGTCGAACAGATGACACAATGCGATCGCTTGGTGGAGCTTAAAAACACTCATAAGTGGATATTTGTCCTTGTTATTTATGGTTATGGTATCTTTGCTGTCAATTATCAATGCTATTCCGATCTCGCCCGGATATTTTGTTGTGATGCTTGTCAAAGAATCTTTCAGTGCTTCAAAAGATTTCTTTTCTTCCTGACTTTCATTATGCTTCTGTGTGGAGTTTAGGGAGCATCCCGATAAGATTATTGCTATTATGGAGAGCAATAAACAATAGTTGTAATTCATGATTCTTATAATTCGGATTGATGATATTTGTCTTGTTTAAACGCGTTGGTGTGCAAAATTAATCAAATATGCGGTCGTGATTATAATTTGGATGTAAAGTTATTTGGAATTTTCATTAAAAGAGATTAATTTTGCATCTGAACTCCGGATGAGACCGGAATTATGGATGCAGAAATGGTGGAATGGTAGACACGAAGGACTTAAAATCCTTTGGCCTTTATCGGCTGTGTGGGTTCGAGTCCCACTTTCTGTACTGTTAATTAATGATTAGGAGTTAGGAGTTAGGAAATTTTCCTTTACTGCTAACTCCTAATTTTAATCTTTGCTCCCAATTGACAAAGTCTCAGAGTCTGAAAATGGAACAGCGCATAGGGATGCGCCTTTCACAGCAGCAGCTTCGCTTCGTGAAACTGCTGGAACTCAATGCGCCTGAACTTGACGATGCCGTGGAGCGGGAACTGGAAGACAATCCGGCTCTTGGAGTGAAGGAAGAGACACAGGAGGAAGACACGAACCGTTATCCTTTGTTTTTTGCCCGTGGTGGCGAGGACGAATACCCGGCTTTTGCTCCGGCAGATGAGTCGGAATCTCTTTATGACCATCTTTATTCACAGCTTTCGGAGAGACGCCTTTCACCTAAGGTTGAACTTGCCGCAAGATATATAATAGGTAATCTCGATTCTAACGGCTATCTCGGCAGAACGTTGCCTAACCTTGTCAATGACATGGCTTTCGGTCCGGGAATAGATGTTGATGATGTGGAGGCTCGTGAGGCTCTTGACGCTGTTCGGAGTCTTGACCCGCCCGGGGTGGGAGCGTTCGATCTGCGTGATTGTCTGGAACTTCAGCTTGTGTCATTGCCCCCCGGGGAAGTTCGGGATGATGCCTTGCGTATAATCCGTGAAGCCTATGACGCTTTTGCCATGAAGCATAAGCATCGGATCATATCGCAGTTGCATATGTCGCCGGATCGTGCTGACGAGGCTCTCGCCTTGATCCTTTCGTTGAATCCCAAGCCGGGAAATGCCCTCAGTTCTGATCCATCTGAAGAATCGAATATAATAATCCCGGATTTTATTGTTAATAATGAAGATGGAGAGATCACCATATCGCTCAACAATAAGATTCCGGAATTGCAGATTGAACAGAGTTTCGATCAGGCTATGGCTAATCTTGAACGCACGGCTAAAGGAAGACCAAAGAAAGGGTCTGAATTTATAGTGAGCCGATATAATGATGCAAGGGATTTTATACGCGTTCTCACGCAGCGTCAGCAGACCATGATGTCGGTGATGTCGGCTATCGTGAAAATTCAGAAAGAATATTTCCTGACTGAGGATGTTTATAAATTAAGACCGATGATGATAAAGAATGTGGCTGAGCTTACCGGTCTTGACCTTTCTGTGATATCGCGAGCCACGACCAATAAGTTCGTGGCGACCCCATGGGGCATTTTCCCGTTGAGATTCTTTTTTAGCGATTCAATCGGGGAGACTGCAGAAGATGGCAATGCTGCCACGAACCGGAAAATTGAGGCGGAGATTGCCGCCATGGTGGAGAATGAAGACAAAAGGCATCCCCTTTCTGACCAGAGAATTATGGAGGAAATGACGGCAAGGGGGTATGAGGTGTCTCGTCGCACTGTTGCTAAATATAGAGATCGCCAGGGTATTCCGGTGGCTCGTTTGCGTAAAAAATTGTAGACGGATTTCAAGAATGCGTGTTCGGGCAATATTGCTGTTGATGTGTTCTTGAAACTTGTCCCTAACATATAAAATAAAAATATGATAAAGAAAATAATTGCGTCTGTGATTATTGCTTTCTGCGCTATTCCTGCGCTGGCAGTCACGGAAAAGGAGATGGAGGAGGCGAAAGCCATTACGGCACAGGCGTATCTCAGATATGCCAATGACGGATCCGGATATCTGGACGATTTTCGAGCCACGTCGATGGCTCAACTTGAATCTAAGCTGAAAGCTAAGGAGAAGGAAAACCTTAAGGCTTTCAGGTCTGTGAAAATTCCTGGAGATTATGCTTCGTGGGATAAAGCAAAACTTCTGGAGTTCTGGGGTGTCACTTTTTTCACTTCGCCTAATCTTGCGGAGAAAGGAAAGGCTGCGCGTTCTCGTGTAAAACAGCGTATTTCAGCCATGACTGTTGGTGCTCCGGCTTCCAAAGAGCAGAAGCTTGTTGAAGAGCCGGTGGCTGTGACCCCGGTTGCTGAAGAGTCGAAACCGGTTGCTGCATCAGCAGTCGGAGATGTTTCCGAAACGCCGGCTAAGCCTGCGGAAAATGGTGAGCAAATATTAGAAAAACAGGAAGAGATTCTTGCAGACCAGAATGCGATTGCCCAGGATGCGGAAGAGCGTCAGTATAAGAAAGAGGAAAGCGGGACATGGATTTATGTCCTTGTTCTTGTGATTCTTATAGGTGTGGTGATTTGGCTTGTTGTGTTTGCTGCAAACATGATGAAGAAACAGTCTGAGCCTCTTGCTCGAGAGGACGCTTCCCGCCAAGGGGATGCTGCCGGCAATGTCAACAAAGAGAATGCCGAATTGCGCAAACAGTATGTTTCTGTTAAGTCTGCTATGGAAGAATATAAATCTGCATTCGAGGAACTGCAGGCAGAGAACAAGCGTCTTGCTTCGGAAATCAAGGCATTGAAGGCACAAAAGACGGAAATGGCTGCTCAGTCAAAGCCTGAGCCAAAACCTCAGGCACCAGCCCGTAATTCTGCGAATGTGCTTTATCTTGGTCGTGTCAATGGTCGTGGACTTTTCGTGCGTGCAGATCGCCGTCTTAATCCCGGCAATTCGATATATCGTCTTGAAACACGTGACGGTCTCGTAGGAACTTTCCATGTTGTGGATGTTCCGGAGGTTACGGGTATCGCCTTGAGTAATCCGGTGGAATATCTGTCAGGCGGCTGCTCTGCTATAGATATTGAAGACACGGAAGGTGCTAACAATATTGTTACAGAGAACGCCGGCACGGCAATGTTCGAAAACGGTGCCTGGAAAGTGCTTCGCAAGTCTCGCATAAGATTTGAATGAAACATTTAAATAGTTTCTTAGGCTAAATTTTGCGGAAAGTAAAATTTTTATTAACTTTGCATCCGCAAGAAAGCCCTGATGAGATCGGAAGAGCACACGTCTGAACTCCAGTCACGCGATAGTATCT
>CASBHZ010000078.1 GCA_949123685.1 uncultured Bacteroidales bacterium | reverse complement strand
AAGGAGCCACACTCTTTCCCTACACGACGCTCTTCCGATCTGGCAGTATTGCATCCTCAATGAAGTTCACCTGTCTTCTATCCGGCTACAAAGGTACAAAATTCCGTGATGTTTTCGCCAAGAATGTCAACTAAATGCAAGATATTTTCACGGATATTATTTGCTGACCAAAAGAGAAAAATTTAGTTGAGGTCTTTTCCCATTTCTTCCCTCTGCTTGACTTAACTTTATTGCCCGTGTATATTATAACGGTCATTAAAGTCAAGTTGAGAGTGGAGCTATATCTTTTTCTTTTGGCAAGCAAAATAGTTCTTTGATATGATGAGTGTATGATGAACAATTTGCATCGTTTGTAACAAATAACATATTGTTTGTTGATTGGTGTATATAGTGCTTACAGACAACATTATAGCATTTAGTTTTTGCTCAAAATAGATTATGTATATGGTTAATTATGTCAAGACGTGCATTTTTATATGTGTAATACATCATTAAATAAACAAAAAGTATTATTTTTGCATATTATATGATAGGTTGATTGTAGCAAAGTCATCGATATAGTCGCTTTGCACCTTAAAATAAGAAAATATGGCGAAGAATACGATGGGAACCAAACTTCCCCGAAAATTGGAGCAGAAGATGCAAATTGTAGGTGAGCAGATTAAGTTGGCTCGCTTGCGTCGGAATCTGAGTGTGGCTCAGGTGGCAGAACGGGCTACCTGTTCACCGCTTACTGTGTCCAGAATAGAAAAAGGGATTCCTACTGTTGCAATAGGGATCTATCTACGTGTTTTGTACGCATTGCAACTTGACGATGATATTCTATTGCTTGCCAAAGAAGATAAAATGGGAAAAGCTTTGCAAGATTTGAGTTTGAAAACAAGAGAACGTGCATCCAAGAAAGAATAATCTATGAAAAAGTTGTATGTATATGCCGATTTCGATTGGCTCAAAGAAATGGAACTCATTGGCGAACTAAGCTATGAGTCTCTTCGTGGTGCGGACAGCTATAGTTTTACGTTCAATAATGAATGGTTAAGGCAGCACTGCGATCTGTTTTTGAGTGACGACCTGAATAATTATCCGGGACAACAATATACACAACCGTACAAGGATATATTTGGATGCTTTTCTGATGCTTTGCCGGATCGTTGGGGACGTACTTTGTTGTTGCGTCGTGAGCAAATTGCAGCTGCGGAAGAAAAACGACCAGTACGGAGATTGTCATCCTTCGATTTCTTGACTGGTATTGATGATTTCTCCCGAATGGGTGGATTCCGTTTCAAGGAAGACCTCGATGGCGAATTTATCAATGTGAGTGAATCGTTGAAAATTCCACCTTTGACGGATATTCGGGAACTGATTGTAGCCAGTGCCGAGATAGAGAAATGTGAAGAAAACAATATGCTCCCTGATAGGAAATGGATTGCACAACTTGTGCAACTGGGAACATCGTTGGGAGGTGCAAGACCTAAAGCGAATGTGACAGACACGGACAAAACTCTTTATGTTGCTAAGTTCCCGTCTCGTAAGGATGACTATGATGTTGGACTTTGGGAGCATTTCAGTCATTTGCTTGCCACAAAAGCAGGGATAAACGCATCAAAAACCAAAGTGCTGGCAACAGGAGAAAAATATCATACATTGCTGTCACAACGTTTCGATAGAACAAACGATAGCAAACGTATTCATTTTGCATCCGCAATGACCTTGTTGGGGTTGAGTGATGGAGATAATGCAACTACTGGACACGGCTATTTGGATATAGTTGACTTCATAATCCAGAATTGTACGAATGTAGAAGACAATCTCCAGGAACTCTATCGCCGCGTAGCTTTCAATATTTGTATCGGTAATAGCGACGACCATTTCCGCAATCACGGTTTTCTTTTGATTGCAAAAGGTTGGAAGCTCTCTCCTGCATACGATATGAATCCCACTCTGAGTGAGTATCAAAATCTGCTTGTCTCATCAACTTCTAATAAGGCAGAACTGGGTATTTTGCTTGATGCTTGCGAAGATTATATGCTTAACCGGAAAACAGCAGAGACGATCATTTTAGAGGTAATTGAAGCCGTAAAAGGATGGCGCGAATTGGCAACACGATTAGGTATTTCTAAGCGAGAAATGGATATGTTCGCCGGAGTACTGGATGAACGATGTAAGTAGGAATAACTGTTTCTATGTGCCAAATTACCAAGCGAAAATGCGCCAAATTACCAAACAAAACAAGTTATAACAGTGATTTACACGTTATTGAAGAATAAAAGGGGCTGGATTTTTATTATGCTTCGCGAACATAATGTTTGTGAAGCATAATATTTTTGAAAGGTGAAATTAATTGATAAGTAAGTAATAAAAATTAACCGATATATGTAAGTAATGAAATCTTGCACTATAAAACTTGTTCTTTTTGGCTGTTTTTGCCTTGTAATTCAGTCGCATATGCCTATATGCTCCTTCATTACGCGGCAAAAACATCTCAAAAATAACAGCGTTTTATATGTGCATTAATTTTTCTTACTTACTTAGAAAAATAATATGTAAAAGGAAATCTTTATTTGATGTAGGTTCGCATCCAATTTATATCGTATAGTTGTAGAAATAAAATGCTAAGGGTGTGGAAATGCTAATTTAATTCTGAAGATTCCAAATCAAAGTTTTGCACTTCGATTTGGAATCTTCAAACCTGCGCTGTCTGCCTGTGAAGTCCCAACATACGAGAAATCTGGCTCACACGGTACTTTTTTGAAAGTAATTCTGTAACTTTGTACCACATCAGATACTTCTTGATTTTGGAAGTTTCGGTCATAACATCGTATTTTTTGAATGTGTTGCAACTTCAAATTTACGATGTTATTTTTTGTTTAATCTTGTCGATTTAACTTTTCCTGTTATTGTCGATACAAAATTACCGATTACGGTTTTTGACTGTCGGTCTTTGCGACCGAAGGCATCGGTGTAGACTATTTCTATTGGAGATTTCGGGGTGCAGCCGGTTATGAGGAACATGCGTGCGCGTTTGGGTTTAGATAGCGCTTTCTTGTAGTCTCCCGTCCAGACAGCTTTTTGAATGGCGTTGTATCTGTAATAATCCGGATGTACCTCATAGACCATTTCTATCTTAAGGTCTTTTCCGTTTTCTTTTGCGGAAAGTTTTCCTTCCGGATCCCATTGCCATACCTGTAGGAGAACCGAATTGTCTGGCAGGTTTCCGTAGTTTCCCCATTCAGGGAAATGGCGTTGTAACGTCAGTGCTTCAGGATCTGTTGAGAAATGTTTTTTCAGTGAGTTTACGTCCCAGACCTTGAATTGTTGTGAAGCTTCGTAATCGTATGGCACGAATCGCCAAGATATATTGTCTCCTGCGATTTCATATATGTCGAAACCTGCGGGGCTCCCGTCATGCCCGATGTTGGGGTGGCAGAAAGGGCTGTTCCACCAAATGTTTCCACATGTGCTGACAAGGTTGTGGTCTATAAGTTGGTTGCCTCCATTATTAACTCTCGTTATGCCGTTTTTATGAGTATGCCCTGAGATGAAATGAACCTTCTTGAATGGTTTCACAATCTCTTTCAGTATCATGGATGTGTTTTTATCAGCGTTTAGTAAGACTTCTGTTGATGCTTTTTTATATAGATGCACGGGGCTATGCATTGCAATAATGATGGGTGTGTCATGGCTGACCGTTGAGAGGTCTTTTCTTAGCCATTCAAGTTGTTCTGTTGTAAACATGGACTTATAATTTCTTTTGCCACTCATTTTTTCGTATTGTTGGCTATTTGAAGGAGAGTTATAATACGCGATATTGTCAAGCATTACGAAATGAATGCTCCCGATATTCATTGAATAATATCGTGGTCCGTAGGTTTTCATATATCTCCTTGCCGACAGGAAGTCGGTTGAGTCTCCCGCACAGACGGCACCGTCATTGTCATGATTTCCCATTATATTAAAGAAAGGGGCGGGCCAGTTGTTTTCATTAAGTATTTCTCTTGTGCGCTCTATGTCTACACCGGTCTCATACCAATGTATATCATGACTGATGTCACCAAGTCCAATTGAATATATCGGTATTTCTCGTTTCTTTATATTGTCAGCTTCGCGTCTGATTACCTCCATATATTGTTTGAAAGTCTTTTCGTCATTCCGTTTTCCGTGAAAGTGGATGTCGGTTGTGACTATCAACCCGTAATTGGAATCATTTGTCTTTTTCAACAGGAAATCGTGTCTTTCGAATGTGGTTGCAGGAGAATGGAGTTCTGCCCAGAATTGAGGAACGAGATCTTCTTGCCACGCCATGTAACCGGACGGGATGATTATGAATACCTGCGGGTTCTTTTTTTCGGATTTCAAATAATATGCGCCGTTTTTGTCGGTGATTGCTATGTCATATCCGTCGGAAACGGCAACTCCCTTGACCGGCTTGCCTTCACATTCCACGATGCCGCCTATGTTCGCTTCTTTCTTATGTTTAAAATGCAGCTTTGACAGGAAGGTGGTCTGGGCGTCAGCCAAGGCTGTGCCTATAATGATTGCAGATAATATGCCGATTGTAGATAATATGAGATTTATTCGTTTCATGAAGTAAAATTAAGAAATGAATCAATATCTTGGTGTCAAAGGCTTCATAAACTTTGGTCTTTTATATAATCTTACATATATATGTTGGGTTTAAATCGTTGTATTTCAAATGTGTGTTGTGTGCATAATTAAATAATTACTGAAAAGGGCATGTTTGTTTTTTGAGTGTTCGTGATAAAGATACTTTATGGGATATTTTATAATTTTGCGAATAATGAAACGATTTAAACAATTTCTAATACCTCACAATTATGTTTCAGAATCCGTATTATAGAAGATGGCTTATAGTTGCCACTATGGTGATAGCTATCGTCTGCAATTATCTCGACCGACAACTCTTGTCAATCCTTAAGCTGGAAATATTGGGACATTTCAATATCGGCGATATAGAATTTGCATGGATACTCAATGTGTTCCTTATATGTTATGCTATAATGTATCCCGTGTCGGGTATTCTTGTGGACAAGTTCGGTCCCAAGCCTGTGATGTTCGGCGGTATCGCCGCTTGGTCGCTTGCATGCATTGGTGGAGGTCTGTCGCAGGATGTATATCAGTTCGCAATGTTCCGTGGAATCCTCGGGCTTGCAGAGCCTACGATATTTACAGGACAGCTGGTTGCTGTCACGCTATGGTTCGAGAAGAAAACAAGGGCTACGGCAAATTCGATCTGTCAGGCGGGCGGGTCTATAGGAACAATGTCTGCGCCTCTGGTCGTTGCCTGGATGGTGCGTTATTTCCCTTGGCAGGACGTGTTTATCATTGCCGGTGTGGCAGGTCTCGTGATCGCGGGTCTTTGGTGGCTGGTATATTGCCGACCCAAACCTGAATTTCTTGCCATGACTCTTGATGAGACAAAAGGAGCCACATTGGAAGACCGGAAGCCGTTTTCTATTCTTGCCTTATTCGGCACGAGTGCCTTGTGGGGAGTTTTATTGATCCGCCTGGTGAGTGATCCCGTATGGTATTTTATTAATTTCTGGCTTCCCGGTTTTTTACGCAACCTTGGTGTGGAGCAGGGCATGGGGACACAGGAAACCCTTGATATGATACAGTATATCGGCGGCATCCCGTTTCTTGTAGGTGCTACATGCGGTGTGTTGGCATCTGCATATTCCGATAAACTTGTGGGCAGAGGTTGGAATGCATTGAAGTCGCGCAAGGTAGTTATGAGCATTTCTGCATGTCTGGCTCCCGTGATAGCGTTGGTCCCAATCCTCAGTCGGTGGGATGTCGTGTCTTTCAGTGTGCGGCTTGGCTTGATCACTGCGGTTTTTGCAATCGTGGCATTCATGTGTCTTGTGTGGCTTTATAATATCGGGGTGGTGATAGCGGAAACTTTTCCGGTCAAGAATGTGGCTACCGTAGCTGGTATTGCATGCGGGGCGGGTGCTGTTGGCGCAGCCTTTTTCAATCTTGTGGTCGGATCATTGATGTCGACGATGGGCGAATACCTTTTCTATTGCATGGGGGTGCTTCATCCTGTTGCAACCATTGTGTTGCTCAAGCTTGTGAAACCGGCTGTCCCGGATTGAGAAGCGTAGATAAGTTTATTATGAGATTTACGTTCTTAAGTAAGTATTGAAGTTATATTATTATGAAAAGGATTATAAGTCAGTTGTGTTTATTGTTTCTTTTAATTGCTGTCGCAGGATGTGTCAATGAAAAGGAAGAGCCGGTGTGGTCTCTTCAAGTGGGTGACAGGTTGCCTGATTTTGAAGTGACATTGAATAACGGGGATGTCGTTACTGCAGAATCTTTGAAAGGGCAATACAGCGTCATAGTGTTTTTCAATACTTCCTGTCAGGATTGTAGGCGAGAGCTCCCGGATATGCAAAAGTATTATGAATCATGCATGACGCAGGATCATCCCGTGAAGTTTATTTGCATATCGCGTGAAGAGGGGGATGCCTCGGTCAGAAAATATTGGGAAGACAACGACTTTACTATGCCTTATTCCGCGCAATCAGACCGCAGGGTGTATAATCTTTTTGCCTCGTCCGGTATTCCCCGTTTGTATGAAGCGGATCCAAATCTTGTGATAACGAGAGTATTATAAATAGTTATATTGCAATATAACCATAGTGTTCTTAATCCATAAATATATGAAAATTGCTAATGTTGATATATGCGGTTATAACCGGGATAAGGTTGACGCCGGTATCCTGCATTTCGGTGTAGGTAATTTCCATCGTGCACATGAAGAGGCTTACACGGATGAGTTGCTGCGGGATGATGAAACCCAACAAGGGTGGGGGATCGTGGGGGCGATGTTGCTTCCGTCTGACGAAAGGGTTTACAGGTGCCTTAAGGAGCAGGCGGGGGAATATACGTTGACGGTTTGCGGATATGATGGCAAAGATGAAACGAGGGTCATAAGGTCGCTGAAAGAGGTTTTGTGGGCGGTTGAGGATCGAGAGTCGGTAATATCGCGAGTGTCGGATGGGAATATAAAGATCATATCTTTGACTATTACTGAAGGGGGGTATAATATAGACAAGAAAAGTGGTGACTTCATGCTTGATAGTGATGACATTGCTCATGATCTTGAGAATCCGCAATCTCCGAGGACTGTGTTCGGGTTTGTTGCCGAAGGGTTGAGGCGCCGGCGTGATAATGGTGCCGGTGGAGTCACATTGTTAAGTTGCGATAATCTTCAGCACAACGGAGACACGGCAAGAAAAGCTTTCATGAGTTTCTTTAGGGTGCAGGACAATGATCTCTATGTATGGGCACAGAGTAATGTTACTTTCCCGAACAGCATGGTGGACAGGATAACACCGGCTACTCTTACCGCCGATGTGGAGCGCCTTAACCGTAAAAACGGCACTGATGATAAAGTTCCGGTGTATTGTGAAGACTATATCCAGTGGGTGATAGAGGATAATTTCGTTGCCGGACGTCCGAAGTGGGAAAAGGTAGGCGTGGAGTTTACAGATGACGTGACTGCATATGAGAACATGAAACTTAGTCTTCTCAACGCATCGCACACATTATTATCGTATCCGTCTTTTTTGGCTGGATACAGAAAAGTGGATGACGCCATGCGCGACAGTAGAATCGTGAAGTTTGTCAAGGATTTTATGGATAAGGATATTACCCCTTATGTCCCGTCGCCGGGAGATACAGATCTTGATGCCTATAAAAGAAGACTGATCGAGCGGTTTGGAAACCGTTCTGTCAGTGACCAGATTGCGCGCCTTTGTTTTGACGGTGTTTCTAAATTTCCTGTATATATAGTTCCCAATCTTGCAAAAATGCTTCGTGATAATAAAGACCTTACGCGTATGGCATATCTTATTGCATCATATCGTGACTATCTTAAATATCATACTGATGACAAAGGTGTGGAGTTTACCGTTGCCGAACCTTGGCTAACGGAAGAAGACAGGATATTGATAGCATCGTCATCCCCGGAAGATTTCCTTTCCCTGTCAGCCTTTGGTGGTGTTGACTTGAAATGTTATCCCGGTTTTGTGGACCTTTTCATTAGCTTCTGCAAAGAAATACACCTTTCCGGAGCGATGTCGACTCTTGAAACAATCATTTAGAAAGAGCCGGGACTGTGCAGCGAAGGCGTGTTCTGCAAGGAGGATAATGACATCGTGGAAACCTCAATTGATTTTTTTGTTCAAGTTGTGTTTTAAAACATAATTTCAGTTAAAACTTAATAGATATGTTGGCGTTTTGATAAAAAAATACTATTTTTGCATCACGATTACGCTCATGGCGAAGCGTGTCCAGTAGCAGCCCGTCCGAAAGCCGCTAATTCTTGATAAAGGACACGCCTACCCTTGGGCTTTATTTTTTTAATTTTTATGAAGAATGACCAACTGCCTCCCATGAAAATCGCGGTGCTTATAGACGGAGGCTTTTTCATCAAGCGATTCAACACCTTGTACAACAAGGACGGGAAAATGAGTGGAGAAGAAGTAGCCGAGCACCTCTATACCATGGCGCATAAACATGTGCGCAGTAAGAACATCCTCTACAGAATTTTTTATTACGACTGTATCCCCTTGGGCAAGAAGGCGCATAACCCTATAACGAAAAGGGCCATTGATTTCTCGAAAACGGATGAATACAAGTTTCGGATGGAGTTGATAGAGTCCTTGAAAAAGAAAAGGAAAGTCGCTTTGCGTATGGGTACGCTCAAAGACTCCAACGAATGGCTGTTGCGCCCAAGAGTGATAAAAGACTTGATTTCAGGTAGAACGAAAGTTGAAGACATTAAGGAGGATGAGATATACCTCAACATCAGACAAAAGGGTATTGATATGAAGATTGGCGTTGACATAGCTTCACTTGCATTGAAGAAATTTGTTGACACAATAGTGCTTTTCTCAGGAGATTCCGATTTCGTTCCGGCTGCGAAACTTGCCAGGAGGGAGGGGATAGACTTTATTCTGGATCCCATGCAAGCCAATGTCGAGCCTCAATTGTTTGAGCACATAGACGGTATGGAAAGTGTCTCTCCTTACAAGACTGCGCATATAAAGAGTGCGGACAAAACAAAAAATCCAAGAAGAAAAAATAAGGCGTAACTTAAAAATTAGCTTTAAATACTATTCCTGTGTGCAATCCTCGGAACGGAATGATGCAGTCCAGACTGGTGACAACGGATATATTGTCTTGCTGACAAAAAACAGACATGTTTTTAATAACTTTGCCGCAAGTTATTAATTATTAATAACTTGCGGCAAATTATTTTGTGCGCACGAAGGGACTCGAACCCCCACGTCGTTAGACACTAGATCCTAAGTCTAGCGCGGCTACCAATTACGCCACGTGCGCTTATCTGATGCAAAATTACAAATAATATGTAGATCCTGCAATAGTTTTACTGTAGATTTTGGTTTATAAGTATTTGTTAACTTTTGTTAACAAATCGGGGGGTAAAATGAAATTTTGTGTGTAATTTTGTAAAAAATATATAAGGTAGGCGATCTTTTTTGATCGTATTGCATTTTTTGACTATGATGTCGGCGGAGTGATTGCATCTCCATCATAATTCTTTATCAGAGTTAATCGCCCCTTTGCCGGTTTCTGTTACTAACGATTGGAATATGAAATATCTATGCAGTCTGGCGTTTGCCATGCTGACATGCATCGGAGTCTCCGGGCAGGTAGCTGTCAAGACGAATCTATTGTATGATGCAGTTACTACACCTAATTTAGGCGTGGAGGTCGGTTTGGGGCGCAAATCAACAGTCAATCTCGTATATGGGTTTAACCCATGGTCTTTTCATTCTGACAGTAAGGGTGAGAGGAAAGCGAAACATTGGGTTCTGATGCCTGAATACAGATGGTGGACTTGTTCGAAATTCAACGGACATTTCTTCGGTGTTCATGCAATGGGAGGAGAGTTTAACGCTGCCAATGTGTCTTTGCCTATTCCCGGTTTTTTCTTTTCCGGTGACAATCTCACTTCGGAAGTCAAGGACAGCCGTTATCAGGCGGTTTACGCCGGGGCAGGTTTCACTTATGGCTATCAGTGGATATTGGACAGCCATTGGAATATTGAAGCCGAGATAGGTGTGGGATATAATCATGTGTGGTATGATAAATATCGCTGTGGCGACTGTGGAGGCAAGCTCAAGGATGGTCAAACTAATTATGCGGGTGTAACGAAGATAGGACTTTCCATCATGTATATTTTCTAACTATGAAATTAATAAGATATTACTTAACATCCATATTGGCGGCAAGCTTGATGTTTGCTTCTTTTGCGGCAAAGGTTGACGGGAGGATCGGATTCTCCAAGTTGGAAAGCTCAATGTCGGGAGAAGGACTGCGGATATATTCGGAGATTAACCTCGATTCTGTGAAGCTTGGTTCTAACGATCAGTTTTTTATTACCCCGGTGGTTGAGGATTCCAAGGGAAACAGCGAGGTTTTGCCTTCCGTGCTTGTTAACGGACGCAACATGCATTACGCATGGAAGCGAGGTAGTCTGGGGCGCGATTTCGCTGCCGGCAGGAATATAATCAAGGAGGTTAAACGCGACAATGGAAAGCAGCAGAGTGTGAGATATGCCGCGACTGCCGAATTGCGTCAATGGATGCTTGATTCTTCGGCGCATGTAAGGATGGTAGTAGATACTTGCGGTTGTGGACATGCATACGGACAATCTGCAGGGATGCCGGTTCCTCTTGATCTCAATCCTGCACCCCGCATGCGTGTGGCATATATGACGCCTGCGGTCACGGAGCTCCCGGTGTCTATTCATGAAGGGAAGGCACGTGTGCAGTTTGAAGTTGACAAGACCGATTTGCATTCCGAACCCTATATATGCCGCAATGGTCAGCGTATAGACAACCGGTCTCAGCTAAAAGTTATAGATGACTCGATACATTATGCGTTGAGTGATCCGAATGTTGAGATCGCGAAGATCCGGATATGTGGTTATGCTTCTCCGGAATCTCCTTATATACATAACGAATATCTGGCAACAAACCGCTCGCGTGCGCTGTCGGAATATATAGCCGGACGTTATAACCTCCCTGTCGAGAGGAGTGAATATGATGCTGTGGCTGAAAACTGGGGTGAATTTAGGGAGATGGTAGAAGATGCCAATGACATAACATCGGGGCAAAGAAAAGATCTCCTTGATCTAATTGACCGTCCTGCATATGGTCCTGCCGACTATGATGCCAAAGAGCGGGAGCTCAAGACTTCTCCTAAATTTGCCACTCTTTATAAAACCAAGA
Source organism: uncultured Bacteroidales bacterium (assembly GCA_949123685.1). The sequence continues at coordinate 2,832 of CASBHZ010000078.1, read as the reverse complement.
TACTTCCCGAGTGGTTTCCCCGTCTGAGGGCAACTAAATTCGAGATACGGACGCGCCTGAAACCGATGTCGGATGAGAAGCTTGCAGAGGTGATGGCTGCAACACCGGAAAAGATGTCGCTTAATCAGATGTTTCGTGTGGCAAGGCTCTATCCCGAAGGATCGGAAGAGTTTAATAAAGCTATAGCGACTGCGCTCAGGCATTATCCTGAAGATCCGGTTGCCAATCTCAATTTTGCCGTGGCGGCAATAAAGTCCGGAGATATTCCAAAGGCGGAAGGTTTGCTCTTAAAGGCGGGAGATTCGCCGGAAGCGGAAAATGTGAGAGGTGTCATTGCGGCTTATAAAGGGGATTTTGAATCAGCCAGGCACCACTTTGAAGTTTCCTTGAATTTACCGGAAGCTGCAAAGAATATAGAGATGCTTCCATAAAGAGGCAAAAGATTGAAGACACAGAACTAACGATTGATAATATTATGAAATTTAGACATTTAAGTGTAAGCGTGGCAGCGCTTATGGCGCTTGCTGCATGTTCCGATGAGAACGATCCCGGAGTAGGGGGAGGTCCCGTATTTGAGGGTGACGGTTATATCGCTGTGAAAATTAACTTGCCTACGCAGCCGTCCACGCGTGCTGCCAATGACCAGTTTGACGACGGAACCGTAGAGGAATATAAGGTGAATGACGCATGCCTTATCCTTTTCAAAGGTGATAACGAAGCTACTGCAACCGTTCACAGTTCTTACGAGATTACCGGCTTTTCTCAGAATGACCATCCTTCAAACGGTCAGATTTCGACTGAGTTTATGAAAGCCGTAAAAGTGCGAGATATTCAGTTGGCGAATGGAGAGCATCTTTATGGATTGGTTTTTGTTAATTACAAGAACATAGCAGAGGTTGTCGGCACAGACCTCCATATCGGAGGTCAGACATTCTCCGGTACATTCGCTAATCTTCTTCCCTTGACTTCCAATGTTGATTTCACAACTAAAAACGAACAAGCGCCTAAAGATTATTTTTTCATGACAAACGCTCCTCTTGCGGATAAATCCGGAGGATTAGTAAATCCTGCCGGAGCTACGTTTCGCACACTGGTGGAATTGACAGGAGGTTTGCAAGATACTGCCGAAGATGCCGAGAAGACTCCGGCTGGAACTATTTATGTGGAGCGTGCCGTGGCAAAGACTACACTTTCAGTGACTGCAACGAAGGCTCTCGTAGATCAAAGCTCCGGTGACAAGGCGGAACTTGAGATTGAAAGCGTTGAATGGATTGTCGACAATACGGAACCGTCTTCATTCATAGTGCGCAATCTCGGAGACAATTTTTCTACATGGGCTCCTTATAAAAGCACGGTTTACACCGGTTCTAATGGTTTCCGTATGGTGGGTTCCAATATAGTGGGAAATCTGGATGCGTCGACGCATCTTTACCGCACATATTGGTGTGTTGACCCTCAATATGACAAGGCGGCTCCAACAATGACAACAGTTACTGATAATACTTATTCCAAGCTTGTAAAAGACGGGAGCGTGTTCAAAAGTGGATCAGCGTATTGCTATGAGAATACGTTTAATGTTGCCAACATGAACTATCGTAACACCACCAGGGCGGTGCTTAAAGTTAAATATAAGAATCCGAAGGCTGAGGGACAATCACTTTATACAATAAACGGACGTGATGACCAGATTTTCTATTACAGGCGTAATGCCACGAGCCTGGCGCGTGCTTACGTGATTAATGACTCTAAAGTTAAAGAGGAATTTCAAAAACTCCTTAAACCGGATCAGAAGGATGTTCAGCTTAATGATTTCATAAGACTCCGTTTCGAGAAGAATGACAAAGGCGACCTTCAGATGGTTAATGTAGATATAAAAGATTACCGTCAGGACGATCCCGATAAGAATCCTGATTTTGTCGGAGTAGACATTACGGAAGAGAATCTTGCAAACACACCCTTTGCAAATGCGAATCCACAGCTTACACCGGATTTGATAAAGGATCTGATCGCAAGGGTTAACGAGCGTTTCAATATTCAGGAATATACCGGTGGTGAAAGCTATTATGACTTGAGGTTTACGCATTTCGGACTCCCGTCTTCAACGAATCCTCTGCCGGGTGATCTGACACCATGGATTCAGAAAGCGGCTTCCACTACGGATGAGGCTTATACCGGAACGGATCCTGAGAATGACTATCTCGGTCGATACGGAATGGTTCGCAACAACTGGTATGACGTGGAGGTTTCGGCTTTCTCTCATCTTGGCTCACCTGTGGCTCCTGATGTAACTACAGATACAACTTCCGATGATAATCAGAAACAGGAGAAATGGGTAGCTTTCTCAATAAAGGTGCTCTCATGGGCAAAACGAGTGCAGACACATGAGTTTTAAGCACAATACCGGTCTGCATTTTAAGATAGCTTCTTAGAATACAAGTTTCAATGAATTAAGGAAACATAGCCTTGACAGGGGTGGAACCCTGTCAAGGTACCAAACGATTATTTTCGGTAAGTAATGAAATGATTCAGATTTTTTATGAAAATCCAATAAATCACTTCAATACTCACTTACGAACAGATTTCTAACGATGAACAGATTTTTTTTGAGGTTTATCACTTTCCTTTTCGCAACCTCTCTGACGTTTGGAGGGTGCACCATGATTGAGGATAAGACGGAAGATTGCCCGTCGGGGTTATATGTGCGTTTTGTATACGATTACAATACGGCACGTGCCGATATGTTTAAAGATCATTGCGGACATGTCACATTATATGTAAGATCGGAAGAGCGTCGTGTAGGGAAAGAGTGTGTCCCCTTGTGTAAAGCTCGGT
>CASBHZ010000077.1 GCA_949123685.1 uncultured Bacteroidales bacterium | reverse complement strand
TTAGGCTTTAGAAGCTTCGCCGAATGGACCTAAAGCCTAACACCTAACGCCTAAAGCCTAAGACCTAAAACCTACCCCAAATATGATTCTCAATCACATTGACATATTGAATTTCAAGAATATCCGCGACGCAAAACTTGATTTCTGTGCCGGGGTCAATTGTCTGTTGGGGAAAAACGGAATGGGCAAGAGCAACCTCCTTGAAGCCATATATTTCCTATGCATGATCCGTCCTATGAGTTCCATGCCGGAAACGGCTCTCATCCTGCACGGAGAAGAGATGCTGATGGCGAAAGGAGACTATTCGATGGACAACGGCTCTTCCGAAATAGTGACATGCGGAATAGTGAAGGGGAAAGGGAAAACTCTCAAACGGAATGGCAAAGAATACGACCGCATTTCCGAACATATAGGCAGATTCCCGGTAGTTACCGTCACACCCTCCGATAGCGAACTGGTCACAGGGGCTGCGGAGATCCGTCGTAAGCTTATGGATATGGTCATATCCCAGGCAGACAGGGCATACCTCTCCCAGCTGATACGCTACAACAAGTCTCTTGAATCACGCAACCGCATGTTGCGTGCCGGACTTTCCGACCCTCTTCTCTTCGAAGCTATCGAATTGCAAATGACGGAGACAGCATTAGCAATCCATACGGCGCGTCGCGAATGGGTAGACGAGATCTCTCCCATGTTCCGACAATATTACTCATTAATTTCGGGAGATACGGAGAGGGCAACGATCAAATACAAGAGCGTCCTTAATGAACTTACCCCGCCCCAGGTCTTCACCGCAGACCGGGGACGCGACCAGGCATTAGGCTATACATCACGGGGAGTCCATCGTGATGACTTGTCAACAGGGTTGGGAGATTATTCAATGCGTCGCCTGGGCAGCCAGGGACAGGTGAAGTCTTTTACCGTGGCATTGCGCCTTGCAATCTTCGACTACCTTAAAGCACGCAGCGGAATCACCCCTATCCTCCTTCTTGACGATATCTTCGACAAACTCGACTCGGATCGCGTAAGACGCATCATGGAGCTTGTAAGCTCCCGCGATAATTTCGGGCAGATATTCATAACTGACACCAACCGCGAACATCTCGACGAGACAATAGCGCCCCTAAGCGGGGAAAGCCGTCTCTTCGAAGTGACCGAAGGAAAATTCAATCTTATCAACTCCCATGAGACGGAATGAAGCCCAATCGATAGGTGACGTACTCAGGATCACGGTCCAGGAGTGCAACATGACAGCGCGTCTCGACGAGCAACGTGCAATAGCCCTTTGGAAACCTATTGTCGGTGATCATATAGCTTCATGCTGTGGGAAACCGCTGGTGAAATTAGGAGTAATGACCATACCTGTTCCCGCCCCAGCATTGCGCCATGAGCTCACTATGAGCCGCTCATCGATAATAAGAATCATTAACGACAAACTCGGGAAAACCGTAATCTCCGAGATCCGTTTCATCGGCTAAACCCAATTATTAATTATTAACCATTAATTATTAATTATCAACCATCAACCAAAGTGAATCCCAATAATATCCCACCGCTCTCCGAATTTAAATATGAAACGGATCTTCAGATCCGCTTCAGCGATGTCGACGTGCTCGGACATGTCAACAACACCGTGTATCTTTCATTCTACGATACCGGTAAAGCGTGGTTCTTCAGCAGTATCCTTGACCGTGCAATCGAATGGAGCAAGGTAGAGACAGTCATAGCAAATGTAGATTGTTGCTATATAGCCCCCATTTTCTTTGGAGAGAATGTTGCTGTTCACACCCGCTGCAAAAAAATATCCGACAGAAGTTTCAAGCTCCTGCAGGTGATAGCCCTCAAAGAGACCGGAGAAATCAAATCGGCATGCGAAACAGTCATGGTATGTTTCGATCCCGTAACTCAACAATCAATCCCGATGCCCGACCACTGGCGCCGCGCACTCGAAAATTCAATGACAAGATGATAGACGTTAAAGAAGAAATGCGCTTCATCCTCCGCAAAGAAGCGGAAGCGATATTGAACATTCCGGTAAGCGATGCTTACGATCGTGCCGTAGAACTTATAGTTGAACACGTGAACCGACGTGGTGGAAAACTAATCACTTCCGGAATGGGGAAAGCCGGACAAATCGCAATGAACATTGCCACTACATTCAGTTCTACCGGAACCCCCGCAGTGTTCCTCCATCCCTCGGAGGCACAACATGGCGATCTCGGAGTGATACAGGGCAATGATCTTCTTCTTCTCCTGAGCAATTCCGGAAAGACACGCGAGATACTTGAGCTAATAGATCTTGCACGCATTCTGAACCCGACGATACCGATTATCGTTATAACAGGTGACGAGACAAGCATACTCGCAAAGACCGGAGATGTCACACTATGGACAGGAGGAGCGCCGGAAGTATGCCCGTTAGGACTCACACCAACCACTTCGACCACGATGATGACCGTGATCGGGGATGTCCTTGTGGTTTCGACAATGAAAGCAATCGGCTTCTCTATAGAGGATTATGCCAAACGCCACCATGGCGGATATCTCGGACACAAATCGAGAGAAGCCATCAAACCATAAATGTAAATAATATAACAATGATAGATATACCCGTAGATCTCAAGAAGATCGATAAAAAAACGAGAGATCATGAAATAGTGGATGCAGTGCTCACCTGCCGGAAAACAGCTGAGAGCCTCGTTGCCGAAAACCGATATATGGACGCAATGGAGCGCACTGTGGAGGGATTGCGCACACTGCGTGATTTTTCCAACTATACCGACCATGAGTTCCGCGCTCTGCTTGTAGGGTTACTTTTCGATCTTTCCGAGATCCATTTCCAGCTGAAGGATTATAAACAGAGCGAGAAGGAGCTTGAAACCCTCTTCAAGGTGCTGGAAAACCTCATAAAGGAGGATGCAGAGCGTTTCGGGAAATATCATATCCTTGCTATGGAACTCTCTACTCGCATTCTGCGTTCACGCAAAAAGACGCTTGAACTCCTTGTAAAGCAACAAATAAATGCCGGTGTCCTTTATGACAAAGTTAATGCGGGAGTAAGTGCGGCAACCGATCGTCTCATAGACTCTTTGCGCAACGTCGGCGAACTCCTTGCATCGACCGGTGACTACCGCGCGGCACTGAAATTCTATTCAGAAGCTATCAAGTTGTCAAAGAAACGTACCGGCAAAGTGACCCGTCGGGAAGTCAAGATGACAATAGAGATGGCAAAGATAATGATGCGTCTCAGCCAGATGCGTCCTCGTGCCAAACGACTTCTGGAAGCGGTGCTGCCACACTCCATAGCCTTGGAGACAATCGAGCTTGAAGAAGACATACTCGCTTTGATTGAAATAATCGAGACTGACAGCCGCAACGAATCAACGTGGAAAACATTCCTTCACAAAGTGCAGAAAGAGGCAAAGAGTCGTATATTCAAATCAGATAAGAAATAATAAGGTTTAGGCGTTAGGTGTTAGGCTTTAGGCTTTAGAAGCTTCGCCGAATGGACCTAAAGCCTAAAACCTAAAGCCTAATGGGTCTAAAGCCTGGAACCGAATGGATCTAAAGCCTAACGCCTAACACCTAAAGCCTAAAAAAATCATGTCAACCATACTTAACACCAATGGTTCAACCCTTGAGATACCACGCATTATAGATGCGGAAGGGTTCAAATGCGCAATCTTTACAGCCAAATGGAATCCGGAAGTGACACACGCTCTTCGCGACGGAGCAATCGAAGTGCTTCATCAAGCTGGAGTTAGTGACAAAAACCTCTTTATAGAAGATGTTCCCGGCACTGTGGAACTGGCTAACGCAGCAGGAATGGCACTCACTTCGATGCCCGACCTTTCCGCGATCATAATAATAGGCTGCGTAATTCGTGGTGACACCCCTCACTTTGACTATGTGTGCCAAATAGTTGCCCAGGCATCTGCAGAGCTGAATGCCAAAGGACGCACACCCGTAATTTTCGGAGTCCTCACGGTAGAGAACCTTCAACAGGCACTTGACAGAGCCGGTGGAGAACTTGGCAACAAAGGCGCGGAAGCTGCAGTAGCAGCCATTGAAATGGCAAATCTGCATTCACGAGCCGGAGGATTACGCTTCGCCCCGTTCAGAGAATAAGAAGAAGCTGTTTACGAATCGCATATCATAATAATATTTATGCGATTTTTTAACATTTTTATATGACGATTTAACAAAAACGGCTGCAATATCGCAGCCGTTTTTGTCGTTTTAGCAATATTGACAATCAATTACCTAAACATACTTAAATATGACATCGAGTCATACTTAGCACTTCATGCTTAATAATGTTCAATCTTGTTTCGATTCTTTCTGACTAAAACATTATTGTCTAAATTTTGGGTTATATACATTAGTAATTTCTATCGTCTGCCCAAAGTCAAGCCGAATGTTCCGGATCATTTGCCGGTCCGGTTCTTTCGTCCTTGTCATTAGGCAGGAAAATCCCCACACATCGTGAGATGCGAGGGGATTTTTTTCATTAATGATATCGGGATGGAAGAATTAGTGACAACAACCGTCACCGCAACCATGGGAGCCGCAACCGTCGCCGCAATCGCCATCGCCGCAGGAGCCGTGACTACCACATCCGCAGCATCCACCCTGTGTGGGATGTAACTCTTCCTGAGTGGCTTCGCGCACTTCATCGACTTTTCCTGAGAAGGTGACAGTAATGCCTGCAAACGGATGGTTGAAATCCATTTTTATCTTGTCTCCGATCTCAAGCACTTTCCCCAATACACGATAACCTTCTGCAGTCATCATGGGGAGTTCGGCACCTTCGCTAACTTCTTCGGCGAGTTTGCCATCGCGCATGAAGATCTCCTTGTCAAGTTCTATAACGTTTTCTGCATGACGAGGACCGAATGCCGCCTCGGGGGGCAATGTAACATCGAATTTGTCACCTTTCTTGAGATCCTTGAGAGCGGCTATTAGACCCGGCACAACTTCTTGTGACACGCCGTAAACCATCTCGTCCGGTTCCCCGTCGGGTGTAGAAAACAATTCTTTACCTGAATCGGCATCGGTAAGTTTATAAGAGTATTTTACAAACATACCGGGACCTACTTTTATTTCTTTCATATCTATTGGTTGGTTAATGAATGGTTGATAGTTGATGGGGTGATAATTAATAGTTAATAATTAATGGTTAATGGTTAATGGTTAATGGTTGAACTCTGATTATTAATTATTAATTATTAATTATTTAATGGCTGAGCCCTAATTATTAATTATTAACCATTAATTATTAATTATTTAATTATTGTGCCGGGATCTCATCCGGATCCGGATAGTAGTCCGGCACACTCGGTTCTTCTACCGTTGTGGTCTCTTCCTCATCCTCTTCAGGATGTTTGAGCATATATTGCTGTTGGGGCACAATGATATTAAAATAAAATCCTTTCGCGGATTTGTCGCGTTTTGTCTTGTTTGTTTCATCCGGAATGACACTGAGGTAGTCATATCCGGGCTCAATGAATTTTGCATCAGTGGCTTCATAGCCGAGAAGCTGAACCATGTCGTATTCATGCATCGGATATATGACATACCAGGCATTCTCGACATCTTCTCCCGTGCCGGTACTCTTTATAGCTCCCAAGAGATGCTCAAGCCTATATTCCCATATCTTCGCGCTCATATCTTTCCTTTTCTCTTTTAGAACATGGACAAGGAAGGACATCTGACGCAGGTCGAAAGGGTTGTCGGCGAGTGCAAGTTGGGCGTATTTGCGTATCGTGTCTATCTCTTCTTTAGTATGATTAGTTTTCATACGCAGGTCATCTGTGACATTGGCATATGGAGAAACCCTGTAAGGGTCGAAATCTTCCTGAAACATATAACCGAGATAGAAATGACGATACTCTTCATTGGTCATTGTCGTGTCGTTGCTTTCATACTTCTTCATAAGCTTGGGGAAGTAGTAAGGGCTTGCCGGGTTGAGGGTGGAAGTGCGGATCTCCTCAAGGTCGGGTTTTGACACGGTTATTTTCCGTTTATTCTTTACGGTCGCAGCGGAAACTGCAGACAGCATCATTGCTGCCGCTGCTGTCGATACAAGTATTTTTCTGAGATTGATCTTCATCATAAGTTATTGATTGCTATTGTTAGCACAAGCGCCACCCCGATCTGCATCACCGTGATTGCAGTAGGGAAGCCTTTGGCAAGAAGATACCTGAAAAAATTACCGGATGCCGGATTTACAGGTTCCCCTTCCGGAGTTTTTGTATACAGTAGGAAACCGCAGAATATTCCTGCGATCACGCCTATAATCATTATTGCATATAAGAGAGAGGTGTTTGAGGAAAAAGTGAATCCGAGCAACCCTACAGAGAGTCCGGTCAATGCTCCGGCTGTCATGTATGTTGTGCCACGTGTCTGCCTACGCACCGGCTCCGGCTGCAGAAGCACTATGAAAGTCACCACCAACGTCATGCAAAACCAAGCAGTCAGCATGGCTCCGTTTATCGGAAGGACCTGATATCCGTTCTTAGTCGCAAAACTGAGAACCGACAACGCACCATAAGACAGTACCGGCGCGAGAATCTGCCGTCCGCGAAGTGCGAACAGAGACCCGATCCATAGCAGGCAACTCAGTATGATCATGAGGGTGAGCATATTTTTAGGCTTTAGGTTTTAGGCTTTAGGTTTTAGGCTTTAGGTCAGGTTCTAATGCCTAACGCCTAATACCTAAAACCTAACTATAAAACACCTGAACGTCATTTTTTGATTTCGGGATAGGCAACACGGGAGTGGTAGATTGTGGCAAGACGCTTCTTAAAGGTGTCTTTCACTGTCTCTACGTCTCGGAAACTGATAGGTGCCTCACGAAATAAGCCTTCGTTCTGTTGTGCGTTTATAATCTTGTCAACAAGGTTGTTTATCGATTCTCTTGAATAATCCTGCAGGCTGCGCGAGGCTGCTTCCACAGCGTCCGCCATCATGAGGATCGCGGTCTCTTTCGACTGCGGGTTAGGTCCTGGATATCTGAACTTGGACTTGTCAACTTCCTCTTCCGAACTTTGGTTTACAGCCGTGTTATAGAAATAACGGACCAGGCTCTTGCCATGATGCTGGGATATGAAACTGCGGATCATCTCCGGTATATTCTCTTTTGCAGCTATCTGCAATCCTGCTGAAACGTGAGATATAATCTTCTGGGCACTCGTTTCAGGATTCAATCCGGAATGCGGATTTATGCCATGCTGGTTTTCGGTGAAGAAAATGGGACTTTCAAGCTTTCCTATGTCATGATACAGTGCTCCTGTTCTCACGAGCTGTGTGTCAGCCCCTATCGCCCTTGCTGCCTCCGATGCCAGAGTCGAAACCTGCATTGAATGCTGGAACGTGCCGGGAGCCTCTTCAGCAAGGCGACGGAGGAGAGGACTATTTATGTCTGAAAGTTCCACAAGAGTGACCGTTGACGTAAAGCCGAATATTTTTTCTACTATAAGGATCATGATATAGGCAAAAGACAATATCACTGCATTTATTGCGAAAATTCCGATCATTCGCCATGCGAAATTGGAAAGATTACCGTCTGTTATGAGACTAAACACGAAATATGACAGGCAGTACACCAGGAATGTGTATGCCGCTGTGCGTAAGAGCTGCGAGCGCTGACTCAGACGATGGATGCTGAATGCCGCAACAAATCCGGCTATCATCTCCATAAAGATGAACTGATAGGGGAAAACCGCCACCAATGATGATATGAGAACCGTGACCAAAAGAGAGAATATTGCCGTGCGGGAATCGAAAAACACAAGTATGACCACCGGAACAGAGGCGAACGGCACGAAATATATACCGTTTGGCACATATTCAAACATCAGGATGGAAAAAACCACGAAAAGGGTAATGAAACTCATCAGGAATGTCATCTTGCGCAGTGAATTGAAGAACCGCGAGCGATATAGCCCCATAAAGAGGTAAAGAATCCCAAAACAGATGAGGATGTAAAGGAACTGTCCGGCATAGAAATACCGGTGGTCGTTCTGGGAGCTTTTCGTTTTGTCGAGAAGCTCCATGTATGTGTTGAGATTTGTGTAGACCTGCGGCGTGATTATCTCTCCTCGGTCCACGATCCTCTGTCCTTTCTTGATTACGCCCTGCGCTCCGTTGACCTGCAGATATTCCTGATTACGGAATTTCATGTCAGCTGCGCTGTCAGTAACCATGTTGGGAGTAAGGCAGATGTTGAGGGCTCGTGCCAACTCCCCTTCAAGCCGATGAGAGTCGCCTTGACGGCAATGAACGGAATCTATATATTCAAAAGCTTTGGCGGGAGAAAGCATCGAAGAGGCATCGACGGTTGACACGGTTGTTGCACCGTTCTCCTTCACCATCATCCGCAACTGGCAGGGATTCATACCCCTTATCCGTTCATATATCTTGGTGTCAAGGACCCCTTTTGCATATACTTCGCGCAGCAGCCTCTGGAGTGAAGAAATCTCGGCTGCCGAAGCCCTACCGGAAGTGGTGTTGGCAAAACGTGTGAGCGAAGATTTCTCAGCATTGGCATCGCGCTCCACAAAGGGTATGAAATTGGTGTCTATACTGTCGCGAAGTGCATTTGCCGTTGCTGAATCGCGAAGTATAGGCATGTCGAAATCGGCAGTCAACAAAGGATATTTCCACGGCTGGTTAAGTTCGTAGGAATATGACTGTCTGTCCGAATGCGGAAGGAGGAAGAGTATGATTGCCGTGGCACCCAAGAGGATGCCGAGACGAGCTATTGCTATCTGACTTAATTTTTTCACGGGCAGTATTAAACGTTACACTTTTAATTTTTGAAGTTGTTTAAACAACTTATTTATCAAGAGATTCGTTTAGCGAATTTCACACCTTTGATTTTATATTTAAGGCTCCGGCAGATGTTCTCCACAGTCTCGGAGTTGTCAATCTGAACGGTGATTTCACAATGGAACACTTCTTGTTTGGCTGTTATGTTGAGACCTACCATATTGACTCCGATGTCGTGAGATATGACCTTCGTGATCTCTTCGAGTATGCCTCGACGGTCGATTCCGTCAATGCTGATCGTGGCGAGGAATTTATCAGCAACACCACCCCATTTCGTTGCCACAAGACGCGATCCGAACGAACTTTTGAGACGCATCGCGTTAGTGCAGCTGACCTTGTGCACTACAACCTCCTCGTTCTCATTTACAAAACCGAGGACATCATCACCGGGGATGGGCTGGCAACATGTATCGAGTTTATAATTGGGAGTCTCCTCATCAGGATGAAGGATATAGACTTGCTTGCGGTTAATCGGATTCTTAGGCTCTTCCACCTTTTTTGAGGAGAACGGATTCCGCAATATCTTTGAAAGCAGGGAAGACCTGTTTTTATTAAGATCCTTCAGTTGCTTCGCCGAGAGGTTGATCTCATCGTTGGCGAGCATGAGGTATAGGTCTTCACGCTGGGCGAGATGTAAATTGCCGAGCAGGCGCGTCATGATTTCAGGAGTATTCTCCACACCCTCACGCTCCAAAAATTCATCATATAGCTTTTTACCTCTCTCGGTCAGGTGGCGACGGTCTTTACGCAATATTGCCCGCAACCTGTTCTGAGCCTTGGCGGAATTGCAAAACTGCATCCATTCCGGCTGGGGGGTTTGAGAATCGGACGTTATGATCTCCACCTGGTCTCCCGAATCGAGTTTATAGGATATAGGCACAAGACGGTGGTTGATTTTTCCTGCGATACAATGCGTGCCGAGGTGCGTATGAATCGCGAATGCGAGATCAAGAACAGTCGAACCGGCAGGCAACGTGATCAGGTCTCCTTTGGGGGTGAATACATATATCTCCGCCGAGAAGAGGTTAAGCTTGATAGTGTCAAGGAAATCTATGGCATTCGGTTCCGGGTTGGCGAGGATATCCTTTATGGTGTTCATCCACTTGTCCAGCTCCGTGTCGTCTTCGTGCACACCGGTCTTGTATTTCCAGTGTGCCGCGTAGCCGAGTTCGGCTATCTCGTCCATTTTCCGGCTCCGGATCTGCACCTCTATCCATTTCCCGTCCGGTCCCATTGCCGTGAGGTGTAACGCGCGATAGCCGTTTGCTTTCGGGGTGCTTGTCCAATCGCGAAGCCGCTCGGGATGCACTTTATGACCGTCGGTGAAGAAGGTATATATCTCCCAGCAATGTATCCTTTCGAGGGCATCGTCCTCGTTTTCGAAGATCACACGCACCGCGTATATGTCATATATCTCTTCGAAAGGTATCTTTTTTGTTTCCATCTTATTATAGATGGAATATGCGCTTTTGACCCTTGCTTTTATCTCGTATTTGAATCCTGCCGCATCAAGTTTTTCCCGCACCGGTCCGACAAACTCTTCCACGATTTCCTCGCGGTGTTGCTCTCCCTCGCTTACTTTGGCAATTATTTCTGCGTATTTCTGCGGGTGTTCATATTTGAAAGCGAGATCTTCAAGTTCGTCCTTTATCTTGTATAAACCGAGACGATGGGCGAGCGGGGCATACACATAAAGGGTCTCCCCGGCAATCTTGTATTGCTTTTCCGGACGCATGGATCCCAATGTACGCATATTGTGGAGACGGTCTGCCATTTTTATCAAGACAACACGTATGTCGGTCGACATCGAGAGGAGAAGCTTACGGAAATTTTCCGCCTGGAGCGATGCCTTGTCACCGAATATACCGCCCGAGATTTTTGTTAGACCCTCTACTATGGAGGCTATCTTGGATCCGAAACTTGCCTCTATGTCTTCTTTTGTAAATTCCGTGTCCTCCACCACATCATGAAGCAAAGCGGCACAGATCGACGTGGAGCCGAGACCTAACTCTGATATCACTATCTTCGCCACGGCTATAGGATGGAGGATATATGGCTCACCGCTGCGACGGCGCACCCCCTTGTGTGCCGATTTGGCAAACCGGAAGGCACGTTCGATAATCTCCACCTTCTTGCGGTGGTTGCTTGCGAGATATGCGTTCAGCACATCTTTATAAGCATCTTCTATTATTCGGTCCTCCTCTTCGGGTGATATGTTTTTATTATATTCTGCCATAATCATCTCTCCTGTTTTAAGCAATGGATATTTTGCTGCAGGTGCTGTGCCTGAGGCATAAATAGCTTAATTTACAAAGTTAATAAAAAACATGAATATATAATAAGCTGTTTATGAAAAAATCCCATTGAAATGTCTTCCCTATTTTCTAAAGAGCTCAAGAGCAAACAAAGAAGATTCCCCGACACGGCTTGTATCGGGGAATCTTCTTTATTTTATCCGAGAGTCACGATTAGGAATTATCTGCGACGGCGCTTCTTCGAAGATTTTTTAGAAGAGGATTTTGCCGGAATCTTCAAGGTTTTGCCGGCACGGAGGTTATCGTTTTTCATACCGTTGGCTTTCTTGAGGTCGGCAATGCTGACACCATACTTCTTGGAGATGCTGCTGAGGCTCTCTCCATTCTTTATCTTATGCACTGTAGAAGCCGGTGCCTTAGCTTTAGCATTTGATTTATTCTTAGATGTTGAAGCTTTCTTTGTTGATGATGCAGGCTGATGTGTCTGCTGCTCCCTTACCGGAACGACATTGGCATCCGCCGTCAATGTCTCGCCTTCTCCCACAGAAGATGCAGTGCTGATACGAAGAAGTTGCCCCGTGCGCACAGCATTGCGACGCAGGCTGTTCCAAAATTTTATCTGCTCCGGAGTGACGCCATAGGTTTCGGCAATGGAAGCAAGGGATTCTCCCGGCTTAACTTTGTGAGTAACCGTACGCACCCCCTTTGAGGCGGATGCCGCTGCCACAGGCAGGTCATTATCTTCCGGATCATTATCGGAAACAGACGGAGCCGGGACTTCATTATTTGCCAATAAAGGAGCATCACCGGGTTCCACACTTTCACGACGCGCATATTTATTGGAATCATGAGAAATGATAGCATCCTGACTCATCAGGTATGCATGAACCTGCTGAGAAGGGAGCACAAGCGTATAGGAACGCTCCGCAGATCCGGGAACAATATCTGCACGGAATTGGGGATTAAGAACCCTCAATTCATCAACCGGTATATCCAAAACAGCAGAAATTTGATTGAAATGAACCCGGTCGTTGATCTGCAAGGTGTCTGTCACCAGCGGTTTTGTCGGTATCACCGGACTGATATTATGCTGCGGATAATAATTCATCACATAATTGGCTGCAATAAACATCGGCACATATCCCCTCGTTTCAGGAGTGAGATGATTGTATATCGACCAGAAATCGTGACTCTTAGGATCTCCGCCTGCACGTCTGATAGCTTTATTTACAGCTCCGGGGCCGCAGTTGTAAGCGGCAATTGCAAGACTCCAATCTCCATAAGTGGCATAAAGGTCGCTAAGATACTGTGCCGCTTTTTTCGATGATACGTAGGGATCACGACGCTCATCCACAAGCGAATTGACCTCCATTCCCAATCCCTTGGCGGTAGCGATCATGAATTGCCATAACCCTGTGGCACCGTGCTTCGACACAGCATTGGGGTCAAGTCCGGATTCTATAACGGGAAGGTACTTCAATTCCAATGGCAGTCCCCGTTCTTCCAAAGCCTGCTCAAAGATAGGCATGTAATAATGGCTCAAACCCAACAGCACCGTAACCTGCTCGCGACCACGCTGCGTGTAACGGTCGATATACGAACGCACCACCTGGTTGTAAGGCATCTCTATCACCGTGGGGAGAGCGGCAAGACGTTCGCGTATTGTCTTATCATCATTACGGGTGTCTCCCTCACGACGATAACGGTCATCGGTAGCCATATAATTCTTCATATACCATCCCTCAAGCATCTTGCGCGTATTAGCCTCAAAACTTTCGGGATAGACAATGTTATTGTCCGAGATACTTGTCTTCACATCAAGCACGGTAGACTTTTTACTCTGCGCCGCGACTGTTGACGGGAACGCAACTGTTGCTGCCGCACACAAAAGGATAAAACGGTATATATGATTCTTCATGATTCAATGTCGTTAGGCTCTGGAGCCGTTAGTAAACAATGTGTTAGAAAGTGAAAGCCCAATTGATTCCGAGAGCCGGCTTGCGCGAAGACGGTTGCGTCATCAATATCGGACTCATGTCAAGGGAAAGATTGGGAGATATATCAAAGTGCGCCATTGAAGCGTCGATGTAGGCATCTACCATACACACCAGATAGAGCGCCACAAGACATATGATGCACAGATCGCGGTTACGGCGGAAATAATCGCGGCGACTCTTGAACGTCCGCTTAAGCCATTCGGTATCGAGGTCGCTTTCATTCACTGTGGGAGGAAAAAAATCGAGATAACTCTTGGTATTGGGATCGCTGTCCATAAGGTCACGATAACCCTGCACATAATCCTGATACTGATTATTATTCCAGTTTGTGGCATACCCAAGTCCCATGAAACCACCCACCACTATCGGGAGCTTCCAGTAACGGCGGTTATATATCTGCCCCAAGCCCGGGAACAACGCCGACAACCAGACAGCCCTCTGAGGAGAAGGATTAAAAGGTATTTTTCCGTCGAGTCCATAGGGATAATCGTCTGCCTTAACTTCTGTGGGAGGGATAGAATCGGAGGTTGCCTCCGGGACCTCCACAAGTATCTGGGCATCGGCATAAACCACAGAATCCTGAGGTATAGGCTGTTCCGGCTCAACATCCCGGTTCTCTTCCGGGATAACAATATCTGCATGCGGTATTACGAAGCCTGTGCCGTGTTCCTGTGCCGGACTTAAACTCTGAGCCTTAGCCGAAAACGTGAAATAATCGAATGGGAAAACGAGAAGCATAACCAACGTGAGCACCAACCCGCACTCCACAGGGCGGAGCACAGTGTTCTCACATAAAATATTCTTGATTATTATCTTGATTTTCCTCATCTCAGAAATTTAGAAGTTGTTTAAAAATAAATGTGAATTTGGGGTCGCAAGCTTGGCGCAGATTTCTTCTTGAGGCGAAGGAGCATAGCGGGCTATGTGACTGAGCCGAAAGGAGAAATATGCCCAAGATTGCGAGACCGATGGTAACTTTAAAAGTATGTCATGTCTGTTTGGTGAAAAATTACTTTATACCCGGCTCTCTTTTGTTAAAATCCATTCGCGGCGCAGTCACATAGCCCGCTATGCT
>CASBHZ010000076.1 GCA_949123685.1 uncultured Bacteroidales bacterium | reverse complement strand
TCCACAATTTTACGCATCATTACCGTTTTACCAACACGGCGAGCACCAAAAATCAATACTGCTTTATTAGGCGCGATTCGTGCTGTAATCTTCTCTTGAAGTATTCTATTTACTGTCTCCATACCTTGATAAATTATAGTGCAAAGATAATCATATTTTTTTAATTGGCGAATTTTATATAAAAAACAGACTATGAAATGGCGATTTTTACAACTCCAATCTTAAAGCGCTTCTTTCACCGTTCGTAGTAATTATTAATTTTGATAGCACGAATGGTTCTATTATTTACCAGACATAATACTTTACAATATATCATTAGCAGGTTGAAAGGTTTCATATCGAACTAATTAGCATGTAATCAAATGTAAACGAAAAAGACAGGAATGCTCCATCCTGTCTTTTCGTATATGTATACTTGCTATCTTCTCATGCGCTCCATCTCTTCGTCACGGAGCATCTTCTCATTCAGTTTTTCCTGCATTTTGTCAAGGAAGTAGGTGCGGCTCTCGTTCTTTCGGCGTTTGATGTCGATATAGAAACGGTAGCAGTCCTTTGATTCCACGCCGAATATCTTGTACAGGAGTGGAGCAAGCTGTTTGAGCGGCATATTGCCGTTGTTGATACAGCCCATCTCGTTGAT
Organism: uncultured Bacteroidales bacterium; assembly: GCA_949123685.1. The sequence goes on along the minus strand of CASBHZ010000076.1, from coordinate 13,616 downwards.
GCCGTATATCAGCTCCACGAGGTCGATGGCGTTGCCCGTCCATTGCAATGGCGAGGCGGTATTTTCGTTTGTGTTGTCGGTGGATGTTTGGATGGGGATTAGTGGCGGCACTTGGGGAGCGGCAAGAAACTTCTGCATCTTCCTTACGAAAGAGAGAGCCTTGCTGACATAGTTGGCTATTTCCTTCTTTTCTTCGGGAAGATTACGCACGGGATGATGCTGTAATTCGATTTCGATGTAAGCCAACGCGATGATGGTCCGGTTCGTGTCCGGGCTGCCGATACACAGTTCGATCACTTGGGTGGCGAAAGCCGTGTATGCTTTTTCCATATTGCAGTCCCCGGCTTCGTTTATCCGGCGGAAGAAATCGGTTTCCGCCAATAAAAAATAATTCATGTCCTGTCAATTTTGAAATTTTACACTCTGTTTTCGGTATGCGCACATGAATAGTATTGGCAAAAATCGCGACCAAAAAGCAAAATATCCGGCACGGTTTTTACAACGTACTGGATTTCAGTGCAATAATAATTGATATTTTTTATCCGACATGAATTATAATCTTCTGAAAATGTTCTTTTTCAGAACATTGCTTTATTAAACGGATTATAAAAGTGTTCTTCTATGGAACATCCTGGCTATTTCATGGTTTCCATGCGTATGTAGATGCTCCGGCATACTCCGTTGGAATAACTCTTTTGTGAGGAGAGTGTCCAGCGTGCTTCGGGTAGTGCCGACTTGAAGAAATGCCGTCCCGTTCCCGATATGAAAGGCACGGTATATAGGATAATCTCATCCACCACCCGCATACGCAACAGTCCGTTGATATAGTCCGAATTGTCGGGAGTGGCTTCTGCAAGATAACAGGTGTTTGTATTGTCTTTCCGCCATTCGTCCAGCATGGAGATGGAGTAGTCCGGCGTGATATGGTAAAGCGCGTTTTCCCTTATTTTGTCAATATCGCAGCGGTCAAGGCGTAAATCCGCATACGCTTTGCCATATAATTCTGAAGAATGACACCCGTCCATCGTGAGGACGGCAAGAATCTGAACTTTACCCATAGCCTTTTCCTTTCGTTGGGCAAGGAGCAAAAAGTAGCGTGCAATCCACACTACTTCTAATGGAGGCTCTGGTAAAGCCTTTACGGAGAGTACGTGAATGCACGCTATGCGTAGGCATAGCATAAGCATCACGCAATCGTCTCCGTAGTGTAAATTTACCAGATTTCTTTGATTGAAAAGTCGAGATAAGTCAAATGAGCTAATTGTGCTTGTTATCAGCGCAATATCCGTTATCGATATTGCGGTGATTTTCCTGCTTTTGACCCGATTTTCTCAAAAAGTACACCTTTTGTACCCTCGATTATGGACTGTAGGAAGAGGGAAAATGTTAAGGTCTGTAAACGGCGATTTTCAGATTATTATACCTCGGATTATCTTTGCGCAAATTATAATTGTATGGCAAAAATAGAAAATCGCAAGAAGCAGAATCCCAAACTCCGGCAATCGGAATTGAGCGACGGACGTGCCAGCCTCTACCTTGAATATTATCTCGGCAGGACTGAATCGCCCGTGCTTGACGAGGATGGGAATCAGGTATTTTACACCGAGGGAGCGATGGCGGGTAAACCGAAATATCAAATCAAACACTCCCGCAAGAAAGAGAACCTCAACCTGTATATCTGGCTTCATCCCCGCAACCAGCAAGAACGTATGCAGAATAGGAATACTCTTACCCTTGCTGAAAAGATACGTTTTGAACGTGAGCAATCTTTTTTGGAGGACAGGGAAGGCTATCGTCTCCGAAAAGACATGGACGAGGATTTCCTTGAATTCTGCAACGAGTTCATCAAATCTCCGACTCTCACCAAATACACCCGCATAACGCTCGGGCACGGACTCCAAAAGTTCAAGAACTTTCTTGCCGATACACCGAGATATTCTCTCTACAAGAATAATCTCAAGATGACACAGTTGACAGTCGACATGGTAGCTGCCTATGTTGAGTATCTGAAAGAGAACGGAACAGGCGACGGTCCGAAAATATATTTCCGAATGTTCAAGCGTATGGTTACTGCGGCTGTTGACAAAGACCTAATCAAGAAAAATCCGTGCCGTGGTTTCGTGTTGAAGAACGACAACATGACGCTACAAAAGGAGATTCTTCTGCCGGAGGAAATACAGCAGCTTGTTGCGACACATTTTGAAGGCCAGAGGCCGGAAATTCACCGTGCGTTCATCTTCGGTTTATACACCGGGGTGCGTTGGTGCGACACAAGCCAGTTGACCTACCGCAATGTGGACTACTCAACCCAGACATTGCGGTTCCAACAGCAAAAGACTAAAGACCATAGCAGCCGGAGCTGGGTAATCGTTCCGTTGAACAACACCCTTATCCGTCTGATCGGCGAGCCGGATAACGACAACTTTGATGAACGGATATTCAAAGTTCCACATTATAACATCTGCAACCTGTATCTGCGTAAATGGGTAAAGGCGGCAGGCATTAAGAAGAAAATCACATGGCATTGCGCCCGACACAGCTTTGCGGTAAACGTCCTCACCAAAGGAGCGAATATAAAAACGGTGTCGAGCCTCCTCGGACACACCTCTATAAAGATGACGGAACGATACCTCCACGTCGTTGACAGTCTAAAGCAAGACGCAATTAATTCCCTCGGTGAAATCAACTATGTACCGATGTAAAGGAAAAGCCACCCAATCCGAAGCCGATAAGTCCGATGTGATTTGTCGGCTTTTTTCTTTTCGCCGCCAATCATAATGAAAACAAAAAGGGGAAAATCGGAGTGTGAAATCGGCAACGGGGATTACGACTTTGGAGTAAGACCCACCAACATACTGCAAGGGTTTTGAGCTGCAAAATCAATTTCATGCAGCTCATAACATAACTTGCAGAATCCCGACGGATTCCGTCCCGACCTACAGAATCAGAAGGCTTGATAGCACCAAATTACAATAGGCTCCCGACAGAAAAGCCAGTTGTAATCGGGATAGCAGACTGTTTCAATTATTTGCACATCAATATTGACAAAATCCAACTTCTTGCAATGAGGACGAATAAGATTTGGCTCAAGATAGTTGACATAACAATACGCAATATATGATGCTTTCGAGATTTCAATTTGGTTAATGCGCATTACTACAGATAGTTGCATATTGAAGTCTTGATTGCAAAGATGCTGTTAGTACGTATTGACGTATGAACGTACTAACGTATTGATGTATGAACGTACTGATGTATGAACATCTGAACGTATGGATGTACATACGTATGAACAGATGTCTGAATGAACTTATGAGCAGATGAATGTCAATCCTTATGGATGAATGACAGGAGGGATTGCCATTAGAATGTCTGAATGATTTATCAATCATTCAAATGACTGACCGTCTGACTTGCCATCTGAATGATTGTCCATATCTTCCAATTCTTACACTCAAAAACGGTCGGATTACGGCTAATCAATGCGCATCCGACCGAAATTTCGGTCGGATGTGATAAAAACGGTCGGATTATGGCTGTTTCCGGTCGGATGAACTTCAACTATTTCTTTGGGATTTTCTTATTCTTCCATTCCTTTGCAGCTTCTGTTAAGCGGTATTTCTGCTTGGGATGATTGGGCTGGTCTGGATAAAGCCGCTCAATGGCACCTTCCACTAATGCCGGGGTAAGATAATTTTCTCTAAACGTTGGACGGTGTTTTATTCCCATCTTAGCCATAATATCTTTTAGAGCCATATAGTCTTCAGTCATAGACTGTATGATTATTTGAACTTGCTCGGTGCTTGGTCGGTATTTGGTCGGTACTTGGTCGGTACTTGGTCGGTGGTTGGACGCAACTTGGTCGGAAACTTGGAGCGTGTTTGGGTCGTGCTTGGGTCGTTGGAAGGTGATAGTAATGAAGGCACCGTTGATGCTCCATGTCGGTTCGGGGAGGCCTTGCTCGGTGCAGACATCTACGATGCGTTGCACGCCTGTACCCCAGCTCTCCAGATATGTCGAATGATAAAGAGCCTTGGCAACCAGCTCATTATATGGATAGGATTCATGGACATCCTTCATCGTATCGGGTGTGAGCTGACGGGGCAGGACTCCGGGATTTGAAATCTCTATGCGGTCATCATAAATGGCAAGACTGCCAGTCAACTTGAACTTCTCCCACTGCCGGTGCGACAGCGAATTTATCAGAGCCTCGCGTAGGGCAACGTACGGCACCTCAAGTTTTTCCTCGCGCATCAGACTGCGGTTGGTGATCTTGCCGCTGAGATTCAGATGCTTGAACATGAACGCCATGCCGGCGTTCAGCAACTCGAAGAAATTCCCTTCGACCCGTTGATTGTCGATAAACTCATTCTTATCCGTGCCGGCAAACCGGGCCATCCGAAGCGCGAATTGCGGATATTCACCAATCTGACGGGAGAATAAAAGCACCGCGCCGTTAGTCGGTATGCCGTTTGACAGCAGTTTCCACTTGTTCAGGATGTCGCGAATAGGCTCGCGCATCGTTGTCTCCGGCAAACGGCCGCGCTCCACACCACGGCGCACGCATCCAAGGATAAGATCCTCGTCCAAATCCGCCAATGTCACATCGTCTGCCGTAATCCGTTCCCACGAATAATTCTGCGGACGATGTTCCCGCACCCGCTCATCATACATCTCGCGTGGCATTACCATCGTGGTGCTTTCAACTTTATAATACGGGCGTCCGTGGTAAGTATAAGGCTTGTCACCCAATACCCAACCATCGAAATGCATCGCGATTACCTTATTGCCCGGATGCTCCGGCACATCAACATACTCGATTGCCGCATCCACCGCCGGTTCGATGCCTGAAAGGGCCTGCGCAATCTCACGCTTGGTACTGTCGGTAACTTCTTGCCCAATAATCTTCAGAGACTTTGGAGTGATTCCTATGATTAGCCAACCGCCGTCGGTGTTGAGAAACGCACACGCCGAGTGCATACCGTCTTTCAGTTCGCCGGTTGTCTTTTTCAGCTCTAGAGTCCTCGACTCGTCCGCCGCAATCAATGCCTTTATATCGTCAATAGTCATAGTTATATAATATTAAAAATCCTTTTAACGGTATAGGGTCAACTAATGGATTGTATAGTTTTTCTTAATGAAAGATTATTATAACCAAGTCGCCTCTTCTTCTTTCCAACTATTTATCACAGCCATTTTATCCTCACCATCCATCGTTCCCAAATAGCAGGACAGGTGTTCCTTGTTTAGATAGCTTAAAAATAGCAGTAGGCTCTTGGCAGTTTGCACTTTTTCTTGTTTAGTGAAATAAGGTGTAATAACATTCAACTCATATGCTCGTTCTTTCATATGGCTTTCTCCATTCAACGCAAGTCGACACATAAAATTTTCATAATATGTTCGTTTTTCTTTCGGTATAGAATTTAATACCCCCTCATAACACATCATTTCTTCAAAACTCATATTATAGCAGAAACTTGAGAATGCCTCGATTAACCGTCTCATTACATTCCCTATACTGGTTTCTAAATGCTCATCATCTTCGTTAGCGCTTTCTTTTGCATAAACATACACTTCTTCCAACAAATTCTTATATTCGTTGGAAATTTTCCGTTTTTGAATTTGTTTGTTCGCAAGTTCCAAGAAAAATTCTCCTGTTCCTTTGCCGCCATTAAGTTCTGAACGTACCTTGACTAAGTCAAATGCAGAACGTAAATCATGAGTCAATACCAATATCCTACTATTTGAATTTCCTCTGTTGATATTACTAAACTGATGTCTAAGCAATGATAATACACCCAATCTGTTACCATAGTCAAAGCTTGACACAGGATCGTCTATCACGATAAGTGTCTCATCAGTATATTTGTTATTCGTTTTCTTGTTACTAAATAACCTTGCAAAGAAATAACATAACCCAAGAACATTTCTTTCACCTACACTTATTTTTTTCGGTGGTACGTCCCTTCCATTTATCTTCAATTTGTAACATCCATCTCCTGCTACCAATTTTGCTTTTGTATTGCTGTAAAACACATATTGCAATTCGTTATTAATATAATCTAATGCTATATCTGTGTTCTCAGCTTGAGCTTTCAATTCTTTTATTTCATTCTCGATACGACCTTTGTCTGTAATATGCAGTGAGAGTGTCTTTAAACAACTTTCATAAGCTTTAGAAGCCTTACTATAACCTCCTAACAATGCGGTTAATTGCTTACGTGTCAACTGAGCATTTTCTTGGATTATTTTATTTTTTAGTTTTTCTCTATCATGAACTGAGCGATTGAATGTTGTGACACAATTCTCCATATCGCTCATTGCCTTCTTGAAGTTTGCAAGATGTGCGCTATAATTTAATATCAATTCAGCACTAAATACCTCTGTTACTATACCATATATGTCTCGTTTTCGTTGTTCTATACGATTTCGTATAATTTTAATATCTTTATTTAGTTGTTCTATAGCAAGTTGAAGCGCGGTTTTCTCTTTTTCATTCAGTTTGGGAAATACTGGTATAGTAATCTCATCAATTACAAATAAAGCCATAGCCTTATCCAGTTCATCGTTATATACTTCTGATTCCTTATTTAGTATGTGTTTAAGAGTATCACCTATGTGTACATAAACTTGTTCATTATTTTCTCTTAGGCATAATGGACAAAACGGCCATCTTTCTTCTGTTAGTTGTCGCGATGTTTCTTGCAAATGATAGTCTGAATACTCCTGTAAAAAATTCAGCAAACGATATTCACGTTCACTAAGTTCTGGTTTCTCAATTTTTTTTCTTAACAGAGCCGTTATATTGTCAAGATCTTCAGGGATATTTAAACTAATTGGGTTCCATGTTATTATTTGAGCATCTTGCGTTTGAGTAAATAAAGCTAAATCCGAGTTCAACCGCTGCAATAAAACAGCTTCCGCCTCTTTCGGTTCTGGCATAGATACGAGTCTCTTAACTAAATCTTCAGTTACGGAGCTCTTTATCGAGTTTCCTTTTATTTTGCGGTCTATATCAGCCCACCCCCCGTCTTCGCGCAACTTGCTTCTTATTTGTGAAAAGAAATAAGACGGAGATGAGATATTATTCTTATTCTCAAAATTCTCTTTTCGAATTGTATCTTCTGCTATTTTTTTTTCAATGGCATTCCTTTGCTCAATTTTTTGAGTTATCAGTGTGTCGAGGTTTACTTGTTCACCAATCATCACGATGGTCTCTAATCCTCTTCCTTTCATTCTTATATTTTCACGAACAAACTCTTCATCGAAGATAAATACAGATTCTTTTTTGTCATCAATAATATTCGCATCTGTAGATACTGAGTATGAAATATATCCATCTTCTGTTTGTGATTCAGTATCTTTGCCAACATATTGCCGTATTGCTTTAGCGATGGTGGTTTTACCGCTACCGTTGCGGCCATACACTATACTTAGACAATACTTGTCTTTAAACAATTCAAGTGTTGAGGCTTGTTCAAAGCATCCACCTTTTATAGTGATTCTTTTGAAATTTTCAAACATAGGATTATTCTGTAATTTTACTTATTCAACAATCCCGTATATATCAAACATATGGTCAAGCTCACTTTCTGTATGAGCTTGAATCACATTCTCACGAACAAGTGAGCTGTTCAAGTCCAAACGAACAAGTTTATCAACACCATGCACAGAAACGAGACGGATAAGCTGAACACGGCCAATCTTAGGCTCTCGTTGGGCATATTCGGCAAGACCTTTTGCCTTTGGTAAATTGTCTTTAAGCGATGAGTTATGCGGCTCAAGAATATCGAGAACGTATTTATCGTTCACTTTACGAACGATAATAAAATCAGGGTACATAGGTTTGTTCTCGTTATTCATGACGTAAGGAATACATAATGCCCAGGAGCTACGAGCAGGATTTCTTAACCATGTAACAAAGCCTTTTCTTTGTTGTTCCTCTTTGAGCGTCTTATCCTCCCAAGAAGTAAGTTTGAAGGTCGCCGCGCCGGTTGCTTCATCAACAAATAGATGATCAGAGAAAGAAGCTCCGTCTTCGCTTGACGGAATGGAGATGTAGTCAGGAAGGTGGAATGATTTCTGACTGACGGGGTCACCGTCAGCAACGATATTCTCGTATCTTTTGCGCCACTTTTCTTCCATGTGGGCAAAAGTAAGACGATAAGTATCTTTAAGAAAATAGAAGCGTTCTTTTGAAAATTGCTGCATCCTCTCCAATTCATTGTTATTAGAAGCGAATAGGATGACGTCAATTTTCCGTTGTGTATGGTTGAATAGATCAGCGTCGCGATTAACATATTTGTTTCCTATTCCCTCGCTACCGAGTTTCGACTCAGCAAGGTTGAACTGACGCTCTATGTCGGAGTCGGTTGTTGTGAACAGGTTGCTACTCACTTGATTTTCGATACTTTCGCCGAGGGCATCAAAAATCTGCGAAGCCATCTTGAACTCCTGTACCTTTTTGACAAGACTGTCATACTCGCCACGAGATTTCAGTTCGCTTATGTATGATTCGATAAAATCGCCTATTTCAGTGACTGCAATGGTGTACGCATCGGTTTTCACCCCCGACTGGACCAACAGACGGCAGAGAGCGAAATAGGAATAAAAGTAGTCTTTTATACGTATAGGGCGAACGGAGAAGTTGAGCAGTGCCATGTTGTTTATAGCCTCCATGACAGATACTCTGTTAAACGAGGCAATGGGCGCACTCGCAAACGTATCATGTTCGGTAGAAACAGCAACGTTTTCACCAGGACTTGCAAGCGAGGGTTGTGCGACATAGTTAGTGATGGGTGTATCAAACACGTTGGTTTCATTGAAGTCGCTCGCTTCATTGGATACGTTGTTGCCCGTTGACGTAGTCTCAGGATTTAACACACCAATCTGCGGAGAAACCTGCGACACTGCTTGTGGATGAGAAGAAACGGCAACATGAGGCGGCGTGCTTTGGTTAGCGGACGAAACAATCACCACAGGCTGTGCGGATGCTGTCACAGGCGTTGGGCGATGTACGGTGAGCGTTTGTATGTTTCCTCCTCCTATCTGTTGCCCAGAGATATCAGAGGGCAATTCTCCGCCCTCAATATTTTTAAGAGCTTCGATAACGGAAGAAACAGTATCTTTATCGAAATGAGGCAGAAAAAGCTTGACATCGTTTAAGGTTTCGTCTTTTTCGATGCGCATCTGCATAGGAGTGCGAATCATTCGACCCAATAGCTGTGCTACATAGGTAGAATCGGAAGCTCGACGGAACGACATCATGGTTTCAGCTCGCGGACAATCCCACCCAGTGGAAAGTGAGTCTTTGAAAAAGACCACTTTTATATCACGGTTGCCTGCGATTGAAGCAGGATCTACATAAGGAATTTTTCGACCATTGATTTCAAGGTCGCCTTTTGACCCGAAAGCATGGACTATCTCGCCGTCTTTGAACGGTGTGCCGACGCGAGATTCGATTTTGCTGATACAATCTGCCAAATCGGTATTGGATATGCGTCCGGCGGTGCCGTTCTCTACCTGCACAAGCATTATCGGGTAGACGTGGGCGTAGTGTTGTTCCTGACAATACACAAACCATCGTTTCCATTTGTCTCGCCACTCATCGGTTGCAGCCTGCAAAACAGCCATGTCCTTGTTGGCAATCTGTTGGTCGGGATAGTTTATGATAATCCACTCTTTGAGCAATCCCGACCGTCTTACTTCGGTAGTAGAAACCGCCGTTTTATGGACGGTAGAGTTGGAGTTACCGATAAGTCTGTTGAAACGTTCTATTGTAGCACTCATTCCTATAACCAAAGGCATAGGAGCCAGACCGACATTCTCGTCTCCAAATATGAACTTTTGCATTATAGAAGTAGCTTTGCCAGATTCCGATGGCTTTGCGCCTCGGTGCGCCTCGTCTATAATGAAGTATAATCGGTCGCTCTTTTCAAGAATGGTGTTTTGTAGAGTCTCCCATATAGTGTGTTGGCGTGTGTCAGAGAGCTTGGTTAGTTTTCCAGTTTTGGTAAGTTTTTGAGTATTCAGAAAATAGATTTTTCCATCTTCAAGTACTTCGCAGTCAAAGGAATCCTCCGAGATAATGACACACTGGCCGGGAGTAAATTTATCGGCTCGTGTCTCAATCTTCTCTTTTGACTGCTCGTTGAGATTGGGATCATCACTGAGCCATATGGTGACGGCATTAGGTTGCGCCGGAAGAATTTCGTCGCCAAAGTATATGTTTTCCAACAGCCCTGACATGATAATGGTCTTGCCCGCACCGGTAGGGGCGGTAAACGAAATTATCTGTGGGGGATGGTCGGTGTCGATATTATACAACGAAAGAGCCTGATGCGCCTGTTTGCGCATCTTGGCTAATGCTGTTTGCTGAAAAGGGAATAACTGGACTTTCATATTGAGCCTTTCGTGTTGATGGTGAAGTTATCGAGATAATCACGATAGAGCTGATAGCTATTGCGAACTCTGAGTTGAGCCGCCATTTCGCGATAACCTCTTTCGGAGTCAGTGACGATATATACTGTTTCGATGTCATTGGCTGTAGCCAATGCGTCGGAGAAAGCACCGAATTCGTTCTCGTTGGTGAGCACTGCAAACTTATTCTGTGGCAGAATAAGCATTGAAGGGATGAAATAGGAATTGACTTGCGGACACGCGCCGTAAGCTCCAGATTTCATCCATAGTAGCGGAAGAAGTTCAGTGAACTGTCGGCCCATTTGGACGGCTTGCTTGTCGAGAAAACCCAACTTGAAGAAGATGGCGTTTGCCTTGAATCCATCCGACATGGGCAATGTCAGAGGTACTTGCTCCTTGAAAGTTCCGAGCGATTCGGTTATTCTCTTTTTTAGAGAATTGAAAAGCTTTTTGTCGGCGGTGCAGATAATGAAGTCGCGAATCCCGTTTTGTCCTTCAAGTTCATCGAGCCAATCGGACGCAGATGCTTCGTCAAGCAGAATTGCGATGGCCAAGTCATTGTCAATGATATATGAAGCATCGTTTTCCACGCTTGATTTTGCGATAGACCCTTTGGAAAGTACAGTCACGAGGTCTTTCTTCTCGGATAGACTGAGAGATGAAAAATCATTGACAAAAGAGATTTGCTGAAAACGACGATTCGATTCCTTTTCGGTAGTCAGGTATGTAAGGTATTCGCCCTTGATCAGTTGCCCTTTGACATCAAGGCCGGTGATGGAAGCCACCGTGCGCGGCCAGTTGACATAACGAGCGATGCCGAGATTTTCCCACTCCTCATCTCCTGGCTTGAAACCTTTAGCCGTCAACTCACGCTCGGAAGCTTCGCCTATTTCATTGTTTGTTACCATTATGCACCTGCGATTTCCGCCATCCTCGGCGTTAAGAAGATTTACGGCATGAAGCGTGGTGCCCGATCCGGCGAAGAAATCGACGATAAGCGCATCTGGTTTATTGGCAATAAAGAAGCGTAAGGTATCGTGGACGGCATATAGCGATTTAGGGAATTCAAATCTTGAGCCAATAAATTTTGAAAGCAATTGTGTCCCTTTATACGTAGCATCGTGACATGGGATATTCCATTGTGAACCAGGAATAAATTCGTGGATATAATTACAGTTATCAACGATAACTGTCCCCGAGACTTCGTCATAACCTAATAACTTGACTTCCCTATTTTCTATTTTGCTGATACTTCCCTTTTTAAGATAGGATATAGGGATATTGCCATTTTTATATCGGCCTATTTTGACGTAACCTTTTTTAAGGCGTTCTTTAAGTTCCTCTGGACTTAATTGCCAGTTCCCCTCTATTCCGAAATCTTTAATTGGCCATACCACTAATTTATCCCCTTCTTTTTCCACTCTGTCAATAGGATGCACTGAAGGATCTAATGCGGCACCTATATCAAGAATTTTTGTCCCATCTAAATTAAAATAAATAGGGTAAAAAAGGTTTTCTCTGTCTGATCTCAAATCATTAGTCCCACTTCTACGCAACTGAGACCAAACTATTCCTTTTGAAGCAGCACTATCGCCTTTACCCAATTGCCATTCGGAGGACAAGGATAGGGGAGTTACTTTAGACGATCCAATTTGTATAATATAAAGATATTCATTCACTCTGTAGAATGAATTATTACGAGCAACCCCCTTTTGTGCTATCACAGAAGAAATCATCTGAATATTGCTATTCGCAAACAATTCCTCCAACAGGCATCCGAGATGATTATACTCCTTTTCGTCAATAGTTACGATAAGCACGGAGTCTGCAGGATTGAGTAGCTTTTTCGCGAGTAGCAGACGTTTCTTCATCATGGAAAGCCATTTGGAATGGCGGTACGAGTCGTTGCTGTCGACATAGTCATTGTTGTACTTCCAATCACGAGCGCCAGTGTTATAGGGAGGATCAATATATATACAGTCTACCTTGCCAGGATATAAGTAGGCAAGCAGTTGCAGCGCATGGTAATTGTCGGCTTGAATAAGAGAATGCCACAGCGGACTATCGGGGGCTGTAGAAATAGTATCTTGAACTTGTAGATACGGATATATAGGCTCTCCGAAAGTGGCGAACGGCACCAAATCGTCAACCGGAATTGTGCGAGTCGAAGTAGTATCATTCACTGAGATGCACTCGGCTATGCCATTGTTGATAGCTCGAACAAAGAAACGCTCTTTTAGTGGTTCGGATTTGTAGGTCACGGTTAAACCGACTCGAACCTCCCGTCCTTGAAGGATGGTGGATTCGGGGAGATGGTCCTCAAAGACAAGCCCAAACTTCTTTTGTTTAAGAAGTTTGCGCACAACGTGTTGCATCTGAAGTTTTAACTCCGGATTATCAATCTTGTTTATGAGGTCATCAAGAGCCGCCATATCTATAAAAAAGACTCCAGCGTAGCTATGCGGGGCCGACCAGAGCCTTTAAGCGACTACGTTGGAGCTTCCAATGTTATTGTTTTACGGCTTTTGCCGTTATGTCGTTGTGATATTCTTGGTCATTTCGCATACAATGCTTAAAATGCAAAGTTAGCTATTTTTCGTGAGATTAACGGTATGTAATCCTAAAAATCTGCGAATTGATTCAAACAAACTATTGTTTTCGACATCTTTCCTGTGCAACCTATCTCTCATCATGCGGTTCATAAGGCACATCAAGGATACTTGTTTGAGAGGATTTCTAATGCCGTTGATGTGATAGAGACCGGTGAAAAGCAGCAAATCAGCGCAGTTAAAAATCTATAACGGATAACAATTATTTCAAATTCATTTGCTCCGGCTGGCCGCCATCTTCCCAAAAAGTACACTATTAGTACACTGCAATCTGTAGATATTGCTGATAATCAGGATAGTTATGGATATATATATGAAAATTACCAGATTTCCATTAGGACGCCTTGCGGTCTTATGTTATATATTGGCGGCGAAAGGCTCCCCAATCGCCGTTTACCTTCAAATGTTATGCAAAGATACTAAAACTCGCTCACATACGGATGGATTTCGCAGGAATAATGCAAACTATTGGAATAAAAGGGAGATATGTAGGTTTTACCTATATTCGTCCATTATATGGTTTTGCCCCGTTTTGGAGTGTAAATACTCACTGAAAAGTGGGCCGTTCGCTCATTAAAAAATGGGCCA
>CASBHZ010000075.1 GCA_949123685.1 uncultured Bacteroidales bacterium | reverse complement strand
AGATACTATCGCGTGACTGGAGTTCAGACGTGTGCTCTTCCGATCTATTTTCAGGATTCGGAGAAGCAACTGTGGGGAAATCACCACTCTGAATATCCTGCTCCGGAACGTGGATCACATTGTTGAATCCCCATAACTTAAGGGAATCAAACATCAGGCGCGTACCGGTGCCATGAATCGGGGTGTAAACGATCTTCATGTCGCTATGACGCTTGTTAGCTTCCGGATCGAGAGAAAGAGAATGAATATCCGCAAGGTATTGCTCGTCTATATCTTTTCCTATAACCTGGATAAGATCTTTGTTGGGAGCAAATTTAATCTGATCTACAGATGTTATGGCATTCACATATTCGATAGTCTTGACATCGTGAGGCGCAATCATCTGGGCACCATCGCTCCAATAAGCCTTGTAGCCGTTGTATTCTTTAGGATTGTGACTCGCAGTCACCATAACACCGCTCTGACATCCGAGTTTACGGATAGCATAAGAAACTTCAGGCGTGGGGCACGGTCCGTCGAAAAGATAAACCTTAATACCGTTGGCTGAGAAAATATCAGCCGTAAGCTCGGCAAACTTGCGTGAATTATGACGCACGTCATGACCTACGGCAACAGCAATCTGAGGAAGATCCTTGAAGCAGTCTTTTAGATAATTGGCAAGACCTTGGGTGGCTGCGCCAACCGTGTAACGGTTCATGCGGTTCGTACCGGCACCCATGATGCCGCGGAGACCGCCTGTGCCAAATTCAAGATCCTTGTAAAACGACTCTATAAGTTCAGTCTTATCTTCAGCATCAAGCATTTTTTTAACCTCTTCACGGATATCTTCATCGTATTGAGGGGTCAACCAGTTTTGAGCCCGTTCGGTGACGGTTCTTATCAATTCATCGTTACTCATAATTAATATGTATCTGTTATATTAAATATTAAATTTTCAAAAGCGACATACACCACTGCGCTTATTAGATAAACGCAAAGATAAGAAAAAATTTCTTCATCTTTAACAGCTTTTAATCTAAATGTAGTAATTTTGTTCAAAATAAGAAGATGTTAAATAAAACTGGAATCATATGACCAAAATATCTTGGCGTCCCGGGACAATGATATACCCTTTGCCCGCAGCCCTCGTTACATGCGGAGCTTCTCCTGAAGAATGGAACATGCTAACTGTCGCTTGGACCGGAACAATATGCTCAGACCCTGCGATGTGCTACATCTCCGTCAGGAAGGAACGTCATTCATATCCCATTATAAAGGAGAGGATGGAGTTTACCATCAACCTGACCACCGAAGCCATGGCAAACGCCACTGACTGGGCGGGAGTCCGTTCAGGCAAAGATTATAATAAGTGGAAAGAAACGGGACTCACTCCGATACCCGGTGAAAAAGTTTCATCGCCAACAATAGAGGAGTCGCCACTCTCTATCGAATGCAGGGTGAAAACCATCATGTCATTGGGTAGCCACGACATGTTCATAGCCGAAGTGCTTAACGTGCGTGCCGACGACCGATTTATAGATACGGAGACAGGACGCTTCTCACTCGAAAAATCGGGCATTATGGCTTATTGCCACGGTCATTATTTCGAACTTGGAAAGCTTATAGGAAAATTCGGTTTCTCTGTGCAGAAAAGAAAATAGAGAGTCCGTTTTCGATAAATATTCGTATATTTGCAGCTTAAAATATTTAGCAATGAACAACGATTTCGGCAACAACATAGAAAACACCGGTTTTGACGCACGCGCCGCGAAACGTATCAGACGCAATCAGCGCATTGTCAAGTGGCTGTGGGCAGCTTTCTTAAGCCTTGGAGCTTTCATATTCCTATTCCTGCTGCTAATATATAATGGTGTGATAGGATATATGCCTCCGATCGAGGAGCTTGAGGACCCTCACGATAAACTTGCCTCGCTTGTGTTCGCTTCTGACGGCACCACAGAACTTGGCAGATATTATTTCGGATCAGGCAACCGCGTATATACAGACTATGATGCAGTGTCTCCTCACGTCATCAATGCATTGATAGCTACAGAAGACGTGAGGTTCAAAGAGCATTCCGGCATTGACTTCAAAGCTCTTGGCAGAACCATGATCAAAACAGTAATGATGGGTGACAAGTCTGCAGGAGGTGCATCAACCATAACCCAACAGCTTGCAAAGCAGCTATATTCACAACCTACCGGAAATATTTTCAAGCGCGCTATCCAGAAGCCTATCGAATGGATGATTGCCGTGAAGCTCGAACGTTTCTATACCAAAGATGAGATAATAAACATGTATCTCAACAGGTTCGACTTCCTCAACAATGCCGTGGGAATTAAAACTGCGGCAAACGTGTATTTCGGTAAAGAACCGGGCGACCTCAAAGCTGAAGAAGCCGCTTTGCTCGTGGGAATGCTGAAGAATCCAAGTTTCTTTAATCCTCTCCGTCATGAAGAGCGGGCAAGAAACAGGAGGAATATAGTAATCGACCAAATGGTGAAAGCGGATTTCCTCACTGTTGAGGAAGGTGACTCACTGAAAGCCCTACCCCTTTCTCTCGACTATCACAAGGTTGACCATAAGGAAGGTGGCGCACCCTACCTTCGCGAAGAGATACGCCGCCTTATGACTGCAAAAAAACCGGAACGCCCCAAACGTTCCGACTATAAGTCTCTGATGGCTTACCGTCTGGCATGGGGAAACTATAATACTGACTCAACTCAATGGGAGGAAAACCCGCTCTATGGCTGGATATTGAAAAATCCCAAACCCGATGGAAAACATTATGACCTTTATACCGATGGTCTGCGCATATATACGTCGATAGATATGCGAATGCAGGATTATGCCGAAGAGGCAATATATCAGCACCTTGGCGGATACCTCCAGCCTGCATTCGAAAGGGAAAAAAGAGGACAACGAACAGGTCCGTATACTACCAATTCATCGGAATTGAGTTATGACGGCGTGATGAAACTCATCAAAAACGCTGTTAAACAGACAGAACGTTACCGCAACATGAAAAAGGCGGGACACTCGCAAGAGGAAATAGACAAAGCATTCCACACTCCTTACGAAATGGATGTGTTCGCATATGTCAAAGAGACAAGAACCGAAAAAGGCAGGAATGTTACGAAGATAGTGCCGGGCACAAAAACTGTTACAATGTCTCCTTATGATTCCTTACTTTATATGAAGACGGTTCTTCGCACCGGACTCATGAGTATGGATCCCGTGACGGGATATGTAAAGGCTTATGTCGGAGGTCCCGACTTCTCTCATTTCCAATATGACATGGTGAGCCGGGGAAAACGACAGATCGGTTCTACAGCCAAACCGTTCCTTTATACCTTGGCTATGGAACAGGATTTCACACCCTGCTCAATGTTCTCAAACACACAGCCCGTATTCGGTAACTGGGCTCCTCGAAATTCCGGCAGCGCACGTGTCGGAGAGATGGTTGACCTGCGTTGGGCGCTTACCAACTCCAATAACTGGATTTCAGCCCGCCTTGTCAATGAACTGACACCGGTCAGTCTCGCCAACAAGATGAGAATGTTCGGAATAACAGGATACATAGACCCTACACTTCCGCTTTGTCTCGGCACGGTAGACGTGCCCGTAGGTCATATGGTGGCAGCGTACACGGCATTCGCCAACCGAGGAATCAGGGTGGATCCAGTGTTCGTCACCCGCATTGAAGATAACCAGGGAAACCTCATATATTCAGCAGTGCCCCATCGCACGGAAGTTACATCGGAAGATGCATATTACAAGATATTGTCAATCCTTTTGAATGTCGTTGACAGCGGAACCGGAGCCAGCCTTCGCTCAAGATATAACATCACTGCACAGATGGGAGGAAAGACCGGTACTACAAACTCCAACTCAGACACCTGGTTCATGGGATTCACGCCGGAACTTGTCACCGGAGTCTGGGTAGGCGGTGAAGAACGTTATATCCACTTTAACACCATGGCATTCGGACAGGGAGCAAGAGCAGCCCTGCCTATATACGGATTGTATATGCAGAAGGTATATGCAGACTCCAAGCTCCCTTACAGACAAGATGCGAAATTCAAATTTCCTGACAATTACAATGCCTGCGAGGGAGAGATAATAACCGATTACGGACCTGCGCCTGCTGAAGAGGAGGCTGTTGAAGGAATTTTTGAGTAAAAACACATAATAACCACGGTTTCATTAGAGTATGTTTAGTTTAAACAGCTTCTTAATTTCATAAATAGGCAATTGAATTAAATATACCGGCATAAGCTAAATTCTGAAATTTAACAAGAATTAAACTTATTACTGAAATTTTTCATTAATTTTTTGTTCGGTATAAAATTTATATATATATTTACCGCATAATTAATTTTTAGAAATTTCATTTCGAAACCTTAACACTAAGACCAAATGGCAAAGGTATTACAGATCCGAGACCTTACACTGCGCGACGGCCAGCAGTCGCTGTTCGCTACCAGAATGAAGCAGGAGAATGTTGACAAACTTCTTCCTCTTTATCGTGAAGCTAAATTCTACATTATGGAAGTCTGGGGCGGTGCCGTTCCCGATTCCGTGATGCGTTATCTTGGCGAATCCCCATGGGACCGTCTTCGCGCATGTTCAAAAGAGATGAAGGGAATATCCCTCCTCTCCGCACTTTCGCGTGGCCGTAACCTTTTCGGTTATGTTCCTTATCCTGATTATGTTCTCGAAGGCTTCTACAAAAAAGCTATTGAAAACGGTCTGAACGTGATGCGTATTTTCGATGCGCTCAACGACATTAACAATATCAAGGAATCGGTGAAGATGATAAATCAGCTCGGAGGTGTTTCAGATACCGCCGTTTGCTATACCGTAGACCCGAAAGACACGCCCGCCGAAGCTCCGAAGAAAAAAGGCTTCTTTGCAAAACTTTTCGGTGGCAACGATGCTCCGGCAGCACCTGAGAAAATATTCACTGATGAATATTTCGTAGAGAAAGCCAAAGAAATGGAGGCTCTTGGAGCCAAGATGGTGACTCTTAAAGATATGGCAGGACTTGTTAATCCTTCCCGCATCTTTACATTGATGCCGAAACTTAAACAGGCACTCAAAGTGCCCGTTGACTTCCATACCCACTGCACACCCGGTTATGGTCTTGCTGCCGTATTGACAGCAATCATCAAGGGAGTGGATATCGTCGATACCAATATATGGTGGTTCGGTGGTGGTTCGGCAGCTCCTGCAATCGAGCTCGTATGGATTTTCTGCCAGAAACTCGGAATCGAAATGGCTGTCAATATGGACGCTGTGGCAAAGATCCGTAAAGAACTTGTAGAAGCCCGCAAGGCTCTCGCCGATTTCGACCTCAACAAAGACAAATGGCCTAACGATTTCGATGAGTATTATGCAAAAATGCCGAAAGAGATCGATGCCGAGTTTGATCGCGCAATAGCCGCAGCAAACGAAAACAGAGAAGAAGAACTGCTTGACGCATGCCATAAGATCGAGGCATATTTCGGCTTCCCCAAACCAAATGAGCTTGTTAAGAATGCGGAAGTTCCAGGCGGTATGTATTCAAACATGGTTGCAAACCTGCGTGCCCTTAAGGCAGAAGACGTTCTTGACGAGGCAATGGCTCTCATTCCGAAAGTTCGCCGTGATGCGGGTCTTGTGCCGCTCGTGACTCCCACAAGCCAGATCGTCGGCTCCCAGGCAGTTGCACTTGCCCTTGACCGCCGTAAAGGCGCACCTGATTATTCAAACAAGAACAATCAGTTCATTTCACTTGTCAAGGGTGAATACGGCAAGACTCCGGTAGCTATCGATCCTGCATTCCGTGAGAAGATCACCGGATCGGCAGAGGAACGTCCTTATGACACCGGCTCATTCCGCGAACCTGCAAATCCCGAACTTCCCGAGTTCGGCGGCATGAAATTGGCTCAAAACGAAGAAGAGTTCCTTCTTATGGAACTTCTACCATCCGTTGCCAACACATTCCTCAAGAACAAACGCAAAGCTGAATTTGAAGCCAAGCAGGCAGAAAAGAAAGCTGAGGAACCTGCTTCAACTCAAGCGGAAGCTCCCAAAGAAGCTGCCGAGGAAATCACAGGTAAAGTATTCCGCGCTCCTATGGGCGGCACTGTAATCGAAATACTCGCCAAACCCGGTCAGACAGTAAAGACAGGTGATCTCCTGCTTGTATATGAAGCAATGAAGATGGAGAATGACCTTGCCACAGACATGGCGGGCACAATCAAGAGATTCCTCGTGAACGAAGGCGATGTAATTGCAACAGACCAGCCTCTCGTTGAATTTGAATAAACCAATCATAAGTTATATTTAAAGTAATTCCGGGTGTATACTCGGAATTACTTTTTTATAAACTTTAGAAACAGCCTCTTTGCCATCTCAAAAAAAAGTATTAACTTTGCAAGCCATTTGACGGGATCGCGACCTGTCAAGATTTTTTAATAAATTAACTGCAGTATTTACAAAAATGAAAAAAGACATTCATCCCAAAGAATACCGCGAGGTGGTATTTAAAGATATGTCAAACGACGAGGTGTTCATCACCCGTTCTACGGTTGCATCTCGTGAGACTATCGAAATCGACGGCAAAGAGTATCCTCTTGTAAAACTTGAGATCACCAGCTCTTCGCATCCTTTCTTCACCGGAAAGCAGAAACTCGTCGATACAGCCGGACGTGTGGACAAATTCCGCAACCGTTACGGCAACCGCGCAAAGAAGTAATCATCTCGCGCAAAATAAAAAAGGGATCCAATCGGACCCCTTCTTTGTTTCTCCCCTATCCCCTCAACAAATGACAATACAGAATGACTCCGTCGGAATTTCGCGATAAAACTCAGAAATAGATAATAATGACAATTAAAAATCATATCATGGCAAACATCCGGAGGGTAATGACAGTTCCTATATTCTTACTTTTGACCGTATTGCTTTCAATGGCAAAAACAGCCGAAAGCCGTCCTTTACTTGTTGATAAAGAGACTGGCGAACCGCTTGTTCTCGCTTCAATCACCGACCGTAACGGCACGATGATCGCTCTTACCGGGAACGATGGTGTCATTCCGGAATTACCGGCAAATGCTTTTCCTGTGACTTTCTCCTATCTCGGATACGTTCCATTAGAGATTGACTCTGTAAACAGTGAAAATATTAGAATGGTCCCTAAAACTCTCGATCTATCGGAAATCATAGTTTCTCCGGGTATGCGCCCTCTTCTGCATATAACCGGATATATGAGGGAATATGTCTCATCATTTGGATCAAAAGATTCGCTAACTATTTATAAAGAAGCGATAGTCGACTTCCTTATTCCTATTGACAAGACAAAAATCAAAGGGTGGCAAAAACCGAGAATATTGACATCGAACACATACAGTCGACACACAAATGCAGATGGACTTGATAGTGTAAGCCGCTATGCTGACGAAATATTCCTGATGTCGTATAATCTCAACGTATTCCCTACATCAACATCCAATGTATTGAATCTTCCTGAAAAGATTGCAAATACATCAGGTATCGCATCTGAAACCGTATTCACCAAGAAAAAGACAAAGATGGATTGGCAAAAAAACGGCAATGTGATACGCATGAACCACGATATAATGACACAATACCCAAATCATGTCTATACTCCGAATGCTCTGAAAGTTATTGGCGCTACAACAGATTTTACCGAGGCTCTCAGTTCTTACGTATTTATAAATAGCGATGGAGAAAACGCTATTACACCTGCAGACCTCAGTCAGATTTCTCTTTCTCTAAAAATGACAGGACGAGGAAAGGCTTATAAATGGGCATTCAACACCCAAACTCCGCTTGACATGAGAAGCTACATAGAGATTTACATAACAGACAGGGAGTATGTATCAGAAGAAGAAGCCAAGGAGCTAAAGAAGAATCCTCCAGTTATAAATTCAGGAATCTCTACACCGAAAGGAGTTGCGGCACCGCATTCCGGTATTCAGAAAATTGTAAAGCGCGTTAAGGCGCAAGGCAAGTAACTTTAACAAGAATAATTGGAGTTGCTTAAACAGCTTCTAATTTGATTTGTGAAAATTTTAAGATAAATAACGATAACTGCAAGAAAATTGCAGCCTTTCAGCTGGATTATTAAAACTAATTATAATGAAAAAACGTGTAGAACTTAGTTCATATTCACTTATTATTTCAGCTATATCAACAGCCATATTTTGGGGAATGTTTGTATATGCATTGAAACAGCCCGACAACAATATTGCCGTTTGGATTCTTGGTGCTGTAATCATTCTGCTATTCCTGTCAACCCTGTTCTTTATGCCGCTGTCCGTTTTATTGGATAAGAACAGTCTGGAAATTAACCGACCGCTAAAAATCAAATCTATCCCCCTGTCCGAGATTGCCGATGTCATATTATGTCCTCCGACAATAGACGCAATAAGAATATGCGGCAGTGGAGGTTGGTTCGGGTGGTACGGATGGTTCAGAGAAAAAAATCTCGGCAAGTATTTCGCTTATTACGGCAAAAATTCCGACCGCTTTCTTGTCTTCACTAAAGACGGCAAAAAATATATGCTTGGTTGCAAAGATGCTCCGGAAATGGTAGATGCCATAAGACAAAGAATCGCAACTTTATAATGATACAGATTGGTAAGTCCTTCCAAATAATTTATGTTGTGTTTTGACGATTTGACATTATAGTGTCAAAATTCTCGCGTCCCCAATTAATGAGCGCCAACACATGGGGCAAAAGAGTCTTGCCGAAGTCAGTCACCGAATATTCCGTACGAGGAGGTACATCGGGAAACAGCTCCCTGCGGATTATACCATCTATTGTAAGCTGTTTGAGCACCTGTGACAACACTTTCTCCGATACTGACGGAATGTTACGATACAGCTCGTTGAAACGCATCGGCTCGTTCTCGGAAATCTTCACGAGAACAACCAATGACCACTTGTTGCCGAGCCATTCAAGCATCGGAGCAGCCTTACAATATTCGTAGTCTAATTTTTTTGACATATCGTGATATCTCAAAGAGACTGATAACGAGCAAAACAAACTTTCCGGTAAGGGTCAAACCCATTGGTAAGTTGTTGCTTCAGCTCTGATAATCATATAATTTTGCTGGGTAAATGATCATTTACTTATGTAAAATTACATAAAAAAATTCAAGTTATGATATATCCAGAGCTACATTTCACAGGACAGATATGGCGACCACCATACGAGGCAAGTTCCCAACTCCTGCAACTGACCTCCGGCTGCACTTGGCACAAGTGCAAGTTTTGCAGCCTTTATCACGGCACCCCATTCCGGATGTCACCGCTTTCGGAGGTTGAGCAAGACCTGAAAATTATCCGTCAATGGCAACCACGCACCCGAAGAGTCTATCTAACTGGTGCAAATCCTTTTGCACTGAACTACAATAAGCTTATGGATGTGGCACTCCTGCTGAGAAAATATCTGCCACACATGGTTTCGTTTGGAATGTTTGCCCGTGTCACAGACATAATTCCCAAATCTGTAGAGGAACTAAAGAATCTCCGACACATGAAACTCAACAGCATCAACATCGGGATGGAGACGGCACATGACCCGACACTGGAACGTATGAACAAAGGCTACAATGCCTCCGATATTATTGAACAGCTGTCAAAGCTCGACAAAGCGGGAATCCGCTACAACATTTTCTACCTGAACGGACTCGGGGGCAAGGGTAATGGCGAGGTAAGCGCGATAGCAACCGCCGGCGTGCTGAACCGACTCCATCCCTGCATCATCAACATAGTGTCGTTAACCATCTTTCCCGAATCGCAGTTATATCAGGAAGTGCAGGACGGCACATATATCGAGGAACCGGAAATTGAGCGACTGATAGAGATGCGGACGCTAATTGACAGACTGAACATCAGAGTCAATCTGCTTGGTCATCATATTTCCAATACAGTACCGATTACCGGAGCATTACCGGATGACAAAACCGCAATACTTAGCGAATTTGACAAAGCGATAGCCCGGTTCCCCGAAGACTCACTAAGAACCCATCGCAACAGGATTTGGCATCTGTAAAGATTTCCAGCCTGCATCCAGCCTGCTCATTTTGGACAGGCATATTTATGCCTATTAGACCATAGCACATGACATTTTTAAGTCGGTTTAGCCGCCTCGTTTTTAACATTTGTCCAGAAATCGTGCAGCAGGTTGACATATCCATATCGAAAAATACTGATGCGCTGTACATTCCTGCTTTTCATCATCGGAATCGGCAAAGACTCGATTTTGACAAGGCCGTCGATGAATACAGCAGCAAAGGCAATCATCAAAAGAGTAAGCATGTTTTCAAAACGCTTTACTCCGAGATGGGTCTCCTCCATGTTGAATCCGGCGGACTTCAGCGCCCGGAATGCGGTCTCGAGAGTCCAACGCTTGCGATAGAGCGCCTCCGTATAGTCGCACTCCAATGGAGAAGCGAGGATTATAAGCGACTCCTCCCCGTTTCTGCCCGTGCGGCGTGTGGCATAGATCCGTACCCTCGTGTTCCTGCGCATCAGCCAGACGTCATGCAATACGACGGATTCACCGAGTTTCAGCGATGAGAGCACTTCGCGGAGCTTCCGCCCCTTTTTCTGGCCTTCTTTTCTCATAAACAGATTCTCCCGCAGTCTCAGGCAATAGCGTATGTGGTTTATCTGAAGCCATTTGATGAAATTCGAATTGCCGAACTCACGGTCTGCGAGAAGACACTCTATCCTGCCATGGCCAATCAGGGATACAACTCTTTCCATAATGTCAATCTCCTCTACAAAGCTGGTAATGTCGTGGCCAGGGAGGAATGTGAAGCATATGGGGAGCGATATTCCGTTGAAGCAGATTCCCACTGCAAGGACATAGTATTTGAATTTGCCAAGCTGCCATGATGTGCCGTCCATGGTCAGTATGAACCGACTATTTTCAGGCAGGGCGTCAATTATGCTCCGGGCAGCTTCATGCTGCTTTACCAGTCCTCGAAGCAAGAAACGCTCGATACGCCTTACCACCGATGCGACGTCGGCACTTGAGGCAAACTCGGAAGCGAGTTTGAGAATGTTGACCGACCACGACACTATCATGGCCTGAAGAACCGATATGAGACATTTTTTAGAGAAAGGTTCATTCCTCTCTGACAAACCGGTCTCAGAATTGTTAATAGAGTATCCATAAGGCGTGCGATTTCCTTGATTTTTGTTCACCCTATTAACAAAGGAAGTCCGCGCCTTTCCTATATCCTTATGTTTTATTGACAGTTGGTAAAGGCAAGCGATGCAAGACATTTTAACTTGAAATTGACTCCCAATTGGCGTATGTACTTGTTTTTGTGTGCCTTGAGACGAATACCTAAAAATGTCATGTGCTATGCTATTAGACCCAATCTTTAGCTAACTTTCTTGGTCTTATCTCGGTCCGGAATCGAAAGGATTATACACAAAACCTCAGAACTATTTAATAGTCTGACGTTTGCCTTGCTTAGCCTAAAATCTCACCGGGTCACCACGTTTATTTTATGCAATACATAAAAATAGCTAAGGATAGCTGATTTTTAACATTTCATTTTCGTCGATTTTGTTTATTTTACGTCTTATTAAGTAGAAGTATCAATAACAGGACGGTATGTTAAAGAATACTCGGCACAAAACCATCAGCAAGATAATCGAGGATAATCTCGACTATCTTGTACGTTTTGCGTATTATAGGCTTGGCAACCATGTTGAGGCTGAGGATCTTGTATACGAAGCCGTTCTGAAATTTCTGGAGAGGTATACAGACAACATTAAGCCGGAAAGCGTGAGACTCTATCTTTTCAGGATTGTCCATAATCTGTGCCAAGATTATGCCCGGTCTGGCAAACGGGACATCTTGCACATAGAAGATTACGATATAGAGGAAACACCCAATGAGATACTTGATCTGGAGGATGCTGACAGAGTAAACGCCTGTCTTGACAGTCTCCCATCACGCGAAGCCGACATCATACGAATGAATGTGGTTGACGGTCTGTCATTTGTCGAAATCAGCAGTATCCTTTCCATTCCTCAGTCCACTGCCAAATCAAGATATAAATCAGGGATGAATAAATTAAGAAAACTGTTCATTAACCATAAAAAAACATAGTATGAATGATTACAAAGAAATAAAGGAATTGTTGAAGCCTCGCCGTGAGATAAAGGCTTCTGACGAATTGCGTCTTAAAGTCATCCGTACATTGGAACAGACGGACAGGAAACATACTATTCGCAAATGGGTTTTCGGTGGAATCAGTCTGAGTGCAGTCGCGGCAGTTCTGTTGCTTATATTCGTGCCTTCAAGGATTTCAGCAAAGGAGATTCTTGCAGAGGCAATAAACGCACTTGAACGCTCCGAAGATATCGAAATGACAGCAGAGGTCAGGACTCGCCTGATAGAAAATTTCAGCTACATAGATATACATGAGGATTTTATAACACATCACATCTACATTGCCGCTTCAGATTCGCTTCTGAAATGGAGAATTGACAAAGGAGAGCGTGTGGCAACAGGAAATGGCACTGACATCTACACTTGGATGCCGTCTCTCAAATTAGGTTTGCACCTCCCTGAGTCCGAAGAAGAAAAAGTCTTGGGATATATGGCAACCCTACTGGCCCCCCGGAAGATACTGGAGACAGAATTGGATAATTGCATCAGCGGCAAAGGCGGAGAATATACGGTAAGTAAAAGCGGTGACGACATAATTCTTACAGTTCACACCATGCCGCAAGGAAATTTTGACAATCCCTACCTGCTGAACACATCTATTGCCGAATCCGAAAATATCCGGAGATATGTGATTGAAGCTGATTCCAAAAGACTTAAAAGTGCTACAGTAAGTATGGTCTCGAATAGTCGGGAAATACCGGTGCTGAAAATCACATCTATAAATTACGGGCTACATAGGAACGATATATGCCATCTCGCCGATGACATCCGCTATGTAGAGACAGAAAAACAGCCTGTCGGATTGAAAGACCTCAGTGCGGAAGAAGCGGCCTCTACCATACTTAATGCCTTCACAGACTGGAATGAAGCGATTCTCGACAAGGTTATGATGAAGGAAATATCAGATGTGACATACAAGGAAAAATTCAGTGGTTCAAGACTTATCTCGATAGGACATTCCTTCTCATCCGGTGCAGGAAACTCAATTTTCGTTCCATATACGCTTGAACTTAGAGACAACACCATGCAAAGACACAACATAGCCTTGCAGAAAACCGATTCCGGTGGATGGATTGTAGTCGGGGGTCTTTAATAGAATAATACTCAAAACATAATTCGATGTCATTAAGAAAATTAATGGCGGGGCTGTTGCTCTGCCTAACATTCAACACCCTTTTTGCCGAGGTTAAGACCTACGAAGGCATCATAAAGGATGTATCCGGCAATCCTCTGGAGTTTGTTAATGTGACACTTCAGAACCAAAATGATTCAACATTGATTGACGGGACTGTAACTGATGCCGAAGGAAAGTTTTCAGTTAGAGGAGACGGTAATTCCGTGTTCCTAAAAGTCTCGGCAATAGGCTTTGAGGACAGGATTATAGACAACCCGGATGCCAACTTAGGTGATATTGTCCTTGCCCCTGCTTCGTACATGCTTGGCGAGGTTATAGTCAAAGGTTCACGCCCTATGGCAAAACTAAAAGGGGAAGGAGTACAGATTCCTGTATCCGGCACATATCTCGCCAACACAGGAACCGCCCTTGAAGTGCTTGGCAAGATGCCTTTCGTTACAAAAATAGGTTCCGGTATTGAAGTGCTTGGAAAAGGAACACCCTCTATTTATATAAACGGCAGACAGATAAGGGATATGTCGGAACTTGAACAGCTCGCCTCCACGCAGATTAAAAGCGTTGATGTGATAACCAATCCGGGAGCTCGTTATGCTTCCACCGTCAATTCTGTGATAAGAATAGCCACTGTCGCACCTGTCGGAGAAGGCTTTTCTTTCAACGACCACACAACAGTAGGCTATAAGCATTATACCTATCTTTTCGAGCAGCTCAATTTCAACTGGCGCAAGAAGGGTTTTGACCTTTTCGGAATGTTGAATTACGAGAATTACCGTGAACGACCGAGGTTTTCCAATACCACACTGCAATATCTCAAATCCGGTGTCGTGCAACAGAGCAGCTCCGGAAGAGATATGTCAAAATACCCGGTCTATCAAGGAAAAATAGGTCTAAGCTACAACGTCTCGTTGCATAGCTTCGGTTTTTATTATGACTTCTCTTTCAGACCCTCCACATCCGAAGACAATTCATTGACTGACCGCTATGTCAATAATGAATTTTCCGAGACTCTTGAGAATCTTTCAGATATATCCCGCCATAATCGGCAACATCTTCTCAGTGCATATTATACCGGCGAAATTGGGAAATGGCACTTGTCGGTCAATTTTGACGCAATGTGGCAGATAGACGACAGGCATACCGCAGAGACTGAGATTTCAACGATAAATCAGGAACGAGATTTTTCTACGGTAAATAATGTTGAGAACAGACTACTTGCCGGCAACATTACGGCATCCTTACCGGCATTGAAAGGCGACATCAGATTCGGCACGGAAATCACCAATATTCACCGCACAGACAGATACAGCGGCAATACCGATTTCATAAGCGACAATGACATCAAGATCAGCGAGACTACCACGGCTCTATTTGCCGAGACTGAACAG
>CASBHZ010000074.1 GCA_949123685.1 uncultured Bacteroidales bacterium | reverse complement strand
TGCTCCTTTGCCTTAAATGAATTTTATTCAAAAGAGAGCCGCCCCAAATTTCACATTTATTTTTAAACAACTTCTTAATATTTATAAATTATGCTGAAGATATTAAAAAAGAAAGAAGACAGGTGTGAGCAGAATCCTGAAGAGAAAACTGTTCCTCCGGTGAATGGAGAGTTGCTCGATGACGTGTCGGGAGATCTCTTTCCGGGAAAAGAAATATCTGAAACATGTAATGACGATGTCGCAATTCCCGATGAATCCGAAGAAAATAATGGATTTTCGTGTAATGAAGATGCAGGTGAGGGAAATAATTCTGATTTAGGAATAACACCGGAGTTTCAATTGGCGGCAGAATCTTTTGCCAAAGGACGAGAAATACCTGCAGGTCAGATGGAGCAGGGCGTGAAGCTGCTCGGGGATATTGGAGAAGCGTGGCGCACGGGTGCGCTTACGGTGGAATTGTTGGAAATAGCGTTGCGCGGACTTGACTATGAGAATGCAGTTGCCAAGGCATTTGCGGAAGGGGAGCTGCATGGACGTAATGCGCAGATTGCCGAGAAATATATGAAGCCGGACGATTCCGACGGACTTCCTCATCCGTCGGGGCAAGGGAATGCAAGCCGCTCATCGCGTCGGGTCTCGTCGATATTCGATCTTGCCAGAGATGCCGGATGATAAAGTATACTGAACCACTAACTTACATATTACTTGCTTAAACATTAAGCTACTACTTAATTAAACATTAACCACTAACCAATAGAATTTAAGAAAATGAATGCAGAAAATTTGAATCCCGTTTCCGGAACGGCAAACCTTCAGACTCAGGTGCCGGGCGCGCCTGCGACTGTGTCGGCAACTATCGAAGCTACAGGTGGCATTGCTGCCGGATCTTTCGTGGAAAGCGATATTGACGACGAATTGTTCCGATTTAATTCGGATGATACCCCTTTGATGAATCTGATGTTGCGCGCCAAGCGGGTTAAGGTGAACAGTCCGGAGGTGGAGCATTATATGATTGACGAAGCCCGTAGTCTGATCACTGTCGCTGAAGATGTCGACGAACAGAACAAGATGCAGGTTACATTGCCACTGTTGGCTCAGGACCAGAACCTTCCGAGACCCTACACCACTTTGCTGGTGAAAGGTGTTGACGGTTACACTCCCGATGGAGATACCCGCACGCCGGGTAAGGAATTGATGTTGTTCGTGGTTGCTGTGGATCCTACCACCAATAATCCTGTGGTGCGTGCCGTCAATGGGCGTAAGTCTCAGCGGGAAGATGAATTTTCGAGTGTGCCCCGCATACCGGCGGGCACTAAGATCGTGATTCTTGCCAACTCCCTCTACGAGACGCAGAAAGAGGTGGATCCGGATCTGATAGTGCCTCAGCCCACAAAGATTTATCTTCAGAAACGCGGCATGAACCAGGTGGTGTCAGACTATTTTGAATCGCAGCGTAAGCGCATACCTTTTTCGAAAGCTATAATCGCGGAGCAGGCGATTGCCAATTTCAAAGTCAGGGGCAACCGCACCCTTTGGGCGGGACGTGCCGGAAAGTTCAAGATGAACGTCCCCCGCATGGGTTTGCAATATGTGTATTGCACGGAAGGTTTGCGTTGGCAGTTCAAGCGGGAGCTTATGCACAAGGGCAAATGGACCGTGGAAGATGTTATCGCCCTCGCTAAAATGTTTTTCACTGGTGAAGATGTTCCGAAGACGGCACTTCTGCTTGCAGGCAAGAATCTTCTTGAGCAGATACAATGCATCGACTTCTCGAAGCATCCGGAGATACAGATAACCACAAAAGTCAATTCGGTAGGGTGGACCGTGACTAATTTCCATACTGTCTTTGGAGACATCGAGATAAAGCGGGAGCCGACTCTTGATCGCCTTGGGTGGAGCAATTCTGCCGCATTGATCGGGGAAAATCGCCTTGTTCACTATGTCTATTCGGCGGAACACAGCTTCAGTGATAGGGTGGATGGGGAAGAGGCAACCCGCAACGGTATCTTGATTTGGGATGCGCTTGCCCTTAAGGGGAGTTGTCATATCTGGATAGACGGGGACGGCGACAAGCCTACCGAAGGGTCGTTCTCATTCCGCATGTGGAATAGCGAATCGGCGCCGGAAGATGCGCTTCCGGGCGACGTGTTCTACCTTACAGCCGATTGTCCCGGGATGTCACCCTCGGCACGTATCGGTCAGATCTGGCAGGCTGTCAAAGTGGTAGGAGACGATGGATCCGAGAAAAACGGGTGGCAACCCTATGCGGGGGAAATTGAGGTGGGATAAGCTTTAGGCATTAGGTTTTAGGTTTTAGGCGTTAGGCTTTAGGCTCTTTGCAACAAATTTCTAAAACCTAAAGCCTAAAACCTAAAGCTTTAAAAATAACTATTATGAAGAAAACATATGGAGTAGCCGGGATGATGGAATGGAATGCGCTCATCCCGGTGGGGCGCACCACGTTGCGCGTGCATTTCACAGGTGGAGCCGTTACCGGATATGGCGTGTCTCCCGCCACGTTCACTACTGACAATCCGGCAGTGATCCACCTCATAGAGCAAAGTCACTGGTTTAAAAAAAGAAAGATACTTCTCCTCAAAACAGAGAAGGGGAAGTGAGAGTTTAGGCTTTAGTGTTAGGCTTTAGGCATTAGGCTTTAGTGTTAGGCTTTAGGCTTTAGGCTTTAGGCTTTAGGCTTTAGGCATTAGGCGTTAGGTGATAGCCATTCTAAAGCCTAAAGCCTAACGCCTGAATAGTTTTCAGCTATAGGTTTTCAGTTTTCAGAATACATCTAAAGCCTAACGCCTAACGCCTAACGCCTAAAACCTAAAACCAACATGAAAATTAAAATACGTGAAATTATATCGAAAGTGATTAAATACCTCGATGAAAACGAGGAAATAATTATGGACAAGACTGAGTTCGGTTATCCTCATACTTGTCTTGCAGACCTTATAGCCGAGGTGGTTCCCGATATTGCGGAGCATGTTGTCATGAATGCCGACAGAGGGAATATTGACGAATGGCTGGAGATGGATGCCGATTTTGAATGGGTGTCACCGGGTCGAGGCGAATTGGAATTACCGTGCGACTTTTTGCGTCTGATCGTGTTCCGGATGAGTGATTGGAAGCGCTCCGTCACCACGGCTGTTTCTTCGGATTCATCGGTGTATTCACTGCGTTTCG
Organism: uncultured Bacteroidales bacterium; assembly: GCA_949123685.1. The sequence goes on along the minus strand of CASBHZ010000074.1, from coordinate 11,899 downwards.
CGCCGCGTCCGTCGCGTATGAATATAAGGAAATCACCTGCGGTGGCGATAGTGGAAGGCAGATGCAGGAAGAGACTCGAATTTATAGGGTCTTCCGATCCCGGTGCCTTCGTGGAGCGTGCCGGATACTTGCCGGTGCCGCTTCTCGAATCGGGCGACTCGTTATGGATTCCCCGGCGCTTAATATCTGAAGTGGTGGAGAAGACGGCTTGTAAGATTCGCGAGATAATGGACTGAAATGCCAAAAGGAAGAGACAAAAAGTGCAATATTGAAAGTCAAAAGGTTCATTGTTTGCAAAAACTAATTAATATTCGTATATTTGCATCATGACTCATATCGGTTTTTTTGAAAGATATTTCATAATACCCTTTTTTAGGCAATATTCTGATTTCGGGGGAGTCACAAGCGGAAAGGACGCGTTGGTTTCTGTCGGGGCGTGGCTGATTGTGACTGCCGGTGTTGTCGGTGTGCTTTTGGGATTTGTGGGTCTCCTTGGTCCGGAAGTCGGATTCATGGCTTTGTCTATCGTGTCTGTTATATGGCTTTTAGGTTCAGCCTGCCCGATGGCGGCTCTCATATGCAGGGTATTGAAAAAAGGAACCTCCGAATGTCATGAAATTCGTTTCTTGGGAATTGACAAACTTCTGAGCGCTATATGTCTCCTCTTCCTTGTGTTCGGCATGTTAATGACGACAACTACACTTAACAGCGGGGAAATAAACATGAATCCACGTAATGGGAATAGCGAGGATGAAGAGAATCCTATCCTTATGCAAGACAGTATCGTTGAAGAGCCTATATTCACTTATCAGGATGAGGCTCCCAAGGAACCGGTGAAAGACACGATGACTGATCTTGAAGAGAAGGATACCATATCGTTGAGTGAGAGTTTCGATCCTGTCGTCCAGACATCGGCTCAGACTGAAATTGACACGTTGCTGCTCGAAACGCCTGAGTGACCAGGCACTATTGCAGGATGGTCAAACTTGATTTTGATAGATTTACTTAAAAAACTAATACTAACATCAATGAAAATTTTAAGAGGATTTATGACCGTTGCAATGTCTGCAATGGTATTTATCGCATCTGCTGCTGAAGACTGGGAGAATCCCGGTGCTTTCGCTCAGGGACGGTTGCCTCACCGCGCTACGGCTTACCCTTATCCGTCGGCTGCAGAGGCTTTGAAAGGTGATTTCAAAACATCTCCATGGTATGAAAGTTTAAATGGCAAGTGGAAATTCAATTATTCTCCAAAGCCGTCGGATCGTCCGCAAGATTTCTATCGCACGGATTACGACACTTCTGCCTGGGGTGATATAATGGTTCCCGGCAACTGGGAGATGCAGGGATATGGAACGCCTATCTATGTAAATGTCGGCTTCGGCTTCTGGAATGCAAATCCCCCTTATACTTCTCATTCCGACAATCCCGTGGGAAGCTACAAGCGTTCATTCGAGATTCCCGCATCATGGCAAGGCCGCAAGGTTTTCCTGCATTTCGGAGGATCTACATCGGGCATGTATGTCTGGGTGAACGGGAAAAAGGTGGGATATGTGCAGAGCACCAAGAATCCTGCCGAGTTCGATATCACTCCTTATATCCATTCCGGAAAGAATCAGGTGGCATGTGAAGTTTACCGCTGGACCGACGGCTCTTATCTCGAAGACCAGGATTTCTGGCGCTTGTCGGGTCTCGAGCGAGACGTATACCTCTATTCCACCGCCGACCAGCGTATCGAGGATCTTTTCGCGCGTGCCGGACTCGATGGCAAATATAAAGACGGGGAACTCAGCCTTGACGTGGATCTTAAGAATTTCGTGAAATCGGAGGTGCCCGTAAAGGTGAATGCCGAATTGTTTGATAAATCCGGTAAACGTGTGTGGACTTCAACAAAGAAGGCGACACTTGCCGGCGATAAAGAAACTCAGGTGACTTTCGAGGGCACGTTGAAGAACGTGAAAAAATGGAGTGCCGAGATTCCGAACCTTTACACCCTTGTAGTTACTCTTGCCGATAATGCAGGCAAGACTATAGAGTCTACCTCAACAAGGGTGGGCTTCCGCTCCGTGGAAATAAAGAATGCCCAGTTGCTCGTGAATGGTAAGCCGATAGAGGTTCACGGGGTCAATCTCCATGAGCATCATGAAATCAATGGTCACACCGTTGACCGCGAGACTATGCTCAAGGATATCCGCATGATGAAGCGTAATAATGTCAACGCTATCCGCACCTGCCACTATCCCCAGTCTCCCATGATGTATGATCTTTGCGATGAATACGGACTTTATGTCGTGGATGAGGCGAATATCGAGATTCACGGCATGGGTGTGGTGCACAATCGTCCGGACACCACTAACCATCCTGCATATCATCCGGCGTGGAGAGACTGTATGCTCGACCGCGAGATGGCACTCGTGGAGCGCGACAAGAACCATCCGTCTGTCATAACGTGGAGTCTCGGTAACGAGGCAGGAAACGGTGAGAACTTCAAAGCGGCTTATCGCTGGATCAAGGAGCGCGACAAGACGCGTCCCGTGCAGTTCGAACAGGCAGACGAGACTTGGAACACTGATATTGTCTGCCCTATGTATCCGTCAATCCGCTATATGAAAGAATATGCAGGCAGGAAAGATGTGACTCGCCCCTATATAATGTGTGAATATGCCCATGCCATGGGTAACTCGTCAGGTAATTTCCAGGAGTATTTCGATATTATACGCAGCAGTCCCCATATGCAGGGTGGCTTTATCTGGGACTGGGTGGACCAAGGTTTCTTGCGTCATGACGAGGATGGTAGGAAATATTGGACATATGGTGGCGACTATGGTGCGCGCACATATAAGAATGACGGAAACTTCTGTATCAACGGAGTTGTGAATCCAGACCGTACAGCCCATCCCGGTCTGTATGAAGTGAAGAAAGTATATCAGGACATACGCTTCACCCCCGATGTGAAAAAAGGGGAGGTGACTATTGAAAACCATTTCATACACAGTGACCTTTCGAACTATGATTTCAATTGGCAGGTCCTTAAAGATGGCAAGGTTGTCAAGAATGGCACTTTCTCTAAAATCAACGTTATGCCGGGCAAGACCATGACGGTTAAAATGCCACTTGACGGAATTGACCTCAATGACGGATCGGAGTATTATTTCAACATCTTCGCGAATGTGAAGGCTGGCGACGATATCATACCTGCCGGTCATGAACAGGCTCGTGAGGAGGTGGAGCTTACTTCGCCGAGAACTTACACTCCCCAGGTGGCTCAGTCAGCGCCTGTGGTGAAAGAGACGGATCGCGGCTGGAACGTTAAGGCGGGAAATGTAGAAGTCTTCTTCAATAAGGACGGCTGGATCAGGTCGTATGCGGCAGAAGGACGCAATTTCCTCCCTCATGGCATAGCGCCTTCGTTCTGGCGTGCCCCGACTGATAACGACTGGGGTAATAATGCTCACAAGCGTTTGAATGCTTGGAGATATGCTTTCGACAACTCTCGTGTTGCATCGGCTGTGATGACAAAAGAGGGACAGACCGTGAAAATCACGTCTGTGCGCAATATGCCTGACGTGAACTGCGATCTCAAAACTGTTTACACGGTTTATGGAGACGGCACGCTCGGCGTTACCGAGACTCTTCTCCCTCATGCCGACGCTCATGTTCCCGAACTCATGCGTTTCGGAACTTCGATTGTTCTTCCGAAGAGCTATGACAATTTCCGTTGGTATGGTCGTGGACCGTGGGAGAACTATTCCGACCGCAAGCATTCTTCTTTCGTAGGACTTTATGAAGGGAAAGTTGCTGACCAGTATTTCCCTTACATCCGTCCTCAGGAATCGGGCAACAAGACCGATGTCCGTTGGGCTGAGTTGACCGACAAGGATGGCTACGGCATAAAGGTCACAGGCGAGCATCTGCTCAATGTCAGTGCGCTTGACGTTTCCACGGAGGCACTTGATCCGGGCATGGACAAGCACAATATGCATCAGAATGATGTATGGCAAGATGCTTGGAATGTATATCTTAATGTGGACCTCGCTCAGCGAGGAGTCGGTGGTGACAACAGCTGGGGTGCCGCACCTCACAAACCTTATATTCTCACTCCGAAGGAATATAGCTACACCTACTTCCTCACCCCCGTGCTTCCGGCTGCTAAATAATAGCTGATAATACAAGACAATAACACTTTTTCACACCCGATACGTCTTACTTCGTATCGGGTGTCTGTTTTTATCCTCAAACCGCTCATAACCACATAATAACCACTTTTACATCTACTCTCAGATCTGTATCCACACACAAAAAAACAAACGGTTTTATGTATCCAGAGATGGTTGTTATTATTTTCCAACCATTCACAACCACGGAACAACCAATCTTACATCTACACTTAATCGGTTTTATGCATCTTGAGGTGGTTGTTCCGTGGTTGTAAGTGGTTAGAGAATAAAAATATGTATTGGAATATAAAGCAACTTATGTTATTGGGCATATTTGTTGCCCATTTGGATAAATATGTATATATTTGCTTCCAAGTCCTGTGCATCTTATTGACAAAAGCAATTAGCTGTTTGATGCATATTGGATTTGCTAAAAAACATATATACATGTTTTCCTTAAGAAAAAACTATCGTCTAATACCATTATTGCTTCCATTAATAATATCCTGTTCGGGCACTAACAAGGAGCAGCAGGATATCGTTGCCGAGTGGGTCGGCAGGGAAATCGTAATTCCGGGTGAACTTGGATTTCAGGTAGGTAATGTCCCCGTGGATTACGATTTCGATGCCGCCGATTTCAAGATCGTCACCTATGTCGATTCCTCCGGATGCACCAACTGCCGTATGAAACTCAAGGACTGGGAAAAGGTGATCAACAGCTTCAAATCCTCTCCCGATATTGATGTCAACTTCCTTATGATAGTAGGCTCGGATAAGCGGGAGGAGATTGAAAGGCTCATAAGAGACAACAACTTCCACAATCCGGTCGCCATAGACTCGGCAGGACTTTTCAGCAGAACCACCCCGCTCCCATCCAGACCTGAACATCAGACATTCCTTCTTGACGCAGACAACAAGATTATCGCTTTGGGAAATCCTGTCTATAATCCGAAGATCAAGGAGCTGTATAGTCACCTAATCTTTGATTCAACAGATAGCGGAAAGACATTGGGAGATGAAGAAGAACAAATCTGTAAGAATCCCGTACGTGGTATTGGCGTGGTCAGCAAGGGAGATACAATAACCAAACTTTTCAGATTTAATAATGACACAGAATTAGACCTGACACTGCAGGATGTTACACCCTCATGTCATTGTATCAGTGCCAAAGTGGATTGGGATGTCTTGAAAAGCGGAGAATATGCTGATGTCGAGATCATCTACGTAGCCGACACGATCTCGCAGCAGTTCCACCGCTATGCCGATGTCTGGTTCAAGGAGAGACCGAATCCGGAGAGACTCATCTTCCACGGATTCATAAAATAAAGGTTTAATCATTAAAAAAAATTCAAGACAATGAAAAAGAGAATCATTTTCGCTGCCGTAATGGCAGTTCTGGGTGTTTCCGCTTACGTTGGAGTAAACGCGCAGCAGAAAGATGCAATGTCGGATATTCAGATGGCTAATGTCGAAGCCCTTGTTAGTGGGGAGAGTGGAGACAGAATTCCTTGCCATAGCTCAGCCAACCAAAAATATGGGAAATCATATGTTGATTGCTCAAAATGCGAGAGAATTGAAGATTGGGAAGGATCCAAAACAGAATCCAGATGCACACGCGGATAATATTATGTTTAGACATTATACTCATTTTGAGTATAATGTCTTGTACTGACAACGAGAAAAACAAAGAACGTTGTTTTTCTGATTTTCCAACACACATATCATTGGATGGCAGAGCGATAGAGTTTCCAGACTCGGAACAATATAATGTGGGCTCTGTAGAAATAGCAGGCGATGGTTATATGTTTTATACATATATGACAGACCATTATCTACTAATGACAGATTCCACATTTTCTAATCCCAAACCATTAGCATATAAAGGGGAAGGTCCCGATGAATTTACCGGAGTCACCGGAGTATTTGGTCAAGTAATTGATTCCGAGGGTTCATTGTCAGTATACGATCCCAAGAAAATTTGTTTATATTCATTTAATCCTAAAAATAATTATAAATTAAAAGAGGAAATCTCTTTTGGTAAGGATTTTACACGGTATGTTCCTTTAAGTGTTATCAAAAACATTGAGGGCAAATATATAGCAATACGTGGAGATTATCAGTATGGCATGGTTTCATTTGATCCGAAGAGTAAAAAAGTACAAAAATGGCCTTTAGGTTACAATTTTAAAGACATTAATATGCCTGCAAATGAAGTGATTTCTTTTCGTTCCATGGCATACAATGAAAAAAATAATGCATGTGCGGAAATATACGGATGTTTCCCAACTGTTATACTTCATGGTACAGATGGTGAAATCATAGGCTCATATACATATACAGGATATTCCAAAGATGAAAAAAATAATGAAAAGACAAAGGAATGTTATTTAGATGTAGATTTAACCACTAACTATGTCTGGTTGCTATACGGAGATCCTGATATAGATGAAAATAGCCATGTTTTTGTATTAGACTATGCCGGAAACCCTATAGCTGACTTGGAAATTGAATCCGCCATGAGAATTGCAATAGATGCAAAACGACATTTGATTATTGGTGTGACACCTCGTTCTGACGAAGCAGATGCCATGGTATATGAAATTCCCAAAATATTAGGCAATCTGTAATCGCTGTCTACTGTAAGAGTGATGTCAAAATGGTAAAAGACACTATTATTTCCGTATTAAGTATGACTCGCAAATTAGTTAATGCAAATTTTAACGGATTTTCGAGGGATTTAAGATAGTTCAGGAAGGAGCAATGCGTGCATTGTGACTGATTGAACTCGCTTAAATCACTGGAAAGACGCAAAAAGATGCGTTGACTAATCAATTCATTAAATAATTTCGATGTCATACTTAAAATAAAAAGTAATAACATTAAACGATAAAAATGAATATATCACGAATCGTAAAAATTTTTGTTGTAGTTGTTTTGGCGGGGATCGCATATGCCTGTACAAACAATAAAGAATCGGAGAGTGAAACAAAAGCTGTCGAGGTCGATTTGAATAAGGCGTTGCCATTGACAGAGAATGTCCAGAGTGTGGATGTAATGACATTAAAAGATTCAGAGACTGGGCACCTTCCGGGACACCTGTCAAAAGTAGTGTTTGACAGGGATTCGATCTTTGTAATGGATATGTTCAAAGACCGGGGTCTGTATGTATACAATTCTGACGGAAATATTATCAACAGCTTTGTAAACAAAGGAGAAGGACCGGAAGAGTTTCTGAATATAAGGGATTTTAATGTTACGTCTGATAAAATCATATTGCTTGATCCTCATTCTGACGAGAAGTTGATGTACCTTGATCGTGGCTTGAACTTTGTGCGTAGAGAGAAAGTGGAAGACTATATTTTTCATTTCTTTTATGATTCCATGAACGATGCATACTGGTTTGATAGAGGAAATATTGCACATGAAGGCAATGATTCCAAACTGATATACAAAAAAGGGGCGGGATCTAAAACAATGTTGAGAATACCTGAGAACCTTAAAAACATTACATTTGAAAACTGGCATTCATTTGCAGAGTTGTCCGGAGATTCGCTATTGTATATGCCAACGACGGAAAATGTAATTTATCTCTGTGGGTCTGATAGCACCGAACCGTTGTATCGTCTTGATTTCAAGGGTAAATGGTATGAATTTAAAAAAGGAGACAGGAATGAAGGAACTGTTAATCTGTGGGACAGGATTGCAGAGGAGGGATATGTGAATACCCTTGACATCCTTTCCGACGGCAGAAACGTGTTGCATACTTTCAATAGCGGAGACAGGCATTATGTCCTTATCGTCAATACGGACACATATGTATCACACCTGTATTATCTGACTGAAGAGGAGCATGAAAACCTTGGAGACGCCGTTGCCTACCATAAGGGACAAATCATCTTCGGAGTTCCCGGGAAACTGGTAAAAGTCTCAATGAAAAGAAATTCGGGCGGGTCATGATTCAGAATTAACCGGAATGTGACATAATGTCGAATATCAACATCCCAGATAAGCCAGACCAATTTTCCAACCACTCACAAACACGTAACAACCAATTTTACATCTACACTCAAAAGGTTTTATGCATCTTTAAGTGGTTGTTCCGTGGTTGTAAGTGGTTGTTCCGTGGTTGTAAGTGGTTGGAGGATAAATAAAATATGGAATGTAAGAAGCAAAATATGATTAGAAAATTTAACACGGAGGCATAGAGGTACAGAGTTTCAGATGTAAGAAGCAAGCATTGATATTTACCGGCACGGAGGGTCGTGAACGACCTTATGGAGGCACGGAGCTTGAGGAGAATGAAGAGACTGCCATCGGCCTCCGTGCCTCTGTCAGCATCGCAAGATGCCTCCGCGCCTCTACTTCATTAAACACCATATTGAGCTAAAAATTCTGTATCTCTGTGTCCCTGTGTTTAAATCGCCATGTCAAACCTCTCCGTACAAAAGTTCCAACCATTCACAACCACGTAACAACCAATCTTACATCTACACTCAAAAGGTTTTATGGATCTTTAGTGGTTGTTCTGTGGTTGTAAGTGGTTGGGGAATAAATATAGAAGATATGATAAAATTTAAATCAATAATATCGGTTATAGTTCTAATACTGTTGGGAACAAGTTGTGTGAAAAAAGAATCGGGTTCTGTTCGGACCTTTTCGAAGAAAGAATTTAGTTCTACAATTCGTAAGAATGTGAATGATAGTATTGTTGTAAAAAGAGTTTTCAATATTGTCGGATGGAAAGTTTTACCTCACAGCATAGCATTGTTTAGCGTTGACGATCAAGACAATGACGTGCTTTACGAATATTCCGATACAACTTCTGAATTAATACAAAGCGGTATTAATATAGGGAATGGACCGGATGAGTATGTATCATTCAACTCCGGGGAAACCAATATTTTTAATAATGTATTGTCCTATGATATAATGCGAAGGACCTTATATACCTATGATCTAACGAGTGTGCCATTTAAAGTGAATGCAGAATTTGAACTTCCGGTTGATGAAGACGGCTTAACAAATCCCTATACTTTCATAACTCAGGTTGACAATGATACGTTTTTAATGAAACTTGATTCCCCTTCAAAATCAGCATGGCATTTTGTTGACCTTAAAGATAAAAAGATATTGTGGGAATATGAAAATCCTATCCGAGATAAGGAATACAGCTACACTCCGTTTGATTTAATTCAGAGCGTATATGATTCAAAATTATTTGTTGCATATAAATACATTGATCTGATTGAAATATACGATATTACAAAAGATGGCATTAGTTTAATCAAATCATATGGTGATACACAGGATCAGTCTAAGATTGAAGATTATAATAAATTGGAATACAAATATTTGAGTGTTGCGTATGATGGGGATAATTTCTATTGCCTAAAATCAACTGATGGCAGTGAAACCGGAAACATCATTGAAACTTACAATATAAAAAATAACACACCGGTAAATATGTATGTTCTCGATAAGGATATATATTCTATATCATTTGATATTGAGAAGCATAGGCTGATCGGGTATTCTCAAGATCAGGATGCAACGGTATTTTATATTTGGAATCTGTGATGAAATATTTTTTAAGAGTAGTATTATCATTCTTTGTAATATTTAATTCAGGCTGTTCTACCTCCGATTCTGCATTGCAGGAGCTGGCATTATCGGAAGCGGGAGAGAATGCAAATGAGATTTGTAAGTTTATTGACAGGTACGATGGCGAAAAGGGGGATGCTGCAGCCAGTCTCGTACGAGGAATGATCGGAAGGTATTCTTTGTGTGGCGAGGGTATCGACTCTATTGAGAGCCTTTACCATCAGCTTCCGCATCCAAACGGCAGTTGGCAGTTCGATTCCCTGCAGCTTGCTGCAGGCAGACGATATGAGCTTATTCCACACCGAAATATCCCAGACCTGCAGGTTCTGACAGCAGATTATCTCATAAACAACTTTGAAGACGCTTGGATGTATAAAGAGAAGCGGATATGGAACCGCAGTCTCTCTGTTTCGGATTTTTCTGAATTTCTTCTGCCTTACCGTATCGGGAATGAACCGGTCACCGAATGGCGTGTGGAGTATCGTGCCGCATACGATTCATTATCTGGCAAGATAGATGCCGCTTTCGGCTCTGTAGCTGCAGCTGCTATTATTTCGGAAGCTTTGGGTGATGTGCATTATAACAATAACCTGAGAAATCCACATCGTCCGGCAACCGGACTGCTCTCCGCTCCGGTGGGATACTGTCGCGACGACTGCGACAGGATCGCGTATGCCATGCGTGCCTTCGGGGTTCCTGTGACAATCGATGAGATACTTGTATCTCCCGACAACGGCACGTCGCATCAATGGTGCATGGTTCTTGATACCGAAGACAATACCTTCCGTATGTTCGATAACAGTCGATTTCCTCCGACAAGAGATTCTGTGCACTATGATGGCAGGAGAAAAGGGAAAGTCTATAGGCGGACATGGGAAATAAACACCGATAGGGTAAGTAAACTCTCCTCTATCCCTGATGTCCCCGCTGAATTGCTGAACCCGAGATTTCGGGATGTTACTGCGGATTATTTCGGGCATAATGAAGCATCAGTGCGGACAGGTGAGAAATCGGGAACGGTATTTCTCGGTGTTTTCTCCCCTGAGGGTTACAGACCGATAGACGTAGCTGAGAAAAAGGCGTATGGCAACGCCGTGTTCCGTGACATAGAACCGGATCTGATATATTTCCCGGTGACGTTTGATGGGGGTGGTTACCGCACATGTGGCAATCCATTCATGCTCAAAAGCGATGGGAACGTACATGAGTTTATACCGGATATTTCCCGAATGGAAAGTCTGACAATGAAACGCAAGATGCCATTCTGGCTTCATCATCCCGGACAGATGCGTTCTGTCATAGGTATAAGGATGCAGGTCGGATTGACCGCGGATGGTCCCTGGCGTGATGTGGACAGTATATACACCATGCCGTTACATAATTTCTACCGTATTCCGGTAAGCATGGGCAGTAATGAAAGATACATCCGGCTGCAGCCATCTCCAATGCGTTGCTCCGAGATCGGAGAAGTGATGGCGACAGCTGATTCTCTCGCTCTGCAACGTTTGCCACTGTCGGTAATTACCGGAAGCCTCACGGCAGAAGAGAAGAATTTGCTCGTGGATGGAGACATCCTAACATGGATAAGCTACCAACCTGAATACGGAGATATTATATTCAGAATTGATTCCGACAGGATTGTAAACAGCATTTTCCTCATTCCGCGTAACGATGACAACTATGTCGTGCCGGGAGAGGAGTATGAACTGTTCTATTTCGACAGGGAAGGATGGAAGTCCCTAGGGAGGAAGGTATCAGAAGGGTTCGACATCACGTATGACGTGCCTGCGAATGCCGTGCTTTGGCTCCGCAACCTCACAAAAGGGAGAGAGGAGCAGATCTTTATATGCCGTGACGGAAGGCAGCTTTTTAACGCGGATCTGAGAAATTGTTTAAAATCGAGTAAGTGACCATTTATGGTGCAGGATTCTATTAATATGGTTATTGCGTGGTTATAAATGGTTGGAGGATAAATAATAAATATGGATTGGAAGAGGCAGAATCTGATTCGAAAATTTAACACGGAGGCACAGAGGTACAGAGTTTCAGATGTAAGAAGCTGGCATGGATATTTACCGGCACCGAGCCTGACTTCGTCACTTTTTTGAGCTTCAAAATAATCATGTCTGATTTTCAATAAA
>CASBHZ010000073.1 GCA_949123685.1 uncultured Bacteroidales bacterium | reverse complement strand
TATAATTATATTAACTTAATTTTCAACAACTTCGGCATTTTTTACCGAACCATTGAATCAATGATTGTCTAATCAATAAATCTCCGTTTATCTCTCTGTCCAAACCAATTATATTTTATTTATACTCCAACCACATACAACCACGTGACAACCACTTTTTAATTTACTCTTAAACATTTTACATCTTTAAGGGTGGTTGTTACATGGTTGTATGTGGTTGGAGTTTTTATGTGTGTTGGTTTGGCGCAGAGAGAAATCGGATTTTAAATTATTGGTATCCGGCATCGCGGATTCCATTATGCCCATGGCATAATGGGAGAGACGCGGATGAGGCGGATGGAACGCGGATTTATCTTTTCAAGTCAAAGCCAATCCGGGATGTTGAGGCTCAGCGGATTTGGCAGCCAACGGCTTCCAACGGAGAGTCGCGGATCGAAACCGATGGATGCGGATCTATCGGCGAATACGGACAACCAAATCCGGCTCGTACAGTATCAACATAATCAACATAATCCGCAACCATCGGCTCCAATCCGCGACTCCCGTCATATGCTGAAGGGCATATGAATCCGCGATGAGTTTTTTGAGTGTGATATTATGCGATATCAAAAGATCCGCGTGTCATCCGCTATGTCCGCGTTCTATCTGAACGCCGTAAGGTGAGAGGGAATCCGCGATGCTTCAAATTCTTAATATGCAACCATTTATATTGCTATACTGTACATTTTTTTTGCAGGTTGGCTCTGCGACTTGACAGGAGCGAAGCTGCCTTCGGAAAATTAGAATCAAACTTCGAGCCTTCACGCCTTGGTGTCTAAATATTAATTTGGATTTTAAGTTATCGGGTCGGAGAGCGACAATATTATGCTATAATTCGGAAAATGTGAATTTATTGAGTGATTTTTTGTGAAATTATCACAAAATATTTAAAATATTTCGTATATTTGTGGCATAATGTTGATCTGAAAAATACCTGCTTATGAAAAACAAATTTTTATTTATTTTAGGGATATGCTTCATCTTTTGCTCATGCGCAAATTTAGATGTCCCTGAAGTTGATTCGAAGGAATGCAATGGAAGTGAAATTGGAATACGCACCGAGTCTGATGCTGCGAAGATAGCTATAATGGCTACTGTCAAAGGTTGTTTGCAGACAAGGAATGCTGATTTTAAAATGGTTTCATCCGTCATTCCTATTACTTCCGGCAATACACGTTCTTCGGGAGACACTGTTATTTATGCCGTGCAGTTTGGCGATGATGAAGGTTTTGCTCTCATTTCAGCGAGAAGGGATGTTGAACCATTGCTCGCAATAGTGGATGAAGGGAACATTGATTCAGATAAGACAAGGTCGAATACGGCATTTAATGAAGCTTTGCGACGAACAGTGGAGTACGCATCCAAACCCTCGCCGTCGTTTTTGTCTTTAACTGATGACAATACACCCCATCCACAATTAAGACCAGGATATTATGATACCATTTTGCCAAGACAAAAGGAAGACCCGCTTGTTAAAGTAAGATGGGGCCAAATATGGCCTGAGGGTATCTATTGTCCTAATGGAATTGGGGGATGTGGACCTGTTGCTGCAGCTCAAATATTATCAACGATGAATATGCCGAAAGAAATATCATATTTTTTCCCGGAAATGGATATAAGTTCTGAGACAATTAACTGGTCTCTTCTAAAAAAACATTATGAGAGCAGTTCATTCGCTGACTATTGCATAAATTACAAAGGTTGCGAACTGTCGGTGGAAGAGCATAAAACACTAGGCAGACTTGTAAGACAGATAGGCGTACAAGCTGAGGCTAAATATTTGATGGGAGATGACATTGCTACTCAAACCGTGGCGGCAAAGGTGACAGAAACGATTCGAGCTTTAAGCGGTAAAAATGTTATTTCCCAAGGCAACTCTGCCATTAATCTGTATAATAGCTTGGCGGGTATAGCCCCGAGTAATAAAAAACGAGTGGCATATGTCCGTGGTGAGGATAACGTAGTCGGAGGGCATGCCTGGGTGGCGGATGGAACATGGGAAATTGGTTTGATGGTTAAGTATTGGGACTTAGGTACTATCAACGGAGGCGTGCCGAGTGGCATGACTCCGACTGTGATACGTGATTTTGCAAGATATTTGCACTTCAATTGGGGATGGAATGGAGGTTGCAACGGATATTTTTTGGTAAATATATTCAGTCCAGATAATGCCTATAAATATGATTCTTATGTAGGTAACTACCCTAGAGGATATGATTTCTCTAATGGATTTTTTTATTACGTTTATAGCGTAAATTGACAGAGACTTAACAGACGGTTAATAATGAACTAAAGTATAAGATTATGAAAACGAAGAATATATTCATGGCTTTGTCAGCAGTTATGTTGATACAGTCGTGTTCAGATGACACAGAGGTTATTAATCATGGAAAGATACCTCCTTTGGATAAGATAGAATTTACTGCTTCTGAGGCAAAGGTTAATGACGCGTTGAATACCTTTGGTTCAAAAATGTTCAATAAGGTCGTTGCTTCAGATGAAATTGGGGACTGTGTGTCTTTCTCGCCACTTAGTGCCTCAATATGTCTTGCAATGGTTGCAAACAGTTGTGACGAAGAGATGGAGCATGCTCTTACAGATATCTTAGGATATTCAGATGTTGCTACACTTAACAGCACTTGCCAGCAATTGATGCGGTTTATGGTATCCGGATCTAACGGAGGGGAAACACTTATCGCCAATTCTTGCTGGGTGAACGATGGCTACTCTTTTGTAGATCGTTGGAAGGATCTGATGGCTACGAATTATTATGCTGATGTTAATCAGCTTGATTTTGCCGATGAAGGCAGCAAGAATGTGTTGGACAAATGGTGTAGCGATAACACTAAAGGGTTGATTCCCCGTATAGACAGGACTATTTCTCCGGATTTGATCTGTGTGTTGATAAATGCATTATATTTCCGTGGGGAATGGGATTCCAAATTTAATGTCGACAAGACCATCTCTGATATTTTCAATGGTCGTGATCACAAGGGAGATGTAAAAATGATGAAAGCCGATAAGGTTTATGACTATTTGGGAACGGAGAAGTTTGAGGCGGTAAGTTTGAAAATGGGTAATAGCCAGATGAGATTCATATTGCCGTTAGAGGGGAACGCAATAGACGAGTTGACAGAGAGTGATCTGTTCAATGAGACAAATGTATTGGCGGAATGGCGTAAGGCGCTGGTGCATCTTTCATTACCAAGGTTTGAGGTTCGAAATTCTGCAGATGTCACTGAAATTCTTAAAGAGATGGGAATGCCGTTGGGATGTAGCTTTGACAGAATGGGAATTGAAAGACATGGAAGTGTAAATATAAAACAGCAGACATATACAAGTATTGACGAAGAGGGTGCGAGAGTGGCTTCCATTACCCACACCGGTGTAGATACTGCCAATCCTGACTTTGCAGATGAGGAAGTAACAATGAAATTTGACAGACCGTTTATTTATTATGTACAGAATGAGATTACCGGAACTGTACTGATGGCTGGAGTTGTCTACAATTTATAATTTGAATGTTGCGTAATTAAGGAAAATGTGTTAACTTTGCGGCGGTTTTCGTGCGAGGATATGCCTTGCAGGGGAATCGCCGTAAATATTTTATTACAAATCAATCATTTACAAAACGTATGAATAATTACGAAACCGTTTTCATTTTAACTCCCGTTTTGTCTGACGATCAGATGAAGGAAGCGGTAGAAAAATTCAAAGACGTTCTCAAGGCAAATAATGCAGAGATCGTTAATGAAGAACTGTGGGGTCTGCGCAAGCTCGCTTATCCTATCCAGAAGAAATCCACCGGCTTCTATGTGCTGGTAGAGTTCAAGGGTGAGCCCACTATCGTTAAGAAACTTGAGACTGCTTTCCGTCGTGACGAGCGCGTTATCCGCTTCTTGACTTTCCGTCTTGACAAATACGCAACTGAGTACGCAGAAAAGCGTCGTAACTTGAGAGCAAACAAAGCAAGTGAGAAACCCGCAGAGGCTGAGGCTAAAGCAGAAGTAAAGGAGGCATAATCATGGCAGCAAACAACGAAATCCGTTATCTCACCCCCCTTACGGTAGATACTAAGAAGAAAAAATACTGCCGTTTCAAACGTAGCGGTATCAAATATATCGATTACAAGGATCCTGAGTTCTTGAAGAAATTCCTTAACGAACAAGGTAAGATACTTCCCCGTCGCATCACAGGAACTTCTCTCAAGTTCCAGAGAAGAGTGGCTCAGGCAGTGAAACGTGCCCGCCATCTTGCTCTCCTTCCCTATGTGACCGACTTGATGAAATAATCATTTTTCTAACCTGATAAAAGCAACACACAATGAAAGTAATACTCAAAGAGAATGTAGCCAGTTTAGGTTATAAGGATGATGTGGTTGAGGTAAAAGCCGGTTATGGCCGCAATTATCTCATTCCCCAGGGTCTCGCTATCGTAGCTTCTACGGCAGCTCTCAAGCAGCTTGCTGAAAACCAGAGACAGCGCGCTCATAAGCTTGCCAAGATCCTTGAAGAGGCTCAGGCTGCAGCTGCTGCAATAGAGGGCGTAAAACTTACAATTACAGCAAAGACAAGCGCTGCGGGCACTATCTTCGGTTCAGTAGGCGCGGCTCAGATTTCAGAGGCTCTTGCGAAACTCGGTCATGAGATCGACCGTAAGATCATCAACCTTAAAGATGCCATCAAGGTTGTAGGTGTTTATACTGCAACTGTTAAGTTCCACAAAGAAGTGGAGCAGGAAATCGAGGTTGAGGTTGTAGCTGAAGAAGAGGACAAATAATAACTCAAGCTCTATAAATAAAAATCCCATCCGGAAAGTTCCGGATGGGATTTTTATTTATAGCCTCCAATGTTTTTAACCTGATATCGCAGTTTTTATGGGTCTTTTAAGGGTTTAAAATTTGTTTCTACGGTCAAATTGATTATCTTTGCAAGTTGAAGAAATCCGCTTAGCGACTTCTGAGTGTGTTATACGCACATTAATTTTTGTTACTTACTTATAATAAACAATATATAGTATGAAATTCAACGTAGAGGGAAAGACTTTCCAGCAGCAGCTTTCAGCTGTGAGTAAAGTGATCAATGCAAAAAATGCATTGTCCATTCTTGACAACTTTCTGCTTAAGGTGGATGGAGACCGTTTGAGCATAACCGGCAGCGACCAGGAGAATGTAATGACGGCATATATGACTATCACTGAAAGCGAAGGAGACGGAGCTATTGCTGTTTCTGCAAAGCGACTTCTGGAAATCACCAAGGAGATATCAAGCCAGCCCCTTACGTTTTATATAAACGACGAAACAAAGGAGATTGACATCCGTTTCCTTAACGGTCATTTCAACTTTATGGGTGTGGATGCGAGCGAATATCCCTCACGCCGTAATCCCGAGGATGATCACAAAACGATGATGCTTCCAGCCTCTATGGTGCAGAAAGGTATTGAAAATACCCTATTTGCCGTCAGCGCCGATACGGTGCGCCCTATAATGACCGGTATATACTGGGACATACATGAGAATGATGTCACTTTTGTAAGTTCGGATACGCATAAGCTGGTCAGGTACATTAATTCTGAATCAGCCCCTGGTTTTACAGGTTCGTTCATACTTCCCTCCAAGCCTGCAAATATTCTGAAAGGTATCATAGGGAAAGATGATGCTGATATAAAAGTGGTTTTCGACTCGAAAGGCGCTACTTTTGAGCTTGGAGACTATCTTCTTTCCTGTCTGTTTATCAATGGCAATTATCCCAATTATAATCGTGTCATACCTCAGGAGAATCCCTTTGAGATGACTATCGACAGGGTTTCATTGCTCACTGCATTACGCCGAGTGTCGATCTTTGCCGCCAAAAGTTCCAATCTTGTGGTTCTCGATATCCAACCTAATGAAGTTATCCTGCATGCTCAGGATCTTGACTATGGCACTTCGGCTGAAGAGCGCGTCAGCTGCAGTTATGAAGGAAATTCAATGACCATAGGTTTCAACGGGCAGTTTATGATTGAGATTCTAAACAATCTTCATGATGACTCCGTGGTTTTCAAACTCTCTGATCCGGGACGTCCCGGAATATACACTCCCTTGCAGCAGAAAGAGTCGGAAGACGTGGTAATCATCCAGATGCCAATGCAGGTGCTTTAGAGGCTTTAGGCTTTAGGTTTGAATGAGAAGTGAATAAAAAATAATGGCAGTTAAACTGAATCTTAAGAAGCCGTTGATCTTTTTTGATCTGGAGACAACAGGCACCAATATAACACAGGACCGTATCGTAGAATTTAGCTATATAAAGGTTTTTCCTGACGGTCATACAGAATCCAAGACACGCCGGCTTAATCCAGGCATGCCGATACCGGCTTCGGCAACCGCCGTGCATCATATCACCGACGAGATGGTCAAGGACGAACCTTCGTTCCGTCAGGTGTCGAAAGCTTTGCTCGAAATTTTTGACGGTTGTGATATTGCCGGTTATAACAGCAACAAGTTTGATGTTCCGCTCCTCATAGAGGAGTTCGGTCGTGCCGGACTGAATTTTGAAGTGGCGGGACGCAACTTTATTGATGTGCAGAATATATTCCATAAGATGGAACAGCGCACTCTTGTGGCTGCTTATAAGTTTTATTGCGGAAGAAATCTTGAAGATGCTCATTCCGCGCTTGCCGATACGCAGGCAACTTATGAAGTCCTTCTCGGTCAGCTTGAAAAATATCCTGATCTGGAGAATGACGTAGAGAAGTTGGCGGAATTTTCAAAATCCGGCAGATGTGTGGATCTTTCAGCGAGGATCGTGCTTAACGATAACGATGAGCCTGTGTTCAATTTCGGTAAACACAAGGGGCATTCTGTCAAGGAGGTGTTCAGGAAAGAGCCTTCGTTTTATACCTGGATGATGCAGGGGGATTTTGCAAAGAACACCAAAGACGTCATTTCCGTTTTATATGCGGAGAGTCGTAAATAAGCAACAAACGTGGAGTCTATAGTTAAAGGGAAACATATAGTTTTGGGAATCACCGGCGGCATCGCTGCCTACAAGTCGGTGACCCTTCTTCGTCTGCTCATAAAGGCAGGGGCGGAAGTGCAGGTTGTCATCACTCCCTCAGGTAAGGAGTTTATTACTCCTGTCACGCTTTCTTCATTGAGTGGTAAGCCGGTAGTAAGCGAGTTTTTTACAGCCAATACCGGTGAGTGGCATAGCCATGTGGATCTTGGGTTGTGGGCGGATTTGATGGTGATTGCTCCGGCAACGGCATCGACCATAGGTAAGATGGCAAACGGAATTGCAGACAATATGCTTGTAACTACGTATTTGTCGGCAAAAGAGCATGTGATGATTGCTCCGGCAATGGATCTCGATATGATGGCTCATCCTTCAACTGTCCGTAATCTTGAGACCCTTGCGGCATATGGTGTTGAGATAATCGAACCGGCGGCGGGAGAGCTTGCAAGCCATCTTATCGGAAAGGGTAGAATGGAGGAACCGGAGGCTATATTCGCACGTATCGAGAAGTATTTCCTTTCACAGAGTGACATGCAAGGGAAACGGGTTGCCATAACTGCCGGTCCGACGTATGAGAAGCTTGATCCAGTCCGCTTTATAGGTAACTATTCGAGTGGTAAGATGGGATTCGCACTTGCGGAAGAGTGTGCTGAAAGAGGTGCTGAAGTCACGTTGATATGCGGTCCCGTATCATTAACTACATCCCATCCGAATATAAGCCGCATCAATGTGGAGAGCGCTATGCAGATGCTTGAAGCTTCAAAAGATGCCTTTGCAAATGCCGATATAGGTATTTTTGCTGCTGCTGTGGCTGATTATCGCCCGGAATTTCAAGCGGATAGCAAGATAAAACGGGAAAGGATGGAGGACATGACAGTAAAACTTGTGCGCAATCCTGATATCGCGGCGACATTGGCGGCAGATAAGAGGGAAGGACAGGTGTTTATCGGTTTCGCTCTTGAAACCGATAACGAGCATGACAACGCCCTTAGAAAACTGCGTAATAAGAATCTTGACATGGTAGTGTTGAATTCACTTCAAGACAAGGGTGCCGGTTTCGGCACGGATACCAACAAGATCACGATATTACGCAGCACCGGAGAGGAGAAATCGTTTCCATTGAAAAGCAAGCGTGCGGTGGCGGCAGATATTATCAACTCCGTATTGTCGGATATGATATAGAAATTTCGAAGGATGAACAGGTTATTGATTTTATTGTTTCTGACTTTTGCAATAATGCCGGCGTGTTTATCGCAGGAACTGAATTGCACCGTGGAAGTAAATTCGCAGCAAGTGGAAGGCACGAATAAAAGCGTGTTTGAAACTTTGCAGGAAGCAATGTCCACTTATATGAATGAAACTAAATTCAGTAATGCCATTTTCAGTCCGAATGAGAAGATAGAATGTCGTATTTTCCTTACAGTCAAGGAATATACGGATGACAGGATTAAAGGGGAATTGCAACTGCAACTTTCCAGACCGGTCTATAACAGCACCTACACCACCACTCTTTTCAATTTTAGAGACACTAAAGTTGAATTTGCATACCGTGAAGGAGATCCGCTTATTTTTAATGAGAATACG
Organism: uncultured Bacteroidales bacterium; assembly: GCA_949123685.1. The sequence goes on along the minus strand of CASBHZ010000073.1, from coordinate 6,627 downwards.
GTTGAAAACAATCTTACTGCAATTCTTGATTATTATGCCTACCTTTTTCTTGCCATCGATTTCGACAGCTTTTCTCCGAAAGGGGGGCAGCCTTTCTATGACAGGGCGCAGAGCGTGGTGCAGCAGGCACAGTCGATTGGAGAAGTAGGTTGGCGCACTTTTGAAGATACAAAAAACAGGGCGGCAGTCCTCAGCAGTTTTACGGATACCAACACTTCAGGCATACGTAATCTTATTTATGATTATCATCGCAAAGGTCTTGACGAAATGGTGACGAGTCCTGACAAAGGGAGGGCAGTGATAACTGAATCTTTGAAAGAGTTGAAGACTGTTGCTGATAATTCCCCGATGTCGGTAGCTCTTTCATTGTTTCGAGACTCAAAGCTCGATGAGCTGGTAAATGTCTATTCAAAGGCGCCGTCTTCTGAAAGGGATGCGGCTTATGACATTTTGCAACCTATTTATCCGACGGAATCAGAACGACTGGACAAGATTAAGAAGGGGGAGGATTAGAATTATGCTAAGGAAGCTAACAATAAGGAATTATGCACTGATCGACAGCCTTGAGCTTGAGTTCGGTCCGGGTCTTACCATAATCACAGGCGAGACCGGTGCCGGGAAATCGATTATGCTTGGCGCCCTTTCCCTAATTATGGGAGCGCGTGCCGATTCGAAGGTCATATCTGAAGGTGGCGCCAAATCGGTAGTTGAAGCCGTTTTTGATAATCCGTCAGAAGATGTGGAACAGTTGTTTCGGGAGTATGATCTGGACTGGAACGCTTCGGAGATACTTATCCGGAGGGAGATAGCTGCCAATGGCAGATCAAGGGTATTTATTAATGATATCCCCGCAACGTTGAATGCACTCGTCGCAATATCCGGAAGATTGATAGACATTCATTCCCAACATGAAAATGCCAGACTTACCACTTCCTCTGCACAACTTGAAATCGTTGATGCCGTATCTGACAATGCTGATTTAAGAAAAAGATATGCCGTGTCGTTTCATAAGTTCGTGGATATACGCAACCGGGTGAAGAGACTGAGGGAAGAACTTGACAAGGCTAAAGAAAACAGGGAGTATCTTCAGTTTCAATATGACGGATTGAAGGCTCTGAACCCTAAAAGGGGAGAACTTGAAGAAATTGAGCGTCGTTTTGAGCTTTTGAGCGATGCTGACGAGATACGCGGCAGGTTGCAGTTTTTCAGGAGTCTGCTCGGTGAGAATGACCGGGGAGCTATAGATCTCCTGCGAACAGCCAAGGTCGAGGCGGATAAAGTGGATTATTCATTGGTGGGGATTTCTCCCGAGGAAAATACACTTTCCATTCCTGTCCGCATTGATAATGTTATTGTTGAACTTCAGGATATATACGAAACCATCGATGATGCAGCTTCCGCTGTAGAATCTGATCCTGCCGCATTGGAGAAGATCTCCCGCCGGATGAATGATTACTACGAAGCTGTGAAGCATTATAGGGTAAAGACAGCCGATGAACTTGTCGACATGATGGAGAGGATAGGCAGTCAGCTTGAAGCGCTTGAGAGTGGAGGTGAAGAATTGCCTGCGCTCGAGCGTGAGGGGAAGAAAATCGCCGCTGAGGTCAAGGAGCTTGGGAGAAAGTTGACTGAGACGCGAAAGGCGGGTGCCGAGTATTTTTCTAAAATATTGACGGAAACAGCAAGGCCATTGGGCTTGACAAACCTTGATTTCAGGGTGAATGTAGAAGTTGGCAAGGTCGGTCCCACCGGTCAGGACAGAATAGAATTTATGTGTGCCTTCAATAAGAACCAGAGTTTGGGTTATCTTGCCAAGATGGCATCCGGAGGAGAGATGTCCCGGTTGATGCTTACCATAAAAGGTTTGCTTGCCGGGCGTATGAACCTGCCCACTGTTATATTCGATGAGGTTGATACCGGCGTTTCCGGTGAGATTGCCGATAAGATGGGGGACATGATGGTTGAAATGAGCAGTGAGATGCAAGTGATGGCAATAACCCATCTTCCGCAGGTGGCGGCAAAGGGTGATCATCATTTCAAGGTATATAAGAAAGATGAGGAAACCAGGACTTTGACTCATGTTATATCTCTCGATAAAAAGTCGCGTGTGCGTGAACTTGCCGCCATGATGTCGGGAAGCGAAGTCGGGGAGGCGGCTCTGGACAACGCGAGGGCGTTGCTTGGGGAGAGGGGAAATGGTTGATAATTAATGGTTAATAATTAATAATTAGGGGTAGAAGGGGAATTTTTTAGAAAATGGAAAAAAGTGATTATATATTTGGAATAAGGGCTGTGATTGAGGCTATCGAGGCAGGGCGCAGTATTGATAAGGTTTTGGTTAGGCGTGATCTCAGCGGAGACCTTTCGCGCGAACTGTTTGGAAAGATAAAGGATTATGGTATTGTGATGCAGCGTGTGCCTCAGGAAAAGCTCAATCGCGTTACCATGAAGAATCATCAGGGGGTCATAGCATTGCTCTCTCCTGTTGAATATCAGAAGCTTGAAAATCTTGTGCCCCTATTCTATGAAGAAGGGCGCAATCCATTGATTGTTGTGCTTGACGGACTTACAGATACACGCAATTTCGGGGCTATAGGCAGGACTGCAGCATGTGCCGGAGTCGATGCCATAGTCATACCCGAACGCAATAGTGTCACGGTCACTCCGGATGCTGTCAAGACATCTGCCGGCGGATTGTTTCATGTTCCTGTATGCCGGGAGAAAGATACACTCTCAGCTGTTCGGTTCCTTAAGGATAACGGTTACCATATTGTCGGTGCGACAGAAAAGGGCGCTTCGAATTATTCGAAAGCGGATTATACTGTGCCTGTGGCAATCGTGATGGGGAGTGAAGACACCGGTATATCGGACAGCGTGATCCGTGCGTGTGATGAATTGGCTGCTATCCCTATTATAGGCAAGATAGAATCCCTTAATGTCTCAGTGGCTGCCGGAGTCATGATTTATGAGGCATTGCGACAGAGAACGGTCAGCTAATCCAAGATGACATATGCCTATTTAGGGTAGAAGTTTTGAAGTTTGGGGATAAAGTTGTAAATTTGTCTTGAAAATCCATATAACTTGTTTAAACGTAAGTAACTTTTATTATCAACTAAAGATATTCGGGTTGCTTATTTATGAGAAAAACTGGTTGTAATATTTACTTATTCATAAAGAGTTATGATAAATCGTGTATTAATTAGAATCAAGGTGATACAGATATTGTATTCATTCTTGCTTGTTGAAAAACAATTCTCCTTGGTCTCTCTTCCCGAGTCTCCTACAAAAGAGAAGCGTTTTGCTTATTCTTTGTATCTGGACACATTGGTGCTGATGCTTAAGGTTGCTGAATCGATTGGCCGACGCGGTGGTGACAAGCCATTGGAGGAGACACGGTTTATCAAACGGTTGAAAAGTGATGACACTATAAAGTCGCAACTTGCAAAATATCGCGTTGCCCCTTTCCCGTTTGAAGGTGTCGTAGAATCCATTGCTGAGAAGGTTAAAGAGTCTGCTGTCTATAAGAATTACCTTAAAGACAGGAAAGATAATAAGTTAGGAATGGACAGTACGATCTGGAACGATATATATAACCTTATTATTTTTCCGGACGTTGAGATTAATAAGATTATTAGTCGCAGAGAGAATTTTACACTAAGGGCTGTGGATAGAACCCGGGAATTTCTGAATGAGACTTTCTCTAATTTCATGGCTTCCCAGGATGGTGGTGCGGAAGCGATCTCCGCACTTCATTTAAGTCTTGACAAAGCCCGCGAATTATATTTCCGCCTGTTATGGCTGCCTGTGGAGCTTGCGGACATGCAGGAGCGTAAACTTGATGAGAGGCGCCATAAACTATTGGTTACTAAGGAAGATCTGAATCCTAACCTTAAGTTTGTAGAAAATTCGATGGTGCGTGCAATCCGGGAGTGCGAGCCAATAAGGAATTATATAGAGAAAGAGAAAATATCTTGGGAGCGCGAAGACCGCGTCATGATGGATAATCTTCTGCGTGCCATAGTAGAATCCGATATTTATCAGGAATACATGGCAAATCCGGTTGAGTCGCTAAAGGAGGATTGTGAATTATGGCGCAACATAATTCGCCGCATCGTTTTCAATAACCAGCATTTCCTTGAAACTCTCGAAGACAAGTCTGTATTCTGGAATGACGACATTGATACGATCGGTACATTCGTACTAAAAAGTTTCCGTAAGATAGAGGAAGGAGCCGGCAACGGAGCCGTGCTTGACAAATATAAGGATGAAGAAGATGCCCGTTTCGGCGATGAACTGGTAAAGAGCGTTCTTAAAAACAAGGATATATACCGAGGATATATTGATGAGGCTATCGACCGGACTCTTTGGGAGAGTGAACGACTCGCATTTATGGATGTTGTTGTTATAGAGACAGCACTTGCCGAGATGTTCAATTTCCCGAAAATACCGCTCAATGTAACGCTTAACGAGTATATAGAGATTGCGAAGGCGTATAGTTCGTCAAAGAGTGGTGGATTCGTGAACGGTATATTGGGAAAAATCATATCGCATCTCCAGAAAGAAGGTATTTTACTTAAGAAATAAACACAAAAATTAGTTAATAAATATGAATCTAAATTCAATTCTACTTGACGCAGCCGCCGGTTCGGCAGGCGGTGGCATGAGCGGCATCATCATGATTGTACTGATGATCGTGATCTTCTACTTCTTTATGATTCGCCCTCAGCAGAAAAAACAAAAAGATCTTAAGAAACAACGTGAAGCCATGCAGAATGGTGATAAAGTTGTTACCGCCGGTGGAATACATGGCAGGATCAAAGAGATCAGGGATACTACAATCCTTATTGAGGTTGCTCCAGGTATGAGCCTGAAAGTAGACCGCGGGTCCGTATATCCCCTTATCGAAGAGCAGCCCAAGGCAAATAAATAATAGTTCCTTGGCATGGGGGCTAAACTCGAAAAGGCAAAAGAGAAATGGCGCGGAATGAGAGCCTCAACGGGGTTTCATGATTTCGTGCTCTTTCTTGCTTTTGTTGTAGTGGCAGCTTTCTTTTGGCTGGTAATGTCGCTTAACGATAATGTCAGCAAGACATTCGATGTAGACCTCCGAATAGAGAATGTTCCCGATTCGGTAACATTCATCAACGACCCTCCGGCATCATTCCATGTCATGATAAGGGACAAAGGGACGAATATACTTCGTAGCGGGACACTCGCGGATCCGCAAGTGAGTCTGAATTTCCGTAATTATGCAGACGACGGTATTTTCAGGGTCACTAAAGCAGATATTACATCTGCGCTGAAGAGCGCGTTCGGAAATTCAGCACAGATTACCGAACTGTCGCTTGATTCTCTACGGTTGCATTACACAACAGAAAAAGGGAGGCGTGTGCCTATCGTTGTTATCTCAGACGTGTCGGCAGCTTCAGGTATGGTTATCAGCGGAGCTTCAAAACCTTTGCTTCGGTCAGCACTGATATATTCCTATTCTGAAGATATAGATACGATAACGAGGGTATATACCCAGCCGATAGTGCGTCGCAACCTTTCAGAGACTACGGAAGTAGAGGTTCAGCTGCGACCTATTCCGATGGTTAAGATCGTGCCTTCTGTGGTTAAAGTTAGGATTCCTGTGGAGCCTTTGGTTAAAAAGGAATCAATGGCAAGTGTATCGGCTGTCAATGTGCCGGAAGGTGAGAGTCTCCTGCTGTTCCCCAATAGGGTCCAGGTAGCTTATTATGTACCGATGAGCTTATTCAGCAGTGATCTGGTTCCTGTTGATGTCTCGGTGGATTACAGGGATATTTATAAATATTCCGGTGACCGGCTTCCTGTGAGCATTCATAGCTATGCCGATTATGTAGAGAGTCCCCAGGTGTTTGTGGATTCGGTGGAATATACTCTCGTGAAACAATAAAACGGTTGTTTATGGCAGAGCATGAATGTTTGCTTGTTGGAATCACGGGAGGGATAGGAGCCGGAAAGAGTGTGGTTTCGCGAATACTGAGGCTCAAGGGTTATCCTGTATATGATTGTGATTCCCGCGCACGCTTGCTGATGGAGGAGTCGAAGCTTATATTGAATGCGTTGAAAACCCGTTTCGGGAAGGAATGTATTTTCGATGAAGGAGGACTTAACCGGGAGCTCATTGCTTCAAAAATTTTTGGCTGCGATGAAGATCGTTTGTGGCTTAATGCTTTGGTTCATTCAGAAGTGAGGCGGGACATTGAGATTTGGAGGAGAAGGCAGACCGGAAGCGTGTGTTTCGTGGAATCTGCAATAATGGTTTCTTCCCATCTTGACACTATGTGCGATATGATATTGCTTGTAGTTGCTCCCGAACAATTGCGTATAATGCGTGCCGTGTCGCGAGGGGGCATATCGGAAGAGAACCTGATGCAGAGAATCGAGTCACAGCGGTTTGAATTTGACAGTTTGCCGGAAATGAAAGTCAGGAGGATTAAGAATGAAGAGGTGTCGTCTCTGTTAGCTCAGATTGAAGACCTCGGCTTTAATTAAAAAGTAAATTTAGAATTTAATAGACATATGCTTAAAGAAATATTATCAATCACTGGCCGTCCCGGCTTGTTTAGATCGGCAGAGCACACGTCTGAACTCCAGTCACGC
>CASBHZ010000072.1 GCA_949123685.1 uncultured Bacteroidales bacterium | reverse complement strand
TGAATAAAAGACCGCTAACTCATTGAGAATTAGCGGTCTTCTGTGGTGCCACCAGGAATCGAACCGGGGACACAAGGATTTTCAGTCCTTTGCTCTTCTTCGGCTTCCGAAAGTTCGCTTCGCTCACTTTTGGAAGCAACCAACTGAGCTATGGCACTTTATAAATCAGTCGAGTTACTTGTTTCGCTCGTATTTGAATGTTCTCGCCGTGCGGTTTACACCTCGGTTTACGCGCACTGTAATTGTTAATAAATGTTTCATTCTCTCAATTCAATATAGTATGCTGTATAGGATAGGTTACTTACAATCGGAATCCGTGTAGTTTTCACGATTGTATTGTTCCTCGTATTCAGCAATGATTCGCTCAATGTCCTTTTTAAGCTCAGGAATATGGCGGACTACCAATCCCCACAGAAATTCAGTTTCCACGCTGTCATAACCATGTATTATTCGGTTGCGTGTATTGATAACTTCCTTAGCGTTTGGAATCTCAAAAGTAGGGTCTTTCTTCTTTATGCGGTTGATTGCTTCACCCATTATCTCTGTCTTGCGCTCCACAACACATCTTCGCATAAGGTCGTGTTCAAACAAATCAAATCTGTTAGGAAAGCCAACAAAGCAACTCTGCATTTCATTGATGGCATCCAACACGTCTTGAAGATGTTTCAATATATATTCATCAGCCATAAATCATTTGTTTTGTACGGTTGACATTGGCGATGAAGTACTTGTTCTTCAAACCTTTCTCTACTACCAAATCAACTTTTCTACCAAAGATTTTTTCTAAGGCTTCCTGAAAATCGAAGTAGTTTGTAACGTAATCCCACTTCTCATGGTCGGTGGTGTCGAAGTTGACAAGTAAGTCCACATCGCTTTGGTCGTTGAATCTCTCTGTGAGGATAGAGCCAAAGACAGCCAAAGTCTTGACCTTGTGCTTCCGGCAAAGGTCGATGATTCTTTGTAGGTTCAGTTCAATCAACTTCATAGGCTGTTGTGTTACAAGTGCAAAGATAGCAATTCTTTCTGACATATAAACGTTCCAACCATAAAAACGTTGTCAATCCTTTGCTGATTCGGACATTTAAGAATCATGTACTTTTTCTAATTCCACCCTATAAAACAAGGAAATCATAAAAATTGTACGTTTGTCAAAATCAGGTATTATTCACTTTATCAAATAAAGGTTTTAATATTTTATGATATGCTGTGTTTCCGAAATTGATTACCACAAGATTCTCTCTTGCTCGTGTTATCCCAGTGTAAAGCAATTCATTAAATTCTTCTTTGGATGTGTTGTTTTCTACAATTAGAAATATTGCTTGGCTTTCCCATCCTTTAAAAGAATGAATGGTAGAAACCTTGACCATCCCACAATTCATCCAAAAATTCATTTTTTTATTTTTGCGAATAAATTCGTAATCCGCATTATGGACTAATATTCTAAAGGCAGATATTGAATCTGCATAATGTTCCAGCCATGCTTCAAAAGCATCTTTTGATATTTTGCATTTGTTGCAGGTCTCTCGTAATATCTCATTTAGTCGTTCAGGATATTTCTTATAAATTTCATATGTGGCTAATAATAATGCTATATAAGATTTGAGTTTAGATATTTGCCAATCATTTAAATTTGTATTGTTAGGGAAATGTATTTTAACCAAGTGTTTAAAAATGTTACCAAACCATGGGTTATCCCTTTCACTAATAAAATTCAATTGATTACGGTACATGATTTCAGGAGTTTCAAACATAGTTTTTGTTTTCTCTCTTGAAAGCAATCTATAATAATGGTCAAATTCCCGTAATAAAGGCGTTGTATATCCTAATATCGTTATATCGTTAGGAGAAACATTATTAATCCTATTTAAGATGTTCTCATGAACAATTGTATAAAGTGTAGAAACTATTTGTGCATTTGAAAGATAGATATAGTTGACATATCCTTCTTTCTCAAATGAATCAAACAATCCTATTCCATTTTGCTCTAAAAAATCATCAATGTAGTATTTCTCATTGAACAGCGCACGTTGAAAAGCTATTGTCAAATCTCTAATTTTAGAATCTGAACGATAGCATTTCTTTAATTCTGTTGGACGCACAGGGATATTAGTAACGACATCTTTATTCTCAATCGGATTCCCATATATGTTTTGTTTCACATCACCAAAAAGCATATATTCTCCACCCTCAGCTAAAAATGAATTTTTTATGATATTCATCCAACTTCGCTTATAATCTTGAATCTCATCAATTAAAATGGTATCGTATGGCACAATTCTATCCTTATAATGCTCAAATAAATGTTCGTTTGAATAATAGTTTGCATCAAGGTATGCGGATATCTCGCCCCCTTTAATGCTTTGAGGAACTTTTATGTCAATGCCCATGTTGTTTAATTCGGCATTTATGAATTGATGATAATTGATTATTATAAAGTCTTGAATGATAAATTCCTGCTGAACTTGCATCAACTTATCATGAATAAAATTCCGTAGAGTTAGGTTATAGGTAAGTATTAAGATTTTAGGATTGGGGTTATCCTTTTTTAGCCGGAGGTATGCTTGCACTGCTCTTGCCACGAGGACTGTGGTTTTTCCTGAACCAAACACTCCTTTTACTCTCATCTGTTTAACTTGTCGAGTAATCACTTCTGATTGGCGATTGTCATAGACAATGGTTTGCCCATCTGTCATCATGTGGACAGTGGGAGTAAGGATTCTTTTGAAATTATTATAAAGTTCTTCCGTAAAATAAAGTGATTGCCAATTAGCATTTATGTGGAATTTCGCAAGCACATTATTTAGTCCACCATTTTGTAACGAATCGCAACCAATTAATCCAATATTGTAATTCAGAAAATCCAAATATCTTTTATCCCCCTTGAAAGGAATAATCATGAGTTCCTCAATTTCCGTAGCATCGGCTTTGTGAAAGTAAACGGCACATCCTACGATATTGAAATTCTTGATGTTTTGAATTTTAAGATTTAATAAAGAGTCTATATGTAAATCAAATAGATTTTCCTTGTATTTAAGGACTTGGTCTATCGGCGATTTTTCTACAGAATCTTCGTTGTTATGTGGGTTTACAAAATGCCACTTCTTCCGCTCGTCGATATAGTGATGAGATAAAATCCAATCTTTAACTTCAATAATTAGAACCCCGTGTCCTTTACGGAGAATTATAATATCGGGGCGGTCACCATTTAAATAAGGATTAAAGAAAACTTCATAGCTGTCATCTAAAGTTTTTTCTAAATGGCGTAGTAATGTCAATTCTCCGTCTGTAGGCTTAACTTTAAAACGGAGAATCGTTTCAATTGATGGTATTAACTGCGCCATTCAAAAAGTCGCTATAAGGTTTCGCCTTATGCCCCACATTTCATTAACAGTGTGCTGAATGCTAAGGCTTAACGCAAAATTAGCGAAAATCTCTGACATAGAGGCTTTATCAAAGCAAGAATCATTCAATTTCAAACGTACTTTTTCTGAATCTGTCCTATGAAATGGATTATTTCTGAAAAATGTACAAGAAAAAAACAGCACCGATGCGAAAGTGCAATGGTGCTGTATTGGATGAGCAAGGGAGTTTCTATTTGACTCTTTTCAAATCAAATGTACCGTATCGGTTGTCGGTCAATGTCATTGTATCTCCTTTGATGAATCCGGTGACATTGTAATCATCGAATCTTACACTGAACGCACCCGTCTTGGAATCGTAAGTATAGGTGCATTCGTCACGCTGGTAGATTGTGGTGGAATTGGGCTCGTAGACCGTCACGACACACTTTGAGACGTCTTTTACTTCCACCTTGGTAGGATAGCCCGTGTGCGGATTTACTGCTTCCCAAACCGAGCCAATCAGGTCATTGACAGTTTGGGGTTCGTCCTTGTCATCGTCACTGCATGAAGCGAAGCTGACACACGCAAGCACCGCAAAGAGCGCAAGCGTGAGAAACTTGATTTTTTTCATCTTGAGATTGTTGTTAAATTATTAATTATATGGAGTTAAAACTCTATTCCGAGTTTAAGGCACAGACCTCCGGCATCTATGTTGCAGATTCGACCGGATGCTGTCGGTGCTATATTCTGGTCTCGGTGTAGGATATATTCGACAGCTACATCTATGGCAAATCTCTTGGATGTGGCGAATGAGCAACCGATTTCAGGAGCGAAGTATAAGCCGGATGTTCCGTTTCCGTTGAATGTGACTTGTCCGCCAATCTTAGCTTCGCCATATGGTGAAATCCGGCCTTTCAGAAGATAACCGCGAATGTCTGCGAAAATGGGTATGTATCCTGCATCGTCAGATCCCGAAGAATAATAGTTGATTCCGGCACCACCTCCGACAAAAAGATGCGGATTGAATTGGTAGCCGTGGATTGTCAGAGCCTCAAAACTGACATCCTCCGAGAGAAGAATCCACCCTGCGTTCACCATGCCTTTGTACCCTTTGTTGATTTGGGCGGTTGCTGTTCCGGCAAGCATGAGGATTGCAAAGGCAAATGATAGAAGCCTTTTTGCTTTCATACTAATTGCGTGTTCCTCAATCCTCTGCGGAACTGTTTAGTTATTGAACATAAAAAAGGTGTGAGGATTTTATCTTGTCTTATCCAATCATCAGGCTCTCGCATTTGCCTATTCCACGGATAAAACAATAGCCCCACACCGATTTTGCTATATAATCTGCCAATCTCGGCAGGGTATAAGCAATCAGTGCAGGTGCTATTGTCAACCGGCTTCGTGGAATTTCAAATTTGCGAGATTTGATGATTGAAGCAGATTTCAATAACACCTTTTAGTAAAAAAGTCTGATTCAACTACGCCAACTCTATGGCACGACTGCGAATCAGTTGCAAAGTTACTAAAAAATGTCATTGGTGGGGCTATATTGGAAAGCGAAATTTCACGGAATATGCTCTACAACATGGATTTTCACAGTCTGCCCTCGTTGCAGTAGGAATAGAAGCTGTCGAATGGCGTTACTATGATATGGTCGAGCAAACGAATATCCATAAGCTCACACGCTGACTTGATTTTCTTTGTAAGGTTGTCGTCGTGTACGCTTGGAATGGGATTGCCTGACGGGTGGTTGTGGGCGAGGATTATTGATGTGGCATTGGTGACTAATGCGGTCTGCATCACCACACGCACATCAACAACGGTAGATGTCAGTCCTCCGTCAGATATGGTGGCGTAGCCGATTATCTTGTTCGCCTGATTGAGAAGCAAGACCTTGAACGATTCCTTGTAGCCTATGGTGTCAGCGTCAAAGACACGGTTTATCAGGAGTTGGTGAATGTCTTTCGCTCCGTGTATGGTCTCCGTGAGTGGTTGCGGTTGATATTTGAGTTGTATTTCTGAAACTATGTTATCGGTTGTCATGTCCGAAATTTTATGATTTTTATATCTGATATATAGTGTCTTGGGAAAGAAAATCGGACACTCCCCACAGACTGGGAAATGCCCGATTTTTCAGGAATCAATAAGCACTCAGCCCAAGAACCAAGCGTATTGCGAATCGCCGTGCAGAGCGTTGCAGATGCCAACCGACACTTCGGTAGCGTTGACGGCTCTTTGCAGATAGCTGTCAATGTAACTGCTCTTGTTGGCTTCCGTCAGGAGGTTGTGGAAGTCGAACATCGAAATCGTGCAGTCCTTGACCCCGAAGTTCGGATCTACGTAGAAGTCACGGCAGACGTTGTTAATCTGACTGTCGGTTATCAGGAGTTTTGGCACGTTGCGCTGATAGCGGTTCGGCAGAGCCTGATAAAGCCTCATGCGCCCTACGATTTGAGCGAACTGCGTTTCGGTCAGGCGGGTTTGCGAAAGCGTCTGCAACAGATGAATGTCTTGTGCCGGACGGAACGTATAGAACAAGTCAAGCACCTGCTTGTAGAGGTCATGGAGCGACATCACTTCAAGCTGAATCTTCGCCCCTTGCCCCGTAAGCACCTGATTTGAGCAGACGTTCATTCGCCAGCCTATAAAGACTGAGAACTTCTCTGCACCACGGTTGGCACGGTAGAGATTCAGGTCGTTGTAGTTGCGCACACCGCCTATGCAGAGTTCAAGGCGTTGCCCGTCTATCGTCTCATGGATAGAAGGAATGGTGAACGCAAAGGCGAGTCGCTGATAGAACTGCGTCTTTTCCGATTCAAGGAGTTCAGACGCACGTTTGCCGAGAGCGGAGGGTATGCGCCCACGGACGATGTGCGACACACGTATTTCCGACTGATTGATGAGTTCTCCGCTGAACACGTTGCAGGCGGCGTCATGCACGGTGTTGATGAAGTCCTGATGAGAGATTGTAAGCTCCTGATTCGCCCATGTCGGTACGACACAGTTAACGGTCAGTTCCTCGATTGAGATAGCCGATGTGTTGGCTTCAAGGAAAGTGACGGAGGGAGCGGTGGTTACGTTGATGTCCTCAAACTGCACATCTTCGGCTACGGTGTTGAGGTCGGTTGTGGCGATAGTTGCCAATGCGGTTGCGGTGGTTGTTTCCATGTTGGAGTAAGTGTTTATTGATTACTTGGACGATAACTGTTACCGTCAGGAAAACAATAGCGGTCAATATCAGGATAGGTTAAATTCTCATATATGGTGGCAGACCTGAATCCGATTCGTTTTTCTTTCGACATGGAGGGAGGGGACATTTTTTAGGGTGAAGTCGCATTTAGACAACTCTCCGAAATTTTTTCAGGACGTATTATTTATAGCAGGGGGGATAGTTTTAAGGTGGTCGTACCTCTCTGCTTTGAAAATCTTATTTATGGAATGGCTGAAAAAGGCACGTTTTGAGTTTTCCGATTTTATAATTGGCTTCTTGCCGTATTTAGAAAGAAATTGCGTGTTGCTATTCGGACTTTAATTAGAATCGAATTTTTATGAATTTGAAAATTATATATAATCCGGCTTACAACCCTGAACCGACAAATAGAAGTAAAACCGTTTGTCAATTCAGAATCTTATGAATCATGTACTTTTTCTGAAATCACCCTATTAAAAGTCAATTTTCAGAAAAAAGTACGCCATTCTAAATTTTGAGAGATTTGATAAGTATTGCCTTACTATTCCCGATTCGAGCTTTATCATCAACATCAAAATATTCTTTGATTGTCCGTGCCGTTATCGCTTTAGGATATTTCACATTAAATTTGGTATGTAGGCGAATCAACTCGCTTTTTACATAGTCAAGTAGATATTTCTTCCCAACCTCAAAGGAGTTTAGTAATGCTTTTCTAAACGCATCGCAGTTTCGATTCTCGTTGTACTCCTTTATAATCATCAGTTCACGGATTCTCTTTACTCCGTATTTGTTCTGTTCGATAATCTCTCTACCAAGAGAAAAATAAGCATCCACTATAAAAGAATCTTTCTCACGCAGTTCATTGACGTATGAATCGAAAAGAGCCGTTCCCATATCGTCCTTAATATTATCAAGAATCTCAACGATTTTCATTCGGAGGGTCTTTGTACAGTTTACAGTGCCGAATAGAGACAGCCTTTCATGTTCACCGAATCGGAACATGGCTTTGTCAACAGTGAGAATGTTGAAATATCCACTCTCTTTATAGAGTGCTAACAGAGAATTGAGATTGTTATATGCCGACTTTACCAACTCATCATCAATGTAGTTATCAATGGCAAAGTAATCTTTCTCGCCATATCGGAGCATATTGCTGTATGGCAATGATTCCATTGCTATTCTGAAAGCGTTGCGTTCTTCTTTCGTATTGGTGCTGTTATATAAGGTGTTGATTACCGAATATGCGTGTTCGCTTGCATTTATAAATTCTGTGATTCCCTCTTTTGTACGTTGTTGAATGGTGCTTTTGGTGGAAAGTATGTGGGTTGCAGATGATATGCCTTTGCGGAATCTACCTAATGCCTGAACAACATCCGTACAAGGGTCAACAATTGTGTATTCGGCAAAATATGGCTCACTCACAAAAACCACGTCAGGCTTTTCTTCCATTTCTATATCAAGAGCATTGTAGAAACGGCAAGTAAAGAACATAAAATCAGCTTTGTGCTTATCTTCCCAATCAGTATAAGCCTTTTTGAAGCCAAGTCCTTTTAACTTAACTACGCTTTTATCAGAACAAAAGACCGAACTTCTGTCTGCGATTCCAAGTTTGGTGATAAGTTGTAATATCATATCCGTGCTGTTGATAAAGAAACAGATGCTTCGTTTCGGATTCTGTTGTTCCTCCATTTGTGACAGAATGATTCGGAATGTTTCAAGCATATTGTTAGTGTGGATAAACTGAATATCCTGCTTGTAGTCGAAATCAGGAACAATTTCCACAATCTTGAATCGGTATTCCTCAAAGCGAGGGTCTGACGGAATGATAGGAGTAGCCGACACAAGAGCCTTTTCATCAAACTTGAAGAAGTCCTCTATCGGCAGAACTATATCGGCACGGTAATCCCTATCTTTTATCAACTTGTGGCACTCGTCAAGGAGAAGAAAGCAATTGACGTACATATTCATATCCACTTCCGTAAAGGCGTTTTTCACCTTATAAAAACTTTCAGGCGTTACAATCAACTTGATAAACTTCTTCTTCGCCAACGTATCTTCAAGGTACTTTACAACATCATCAGTTGTGATTCTTTGCTTTACACCAAAAAGATTGTCGGATTTATGTATTGCACATTTGCCCGTGATAGCCGGAAGATTCGGCACGACAATTATAGAGTTGTGCTGTGCTGTTATCTCGGAATATGTCGCGCCAAGACCCGTTAGCTTCTTACACAGAATCGTATTCGTTTCTATTGTCGGGTACACATCACTAAGATGTTGCCCTTTGCTTATGCTGACTGCCTTTCTTTCCATATATTAAGGTGAAATATTGTTGAATTGGAGGTTTTAAGAGAATGGGAAAGGGGTGCAATCCCTCCCCATTCTCTGAGTGATAGTTGTTAGCCGATGAGTTTATGCTCTTGGAGGAAGTTCTCTATCTCCGTATCTCGTTCTGTGAAGAATTGAATTGAGCCGTGCTTGAAAGTAGCGGTGGTTGTCAATCTGCCCGGTCGGTCAAGAAACGCAGGGCGTGTCTGAAAGTTACCCACGTTGGCATTGACAAACGCCATGAGCATATTCTTACGGAAACTGTCATCGCTCGTTTCTGATGTCTTGTCGGGAGCGGTGGGGTCAACATCGCAATCCTCTGTCGTTCCGTTGGTGAGATAGCCGAGTAGCCAATCAAGGCTTTTTTGGTTGAGTTGGTAGGTGAACCGTTGCGTGGTACGGCTTTCGATTCTGACGGTTTCGCAACCGTACTTGTCGAGGGCGAAGAACATCGCCATGCGCTCGCCACGAGCCATCATCGCCCGCACTTCCTTGTGGGCTTCTGCGTTGTTGTAAACTTCTACTGTTGCGGGTACTGCGTTTATTGTAAACATAATTTTCGTGGCAGTCAGGGGTTAGGTCAGCCGCAACGTGCGGTCTGCTTTCCTGATTGCGGTGGCAAAATTATATCAACCCGCAATGCTGTGTAAGCGTAGAATTTTCGTGATTTTCTTACTCTAAACGAGGGGGCATATTGCCGGAAGTTTCATATCCTTGTAATCTCTCATCAGTTTGTCGAAAGTGGCGTTGTTGTCTTTTGTGCAGTAATCCGTAGGGTCGTCGTTTTTCAGATGGTTTAGTTCTCCCGTAAGCCAAAGCACTGATAATCCGAAATTTCTCTCTGCTTGGGTGAACGTACCTTTTTTCCGTTTTTTGTACTTTATAGGGAGATTTCTCAATAAGGTACAGATAAGAATGTAGTCAATTTCGCGTTTTGTCGGATAGATTTCTTCTGCGCCTGATTCAATGTTGCTGTTTACATAATTGGCTATGAGCGACTTTATAAATCGCTCGTTTGAGAATCTGAAATGTCTGCCACCTACCTTTATGTCAAGTTCCAACTTGTCATCAGGACGTGCGTCTATCCTTGCGATAAGCCGTTTAATCCGGCTGTCTATCATTTCGATATTGCCACGATAGAGCCATTTATATAGTTCATGCCACACATATAGGATAAACTCAAATGTGGCTTTAGGTGACAGCCCTAAATCATTAATCGCTTCTTGCATAATGTCGAAATCGTAAAATTCAGATTCAGACAGTCCGCAATTCGCCATTTTCTGACTTCGTGCGTCATAATGCCGGTATGCCGATTGTTCAGGCTCCCATATCTCACCGTCAAAATCAGGAAATTGCAGGGAGTATCTGCGTATGTATTCCAACCGCTCCTTTATGTCGGCACGTTCTTGTTCAGGATATTTCTGTAACCACGCATTGCAATATATCTCATCCTCATATTCAGCATTTTCCCAATAATTATCAGGAAGTGAGGGGTATGTGGGGCGTGTCTGTATGAATTCGGAAATATCCATTGTATCAAATTTTATCAACTATGTTTTTCTTCATATTCAAACACATCAATAAACTCTATGTTGTTATATTGCCTAAATGTAGTTAAACTTGTGTAGGTTAATGTATCTAATTGTTGCATTAATCTATAATAGCCATCTTCTTTATAATGAAAGAAATAGAATTTTTTGCGATATGTACACTGTAATGTGTCGCTTATATTTAGGCAACTGTTTTGGAATAATTCCTTGAAATAAGTATGGTCTGATTCTCCTAATGAGTGGCCGAAAAACATCACCGAACTTACATTCTTGTATAGTTCCGTAAAATTTAAAGCCTTAAATGATTTGTTATATGCCTTTCTAATAAAAACATGCTCAGGCTTTATAGGAGCTTTGTCCTCAACCCCAAAAACGATATTCCTTTTTTCTGCTTCACCATGTACCTTTAAATGACATAGCTCAATTCTTTCATCAGAAAGTCCAAAATTAGAAAGCAATAGCCTAATTGACTTCGTATAGTTAAAATCCAATATTATAAAACTCTTGCCTTTAGCTATTTGGTGCATCAAATCATATGCGGCTCCATGTTTTTTCATTTTTAAGTAGTCAATATCATTGATATAATCGGTAAGGCTCGCCGATAAATCATCATATTCTTTTTTGTAAGATTCGGTAGCACCCTCCATCGAATATAATGAAAGCTCCTTTTCTATGTCAATCCAATTCTTTAAATTATAATTGTTTTTCAAATGCACAGCAAGTTGATTGCCATTGTTTATCAGCGTCTCAAATTGAGCACTTTCTATAAAGTTTTCATAACCAGTAGGCAAACCTAAATTTATATCAAATCCATTGCCAATAATTATCGCTGTATTGTATTGCGAAAAATCAAGTTCTTTCATAATTGGAATTTTAGTGTAAAGTTAAAAAAATAATCCCACCTATCGTTATGATAGGCAGGACTATTTAAGCATTAAAGAGATTTCAGAGCGTTATCCACTTGTTCATTGTAGAAGCTGTCAAGATAAATCTGCGTAACTCGTTCAGAACTATGCCCCATAATCTCACGAATTACAGCTGTTGACACTCCGGCACGTTTCATCACCGTAGCCTGACTGTGCCGTGCTACATAGGTCGTTAGTGTGATAGGCAGATTCAGAGATTCTCCAATCTGTTTCAAGCGGTCATTAACCTTTGTGATTACCTTGTGGATTCTGTTGGCTTGCTGAACTTCTGTCTTGTGGAACGCTGACAGAATCGGAAAGAGATAGGGCGATTCATCATTGCGGTACTTATCTATGAGTGCCACGGCTTGCGATTGAAGCGGAATCTTTATCAGCTTCTTGGTCTTTTGACGCTTGTATATCAAACGACCGTCCACGATATTTGCCCTTGTCAGATGCGCTATATCCACAAAGTTGATTCCTCCGCAGTAGTAAGTGAAAGCAAAGATGTCAATAGGTAAGCGCATATAGCGATTTGTGGACTTGTAGGACAGCACACGTTCAATATCCTCTTTTGATAAGGCTCGCTTGGCTGTTTCCTGATGAAGTTTCGACACTTTGAACTTCTTGAACGGATAGCTGTCAGGAGAAGCCACGTTTTCCTCCATCGCCAAATTGTAGATTGAGCGGAGAGTGCGGAAACGTATTCCGATTGTATTCTCTGCCAAACGTTTCTCCCTTAGAAAAAGCTCATAGCGTCTAAGCCAAGCTACGTCAATATCTGCAAACGGAATATCAAGGTGGCGGTTGAATTCGACCATTGAGTTATATAGCTGTCTGATTGACAATGCGTAACTCTTACAACCTGCCGTCATTAGATGGCTGATGTGATTTGTGATAAAGTCGCCTACCGTCTGTCGGTTTACACGGTTTACACAGACTCTCTCAACGAGAGAAGTTGCAGTAAACTCTTGATTGTTAGCCTTTAGCTCTATTATTTTAGCCGAATATTCTTTAATCTTATCGGCTATGAGCATTTCGATGTACTCTCTGTTGGGACAATCTGCCTTTGGCTGATTCTTTGAGAAGTCCCAATGTTCAGGAAGTACGGATATGCCAAGACTGACATATTTACGTTTTCGGTCTTTGTTCACCCTCAGCATTAGAGGTGATTCGCTGTTACTAAGCACTTTAGACTTGTAACAGATTACGTTTACTGTGGTTGACACGGTTTACACGTTGGTTTACACAGTCTGCGTTTTCGTGGTGTATTTCGGGCAAAAACGGCATAAAAAAAGAGAGTCAGAATTTATCTAACTCTCTGATTTTCAGCATTTTAACTGGTGGTGCCACCAGGAATCGAACCGGGGACACAAGGATTTTCAGTCCTTTGCTCTACCAACTGAGCTATGGCACCATCGTTGTTACCGATTAACTTGAAAGAAGTGGTTGTTTCGGTTTTGCGAGTGCAAAGTTAGGTATTTTTTTTTAATTTGCAAAATTTTTCAATGAAATTTATTAAAAATTCTTTTAAAGTGGAATTGAAGTGGAATTGAAGTAGCGTTAAAGCTGCATTTATAGTAGCATTTAAAGCTGCATTTATAGTAGCATTTAAAGCATTGGTGAGTGTTGGTAGCGGGAGGCTGCTTTGAATATGCTTTCGGAAATTTTTTCGCGAAATTCAGGTGGCGCGATTACTTCTGCGTGACCTCCGTAGCCGAGGATAAGGCGTTCAAGCTCGTTGTTTATAACAACTTTAAGCGATAGCTGAATGCTGCCGTCCCGGAATCTCTGTTCAATCTTTTGTGACTTGTGGAAGGGTTTTGATTCTACGTATGGTGCCTGTTGCCGGTCGATCTTTATCACTACCCGGCGAGGCTTGTCGCAGATTTGCCTGGTTACTCCGATTGTGTCGTCAAAAAAATGTTCAGGATCGAAATCAACACATTTTTTGAAAGGATGAGTTCTGTCTGTCTCAACGGAATGGATCCTGTCAAGCGCGAATATGTTTACATGTGGACTGCTGTTGGTAGTTTTCTCTCCGATCAAGAACCATCGGTTGCGATATTCCTTCAGCAGATATGGATAAACAGCCATTGTGTCTGGTTTATGCGCTTTGAATGACTGGTATTCAATAACGATGGTCTGTTGTTTTCTTACGGCATCGTATATCTTCCCGATAAACTGGGCTCCCCGATAATTGGGAACATATTCCATGTCCATTGCCGGAGGAGTTGATCCTGTATGGCGGGAGATCTGTTCATTGAGTTTGCTGATAGTCTCTATTGATGATGCAAGCTGTGGAAATCCTTGTAGCTGTCTGAGGATGTCGAGTGCCGAATTAAGGGCGTCAAGTCCTTCTTCGTTAAGAGGGAGGTGAGTGATGCTGAAATCCGGATCTTCATATTCATAATATTTGTTGTCTTTTACTACGATAGGTGCGTTATATCCGAGACGGTCACTTCGCATCAGGGCAAGATCGTTTTGAAATGTGCGCCGGCTTACGGGTTTGCTTCTGCCCTCGAACTCTGCTAATGCATCGGTGCATGCATCCATTAGGTCGTTGATTGTCCAACGCCTGTAATGGTTTTGCAGGCAGCGGTCAATAGTGGAAATTCTTATGAGCGTGGCGCGGTTAAGTGGCATTGTGATGATGTTTTTTTGCAAAGCTAACATTTTTTCTCATGCTGCGCAAATCAATTGCGCACACTGTGTTTTATTTTGCCGAAAATTCTAAGTGATGAATCATATGATTATACAAGGTAAATCAACTTCGGCTGAAATATTCACCGATAATATAGATGAATCAGCCCTGCAATGGATTAAGGATCTTTGCGATCATCCGGCAATGGCGGGTGTGCGCATAGTGCAGATGCCGGATGTGCATTCTGGCAGTTCTTGCAACGTTGGCACCGCTTATCCGGTTGGTACATACGTAAATCCTGATCATGTGGGTGTTGACATCGGCTGCACCATATCGATGCATAGGTTGTCAGGCAAGGTGGCTTCGGAAGATTTAGCTCTGCTTGACCATAGGATCAGGGATGTGATTCCTACCGGTGCTGATATATGCAGCAGTAATTTGCTTAATGAAAAAGAGCTTTTCAGATTCTTGAACTCTCAATTCCAGAAAGCGCGTTCTGCGGCTCCTGATCATATAAACGAAGTTTCACGGATCGATGCCCGTTTTATTACTGATTTTTGCAGGCGAGTCAAGCTTCAAGAGGGTGTTTTCTATAAGAGTCTCGGTTCGCTTGGAGGGGGCAATCATTTTATTGAATATGGTGAAGATGATTTGTGTGGGGATGGGTGGCTGGCTATCCATTGCGGTTCACGAAACCTTGGAGTTAAGGTTGCTAACTACTGGCGCAATATTGCGAACGGTTCTAAATGTGCCGAGTATGTAGGTTATTTGCAGGGAGATGCGCTCAATGGTTATTTGTCGGATATGATAGTTGCCCAAGCGTATGCCCTATATAATCATCTGGTTATACGTGACCGTATTTTCACCATATTTAAAAAGCTATGTAAAGCTAAATGCGTTGAGTCGATATTCACGACTCATAATTATATTTCACTGACTGAGGAGGTGCCTATGCTGCGAAAAGGTGCTATAGATGCGTCGGAAGGGAAGAGGGTTGCAATTCCTTTCAATATGCGTGACGGTATAGCGATATGTGTGGGTAAAGGGAATGTAACGTGGCTTAATACTGCGCCACATGGTGCCGGACGGATAATGTCGCGTGCTCAGGCTAAGAAGCAAATCTCTCTTGATGATTTTGAAGATACGATGTCCGGCATATTTTCAACTTCTGTGTGCATGGGTACTATTGATGAATCCCCCATGGCATACAAGCCTGCCCGAGAGATCCTTGAATTTATAAAACCCACGGTGGATATTGTTGCGATGGTCAGACCGAAACTCAATATAAAAGATAAGTGCGAATGAAAAAATTTATACAGATAACGGCAGGACGTGGTCCCGTGGAATGTGCCCGTGTCGTTGCCCTTGTTGCCGAGGAGTTGCTTAAGTCTCTTCCGTCATTAAGGTTAGTGGATTGTGAACCTCATAATCAAGCGGATGGCTGTTACATATCGATGACGTTTTTTACA